>JAZNLA010000071.1:0-2297 GCA_045578845.1 Acutalibacteraceae bacterium | reverse complement strand
GCCGATGAGAAATCGCAAGATTTCCCATCGGCTTTTCTCATAGCCATACTTATTTGCAATCTTTACAAGAGTATTCGGGGACGGTGCGCTCGTTTATTACCGATTCATAGAGCCGCCATCCGCCTGCAAGGTTATAGCAATTATAGCCGTTACCCGTCAGTATTCGGCAAGCAAGATAGGAACGAAGCCCCGAATGACAATGAACATAAATAGGTTTATCTTTTGGAATTTCGTCAAGTCGTTGACGCAGTTCATCAAGCGGGATATTCACAAATCCGTCTATTTTGCCCTGCATCACCTCAAACGGTGTACGGGTGTCGAGTAAGAAAACACTGCCGTCACGAGCAAGATTTTCAACATCGTGCCAGAAGAACTGTTTTAACTTTCCGCTGACGATGTTTTCGGCAACGAAGCCGAGCATATTGACAGGGTCTTTTGCACTTCCGAAAGGCGGAGCATAGCAAAGTTCAAGGGTTGTAAGATCGGTGATTTTCGCCCCTAAACGAATGGCGGTGGCAAGCACGTCCATGCGCTTGTCCACGCCGTCAAAACCGACAATCTGCGCACCGATTATTTTAAGCGTTTTCTTATCCCAAAGCGCTTTTATTGACATCTGTGCCGCACCGGGATAATAAGTGGCATGGGATGCCGAATAGGTGTAGGTCTTATCGTAATCAATCCCTGCCGCAGTAGCCGACTTTTCATTAAGACCTGTGGTAGCAACAGTCATATCAAAGAGTTTTAAAACTGCCGAGCCTTGCGTTCCTGTATAAATGCTCTCGTATCCCGCAATATTATCGGCGGCAATTCTGCCCTGCTTATTGGCAGGCCCTGCAAGAGGAATAAAGGCAGGTTTTTTTGTTATAAAATCTTCCACCTCAACTGCATCACCGACAGCATAAATATTCGGTATATTGGTCTGCATTTTGTTGTTTACAACAATGCTTCCGCGCCTATTGAGTTCTATTCCGCAGTCTTTTGCGATTGCAGTTTCAGGACGGACGCCCACCGACATAATAATCATATCGGCGGTAATCTCGCCGTTTTGCAAGACAACGGTGTTTCCGTTTATCGCCTTTACGCCGTTATTCAGGTGCAGATAAATTCCTTTGGATTTTATATAGCGATGTACATCCGCCGCCATATCAAAATCGAGGGGCGCTATCAGATGGTCGGCAAGCTCTACGATTGCAACCTTTAGACCTGTCTGTGCTAAATTTTCCGCCATCTCAACACCAATATATCCGCCGCCGATCACCACAGCCGAGCGTGGTTTTGCGGTATTAATATAATTTTTAATTTTTAAGGTATCGGGAATGTTACGGAGTGTGAAAACGTTGCTACCGTCAGCGCCCTCAATGTTCGGTCGTATCGGTTCGGCACCCATAGACAAAATGAGGTTATCGTAGGTTTCTTCATAGGTTTCGCCTGTACGAAGAATTTTGACGGTAACAGTTTTGGTATCGGGGCTTATCTTAACCGCCTCGTTTAAAACTCTGACATCAATATTAAACCTTTCTTTGAAACTCTCTGGAGTTTGGAGAGTTAAGTCCTCGCGGTCAGTGATGACACCGCCGATATAATACGGTAGACCGCAGTTGGCAAAGGACACATATTCGCCACGCTCTAAAATAATAATTTCGGCTTTTTCATCCAGTCTGCGAAGTCGCGCCGCCGCAGTTGCGCCACCTGCAACACCGCCTATGATAATGGTTTTCATTTGTGTGCCCTCCTAAAATTTAGTTTATATATTCATTATATCATCTCTTGCCGATTTTCTCAATGATGTTATCCACGCTCAAAATATTTATCCTTGCTATTTAAGCAGGTATAAATAAATTATAAAAGTGCAGTCCGCAAACAGAACTGCACTTTTATAATTTATAGCGGTTAATCTTTCAGTACATCAAGAAATACAAGGATAGAAAGAACAATGCCTATCAAGCTGTAAAGCTCAACAGCACCGCCTGCGATACCAACGATCACACCAATAAGCCATCCGATAATCGGTATCCAACTGGTAAGTGAAGTGGCTAACCACAGGACGATACCTGCAATGAAGGCGGCAACCACCCAAACGATAAGATTTACAACCAGTGAGGATACATTCTTTTTTTCAACTTTGAAAGAATAAAACCAAATTTTCTTAAGCGTTTTCATATTATTAATCTCCTTTATTCAGCCTTCTTACTGTCGAGGAACTTGTAAATAAGTGCTGCAAGAACACCACCTACCAAAGGTGCTACCAAGAACACCCAAACATTTGCAAGAGCATCGCCACCAACAAAGAGAGCGGG
>JAZNLA010000070.1:0-79023 GCA_045578845.1 Acutalibacteraceae bacterium | reverse complement strand
GTTTCAAAAGAACCATGTCGACTTTGTCAGCACAATGGAGAAATTTGACACATCAACGCCTATTGGCAAGGCTATGCTGATGATCGTAATGATTTTTGCACAGCTTGAGCGTGAGACCATTCAGCAGCGTGTTATTGATGCTTATTCATCACGTAGCAAACGAGGCTTTTATATGGGTGGTAGAGTACCTTTCGGATTTGAACTGGTCGAAACAACTATAGATGGAATACGAACAAAAATGTATAAGCCCATTGAGGAAGAAGCAGAGGTTATCAGATTGATTTTTTCAATGTATTCAAAGCCCCAAACCTCATTTGGTGATGTAATGCGCTATTTGGAAGAGCATGGCATACGAAAGCGTGACGGTAAACTCTTTAACAGAAGCCGTTTGCGTGATGTGGTAATCAACCCCGCGTATGTAAAAGCTGACTATCAGCTTTATGAATTTTTTAAAGCACAAGGCACAAACATTGTCAATACCCCAAGTGATTTTATCGGTATAAACGGAGCGTATCTTTATTCGTGCGATAATCTTAAACGAAAAACCATATCCTTAGTAGGTCACACATTGGTTTTGGCACCCCACGAGGGGCTCGTCGATTCGGCAACGTGGATTAAATGCCGTTCCAAGTGCTTAAACAACCAAAGCGTTGCACGACCTATCAAGGCAAAAGCAACCTGGCTTGCGGGTAAGATCAAATGTGCTAGCTGTGGATATGCTTTAACCGCTAAGATTTATAAGTGCAAAACTAAGTCCGATAACCGCTATTATCTCTGCACAAACAAATATCACGCCGGTGGTTGTCATTTTGGCTCACTGGATGCTGATGTTGTTGATGACATTGTTTTCAAAGAAATGCAGAAGAAATTAGCGGAGTTTCAGACACTGTCAAAGAAAAAGCAGGATGGCTGTAACCTGCAAGTTGTAAAACTTAAAACACGCATAGAAGAGATTGATAAAGAAATATCCTCTTTGTTCGAAAAAATCTCTGCGGCAAATGATACGGTGATGCAGTACATAAACAACCGTGTTGCCGAGCTTGATGCCGAGAAGAAAGAACTCGGAGCTGAGATTCTGTCTCTTGACAATAACCACACAAGCGATGTGGGTGAAATCAGCGGATATTTTGAGCATTGGGATGAGCTATCGGTTAGCGACAAGATTACGGTGGTTGACTGCCTGATAGAGCGCATAACCGCCTCAAAAGAAAGCATTGAAATCAAGTGGAAAATATAAAATATTGAAGTCGCAAAAGCATTTCACCATTGTTGTTCTGGTGAAGGTTTAAGACTTTTAACCGATCGACTTAATTCTAAAAACTTCTACGAAATTAACCCTGCATTCGACAAGTAATTTTTTGTCCGCACTTGTAACAAATTTACAAAAATACAAGTGCGGACTGCACATTATTAACAGATATATTTTTTTATGTTTTATTTCGTTGACAATATTTTAACAATATGTTAAAATTATTTTAGTTTTTGAAACTACAGTAAGGAGGGGTAATTTTGATAAGTTCAAGAAAAACTTTATTATTTATTATTGACTCATTATTGCTCGCTTTTTCGTACGCTGTATTCTTTGTCGTATCTACTGTTTCGAGTGAAGTTGCATTTGAAGCAAACTTTCTTAATTACTTTTTAAATTTCGTTTTATTTTATTTTTGTATTTTTTCTGCACGCTTAGCACTAAGGGTGTATTCTAATGTTTGGCGGTATGCCAATGCTAAAGTATATTTATTGCTTGTAAGTGCTGATTTTGTCGGTGCTTTGGTTGCTTTTTTTATAACAAGAATATTCTTTATGAATACTGTATATATTAGTGTATTTCATTCTGTATTAAATATATCTGTATTTACTTTATTGACAATTCTTTCAAGGTTATGTTACCAAGTTTATCACAACCTACGCAATCCTTCAAAAGATGTTAATAAAATCAATGTAGCAATTGTCGGTGCAGGTAAAACCGGCTCGTTACTTGCTGACGAACTTTTACATAATTCCAACTCTCATTATAAACCCATTTTCTTTGTTGATGTTGATAAAAATATCGTCGGTGGATACATTTCGGGAATTAAGGTTATTCATGAAGATAAAGATGTTTTAAAACAGTTTACAAAGCATGAAATCAAAGAAATTTTTATTGCATTGCCGAGTTTTTCGTCAGACGAATTGCAAAGTTTATTGGATTTTTATATGCCGACAGGTTGTAAGATTAAACTGTATGATTTTGCAATGAATGAAGAATCAAGCGTTATAAGCGATAAGCGTAAACTCAGAGAAGTAAAAATAGAAGACCTTTTGTTTAGAAATACATTAAATATTAACAGCAACGAAACATTTAAATATTATAATGGTAAAACTGTCCTGGTAACAGGTGGCGGCGGCTCTATAGGCAGTGAAATCTGCCGTCAATTAGCCAAGGCTGAACCGAAACAACTTGTGATTTTTGATATTTACGAAAACAATGTTTATGATATTCAGCAGGAACTTCTTCATATTTATGGTGATAAATTAAATTTATGTGTAGAAATCGGCTCTGTTCGTGATGTTGACCGTTTAGACCGTTTATTTAATAAATACAGGCCCGAAGTTGTTTTCCACGCTGCAGCACATAAACACGTTCCTTTAATGGAAAACAGTTGTGCAGATGCTATTAAAAATAATGTTTTAGGCACATATAATACCGCTAACGCGGCTGAAAAGTATAATGTACAAAAGTTTATATTGATTTCGACCGACAAGGCGGTTAATCCTACCAATGTAATGGGTGCGACTAAACGTATGTGTGAAATGGTTGTCCAATGCAGGCACGACAGTAAAACAACATCCTTTGCCGCCGTCAGATTTGGTAACGTTTTAGGTTCAAACGGCTCGGTAATTCCGTTGTTCCGCCGTCAGATTGAAGCAGGCGGACCCGTTACGATTACAGATAAAAGAATTATCCGTTATTTTATGACTATACCTGAAGCGTCGCAACTCGTTATGCAAGCCGGTGCTATGGCCCAAAGCGGGGAACTGTATGTTCTTGATATGGGTAATCCTGTTAAAATATATGACCTTGCTGTCAACATGATAAAACTTGCAGGATTTATTCCCAACAAGGATATAATGATAACCGAAACAGGACTTCGTCCCGGCGAAAAACTTTATGAAGAATTACTTATAGCCTCAGAAGATAAGACCAAAACCGAAAATGACCTTATTTTTATCGAAACGGATAAACCGTTTACTAGACAGGAAGTTGAGGACAAAATAGATATATTAAAGTCGGCAATTCTTGTTGATAACAGTACAATTAAAAAAGCATTAAAACAGGTTGTACCAACCTATAAAAATCCTGATGATGTTAATAAAAATGCTGAAAATTCAAAAGAAATGCAGGCATGCGAAGTTTAAGTTTAAGTATTAAAAAAAGAAACTATCAAATTGATAGTTTCTTTTTTGTTTAAATTTATTTACCGTTGCCGATAACTGAGAACAGACTACGGAGTCTTATCTTTACAGCACCGGTATTAGTGATTTCGTCAATCTTTATTTGTGTATATATTTTTCCGCTGTTTTCAATTATTGAACGTGTCTCATCTGATGTTATGGCATCTACACCGCAACCGAAAGAAACAAGTTGTACAAGATTGATATTCATATTACTGTCGGCTTCTGCAACATATTTTGCAGCGGCATAAAGCCTTGAATGGTATGTCCACTGATTAAGTACAGTAGTTCTGAATCTCTCTTCATTACGGCTTATACTGTCTTCGGTAATTACAACAGCACCAAGCGAACAGATAAGGTCATCAATACCGTGGTTGATTTCCGGGTCAATGTGATAAGGTCTGCCAGAAAGAACAATAATCGGCATATTGTTTTTTTTCGCAATATCAATAAATTCTTCGGCTTTGCTACGTAAAACTGCCATGTGCAAAGAATATTCCTCATATGCTTTGTCAGCAGCATATTTTATTTTAGAAAAATCATGTTCGGGGAAGTATTTTAAAAGAATTGTTTTTATGCGTTTTGGGAAGTATTTGCGGTTATGAAGTCCCACAAAATCATATATAAGTTTAATATTGCCGAGTGCTTTGACGTTAGCCCTTATAACTTCGGGATAGTATGCAACCACAGGGCAATTATAATGATTGTCACCTAAGTTTTCGTCAACATTATAACTCATTCCCGGATAAAATACGGCATCGACCTTTTCATCAATCAATGCTTCTATATGACCATGTACTAACTTGGTAGGATAACAAACGGTATCAGACGGAATAGTGTGTTGTCCTTTTAAATAAAGTTTACGATTGGAAACGGGGGACACAACAACATTAAAACCTAATTCGGTAAATAATGTATGCCAAAAGGGCAGTAACTCGTACATGTTAAGTGCCATAGGTATGCCGATTGTTGGTTTATTAGTATCACGTTTGTTTTCACGATATTTTTCGAGTATTTTATTTTTATACTCAAACATGTTATATTTTTCGGTGACTTTCGGGAGTCCCAAAGGCTTTTCGCAACGGTTGCCTGCAATAAATTTACCGCCGTCGGCAAAAGTATTTATTGTAAGGCGGCAGTTATTACTGCAACCTTTACAAACTATTGCTTTGACATCGTGCGTAAAGTTTTTAAGGTCATTTGCAGAAATAATTGCAGATTTGGTTAGATTTTTACGTTTACTTTTCTTTACAGCGTATAATGCGGCACCATAGGCACCCATAAGTCCCGAAATTGAGGGGCGGATTACATCTCTGCCTGTTTCTTTTTCAAATGCACGAAGTACGGCATCATTAAGGAATGTACCGCCTTGTACAACAATGTTTTTACCTAAACTTTCGGGATTGTCGCAACGAATTACTTTATAAATAGCGTTTTTTACAACGCTGATGGAAAGTCCTGCTGAAATATTATTAACCGATGCACCGTCTTTTTGAGCCTGCTTAACCGAACTGTTCATAAAAACTGTACAGCGTGAGCCTAAATCAACTGGACGGTCGGCAAAAAGACCGGCTTTTGAAAATGCGGATATATCGTAACCTAAAGCGGCGGCAAATGTCTGTAAAAATGAGCCGCAACCTGAAGAACAGGCTTCATTTAAGAAGATGTTATCAATTGCACCGTTATGAATTTTAAAGCATTTTATATCTTGACCGCCTATGTCAATTATAAAATCAACATCACTGCGGAATTTTGATGCAGCGGTGTAGTGAGCGATTGTTTCTACAATACCGTAATCCAAGTGGAATGCACTGCGGATGATATCTTCGCCATATCCCGTAACCGCTGCTGCAACAATATTTATATCCGGATATTCGTTATAAAGATTTACCAAAAAGTCCTTAACAATAGGTACTGAATTGCCGTTATTGTTTAGGTAACTGCTTTTAAAAATATTACCGTCTTGGTCGCAAACAACTGCTTTTACTGTGGTAGAGCCTGCATCAATACCCAAATACATTTTCTCGGCAGGTGCACTTATTTCACCTATGTTGTCCGAATCGTGCTTATGCCGTTCGGTGAATGCTTTAAAATCTTCCTCGCTTTCAAAAAGCGGAGGACAACTTTTATAACCCGATTGTGATGAATAGTTTCCCGTTACTTCAGCAAGTTTTTTAATATTAAAAGGCTTACTTGCGAGGGACATAGATGCACCTAGTGCAACAAAGTAAAGGGAATTTTCAGGACAAAGTCCTTTTAATTTAAGCACCTTATCAAAAGCCGCTCTGAGTTCCGAAAAGAAGGTGAGAGGTCCGCCTAAATAAACAATGTTACCGATAATTTCTCTGCCTTGTGCCAAACCTGCAATAGTTTGGTTTACTACGGCATAGAATATACTTGCAGCAATATCTTCTTTACGTGCTCCTTGGTTAATAAGCGGCTGAATATCCGATTTTGCAAAAACACCGCAACGAGAAGCAATGGTATACTTCTTTTCGTAACTTTTTGCCAATTCGTTAAGTTCGGTCGGTGTAACGTTCATAAGTGACGCCATTTGGTCAACAAACGCACCTGTACCGCCTGCACAGGTACCGTTCATTCTAACCTCAAGGCCGCCGGTTAAAAAGAGAATTTTGGCATCTTCACCGCCGAGTTCAATAACGGCGTCGGTGCCGGGCAGAACACGGCTTACGGCAACCTTGGTAGCATAAACTTCCTGAACAAAAGGAATTCCTAAATCGTTAGCCATACCCATACCTGCAGAGCCGGAAACCGAAATTGTCATTTCGTTGTCATTAAATTTATTTGAAATATCGGTTAACAGTTCACAAGTTTTTTCGGAAATTTTAGATAAATGTCTTTTATAATCCGAAAAAAGTATTTCTCCGTTTTCATCGGTGACAACGCATTTTATAGTTGTGGAGCCTACATCAAGTCCTATTCTTTTCATATGTAAGCCTCCTCTTTATCCACCGACAGCATAAGTTTAATGCGATTTTCTTGGTTTACTTTAGATGCACCTGCATCATAGTCTACAGGGCATATATTTGCATTTGGATACATTTCTTTAAGTCTTCTTATAACACCTTTACCGACAATATGGTTAGGCAAACAACCGAAAGGCTGAGCACAAACTATATTGTTGTAACCTTTTTCGATAAGTTCAGCCATTTCGGCAGTAAGGAGCCAACCTTCACCCATTTTAACACCGCGGTCGATAACCTTATCGGCTATTTCCTCGGTTTCGGAAAATTTTGCGGGTGCTACTAAATCGGGGTAGGGTTTAAGTGCATCTAACATATGTTTTTCAAGGTTGCGAAGCACCTTATTTGCAATACCGTTTACAATAACTTTTTTTAGTCCTGAGCCATAATAAAGTCGGTCAATTTTAGAGTCGGAAAAACAATACTGAACAAATCCCAATACACCGGGTACCATAAATTCACAGTCTTCGCTTGCTAAAAATTCTTCCAGTCCGTTATTGCCGAACTGAGAATATTTAACATAAATTTCACCGACAATGCCGACTTTGGTCTTTTTTACTCTTGTTACGGGAATATCGTGAAAGTCCTTAACCATTAACGCTAAATTTTTCTTAATATCTTTATCTAAAAGACCTTTATTGTGCTTAAACTGTTCAGACAACTCTTTATTCCATTTTTCCATAACCTTGTCGGTATCGCCTTTATTGTTTTCATAAGGCTTAATTTGATTGCGAAGCAACATCATCATATCGCCGTAAAGAACAGCCATAAGTCCTTTTATAAGCATCATAAAGGTCAGTTTAAATCCGCTCGATTTTTCCACTTTGATGAAACTTAAAGAAAGAACGGGAACATAGTCAAGATTCATGTTTTTAAGTGCTTTTCTAAGTAACCAAATATAGTTGGAAGCACGACAACCGCCGCCTGTTTGAAACTGCATAAGAGCAACCTTTTTTGTGTCATATTCGCCGCTTTCCAATGCATACAAAAGTTGACCCAAAGAACAGATAGCGGGATAACACATGTCATTATGCAGGTGTTTTAAACCGGTATCTATAACCTGCTGTCCTTCACAGTGTAATACCTCAACATTATAACCGTAATTATTAAAGATTTGTGTAATCAAATCCATATGTACAGGAAAAATATCAGGAACGAGAATTTTGTGAGTTTTCTTCATTTCCTTTGTAAATTCTGCTGACATTTATACACCTCTGTTTTTATATAAAAATTTCGAATAATATATATTCATACAACGTATATTATACTTCCATTTTCGACATATTGCAACATTTATTTACAGGTAAATTTTATTAAATAAAAAGCCGCCAAATGGCGGCTTAATTATCATTACTCAAAATAACATTGTTTAAAAGGATTGTATTTTTAATGTCTTTAAGTTCGATTTTAAATGGGTGTCCCGTTTGTGAGAAATAGATTTCAAAATCACCGCAGTCACATTTACCATTAATGCAAATCACATCTTTTTGAAGGATTGCACTAAAATTTTTTGCACATTTTAAGGCAGAATGAGTATAAACGGCAGGAGAGTATTCAGGTATATCGTGTCGGTCAAATTTTTTAATAAAATCGCCGTTTTCTATTAGTATTTTATCATCATCTATACGGAATTTTGTACCGTGTATTCCTTCTGGTGACTCGAAATAAAATACAGCGTCACCGCTATCGTTTACTTCAAGTCTGCCTGCGGTATCAGAGTCCAAAACGGAAAATTCACAAGAAAAACCACTTACATAAAGGTTTAAATTACCTAGACTTTTTTGACTACATCCTGATGCGGTAATCAATAACAAGACTACCGAAAACAGAGCGGTAAATTTCGTATAAACACCTTATTTCTTTAAGTACATTCGGCAATAAATTTGAGGCAATATATTTATCATATCGGTTGGTGTCAGTGACAGTACCGAGGTTTCTTTAACTGCCAAATCACCCGCCATGGCATGAAGTTTAACACCGCATATTGCAGAATCAACCGATTTCATACCTTGTGCCAAGAAAGACGAAATCATGCCTGCTAACATATCACCTGTACCGGCGGTTGCCATTCCGGGATTACCGTCAGTAACGATATAAACCTTATTTTCGGGTGTTGCTATAATAGTTTTTGCACCTTTCAGCACAGATACTGCACCTGTGACTTCTGCAAGTTTTTTGGCATAATTTAATCGGTTATTTTGAATATCATCAACACTTACGGAAAGTATCCTTGAAGCCTCTTTTGGGTGGGGAGTTATAATTACATCACCTTTATATTGCTTAATTAAATCTATGCAGTCTGATACTGCATTTATTCCGTCTGCATCAATTACAAGAGGAATATCTAAATTACGTAAAATTTCAGATATAATGTGTTTAGTATGATATGATTGTCCTAATCCACAGCCTAATAATCCCGATGTACATTTACTTAATGCCGACAAAACATCAGATGTATCATTCATGTGTGTACATCCGTTTTGGTCACCGTTTAGTACTGTGCAGACCGCCTCATGTAAAGAAGAGCCGACGATATTGTAAATACTGTTTGGAATAATCATATTAACAATCCCTGCACCGCTTTTTATTGCGGCTTTACCGGCTAAAACAGCGGCACCGGCATATCCTTTATTGCCTACAAACATACCTATAGTACCGCTTAAACCTTTGTGATGGTTAATTTTTCTTTGAGGCAGTTTGCTTGCAACAAACTTTTCGCTGACAACGGTCATTGTAGGCTCGATACCGTGAAACGATTCAGCGGGCATACCTATTGATACAAGCGAAACTTTACCGCAATATTCACAAGACGGAAAAAGCAAATGGCATGGTTTATATGCCGCTAATGTAATAGTTTCATCGGCAGTTACAAAAATATTATGGTCAACGGTACCTTTGTCGCAAGAAATACCGCTTGGAATATCAACCGAAATTTTTACAGCTCCGGAACTGTTAATAGCATTTATAGCATCAGCATACAAACCGTCGGGCACGCCGTTAAACCCGTAGCCGAATATAGCATCAACAATAATGTCGGCATCACTTAAATATTGACAGCAAAGAGTTACATATTCCTTAAAATCAACCGGTCTTATTCCCAGAGAATACGTCTTAGAAGCCATTTCAATAGTGTTTTGAGTAGCAGCAGGTTCAACGGCAATTACTCTAATATGAGCATTATTTTCAAGCAGTTTTCGGGCAATGACATAACCGTCACCGCCGTTATTACCCTTACCGCAAACTATAACAACTTTCTTTGAGTCTAATTTATGATTATTTCTTATTTCCTTCGCAACTGCTGAACCCGCGTTTTCCATAAGCCTTAACCAGTTCATGCCGAGGTCTACAGCATTTTGTTCTGCTTTTCTGATTTGCTCTCCGGTGTATACCATAATTAACCCCTTTAAAGATTTTTTTTAAGTGTATAGGGAAGAAATTTTTTTAATGAATCCATAAAATCATCGTTTGGTGAAAAAATTAAAATATATGAGCCTTTTTTCGGGTGCTTAATAGTTAATGCAATCGAATCACTGTCGGGAGTACAGGCAAAATAAACATCTTTACCGTATTTTTGGTTAGATTTATGGTGTGCTTGGTCATAATGCTCAATATTTTCGATTTCATTACATAAGAACGTTGCCATTCGTTCACGCTTGTTTTTATTTATTATTCGGTCAATATCAATTTCACCATTTGTGTTTATGTACTCAAATTCTTGATTGAGTTTTGTTGACAAAGTATAAGCAAGATAAAATGATAATGCCGCTAAAAGTAAAGTAATTGCCGCAAATTCATTAAACAAAAACGACATAACAACAAATCCCGCCGCTAAAAGTGCGGCAACTGCCCAAATTGCAATCTTTAACGTGATTGTTTTTGATGTTTGTTTTATGCTTACAAGTTGTTCTACAAATGTATCCATGTTTTTCTCCAATCAAATATAAAAAAATCTTAAAATAATTATATCATTTAAAAGTAATTTTATCAAGAAAAACAACAGAAATGTAACATTAAATTTACTTTTATAACCTAAAAAAACATTGACTTATTCCACTTATTTTAGTATAATGAATTGAATATAAAATGAAGTGCTTATGGTCTTTCGTGTTTGGAGTTGAAATAATGGTTAGAAGTATGACAGGATACGGCAGAGGAGAAGCCGCCGACAGTACTATGTCGGTTACGGTTGAAGTTAAATCAGTCAACCATAGGTTTTTTGAGTGCTCTGTAAAATGCCCGCGTCAGTTTTCTTTTTTAGAAGATAAATTAAAATCATATTTTCAGTCACGTGTTTCCCGCGGTAAGATTGATGTTTTTGTCACCTATGATAAATCAACGTCGGCTACAGAAAAATTAACCGTTAATGAAACATTTGCAGAAAGTTCGGTAGCAGTTTTTAAAGAACTTGCCGAAAAATTAGGTGTACCTAACGATATTACGGTTTCAACTTTAATGAGGGTTGACGGTGTGTTTTCTGTCACTCATGAAGAATTAGATGAAAAATCAGTGGAAAATTTAGTCATTACTGCCGCATCTATTGCCGCCGATACATTTATTTCAGCACGTGAAACCGAGGGTGAAAAATTAGCCTCCGATGTTTTGTCGCGTGCAGATACTATTTTAAATTATGTTACGGTTGTTGAACAGCGTTCACCCGAAACCGTTAAAGAATACCGCGAACGTCTTGAAGGCAAAATTAAAGAATTACTCGGTAATGCTACGGTTGATGAGCAAAGACTTCTTACAGAAACCGCAATTTTTGCTGACCGAGTAGCCGTAAACGAAGAAACCGTCAGACTGAGAAGTCATATTTCTCATTTAAAAGAACTTTTTAATGCAGGCGGCGTTATCGGTAAAAAACTTGATTTTATTGTGCAGGAAATGAATCGCGAAACCAACACAATAGGTTCAAAATGCCAAGATATTAATATTTCGCACACGGTTGTTGATATGAAATCCGAAATTGAAAAAATTCGTGAGCAAATTCAAAACATAGAATAAGCGGAGGCTTTATTATGAAACTAATCAATATAGGTTTTGGAAATATGGTTTCGGTTTCCCGTCTTGTTGCTATTGTCAGTCCAGAATCTGCACCGATTAAAAGAATTATAAGCGAAGCCAAAGAAAAGGGCACGCTTATTGATGCTACACATGGAAGAAGAACAAGAGCGGTTATTATTACCGACAGTGACCTTATAATCTTAACTTATCTTCAATCCGAAACTGTAGCCGCAAGGCTAAATGACGAAGAAACGGACGGTGAAGATGATGAGTAAAGGCACTTTAATTATTATTTCCGGACCGTCGGGTTCTGGTAAAGATACGGTTTTGCAAAAACTGTTCCAAAAAATGCCCGAACTTAAGTTTTCTATTTCATCTGTTTCAAGACCTATGAGAACAAGTGAAGTTGAAGGTGAAAAATACAATTTTGTTACCCGCGAAAAATTTGAAGACATGATAAATAATGATCAACTTTTAGAGTACAATGTGTATTTGGGTAATTATTACGGTACACCGCGTGAGCCTGTAGATACCTGCATAAAAAACGGCGGGGAAATCGTATTAGAGGTTGATGTAAACGGTGCCGCAAATGTACGTAAAAACTGTAAAGATTCGTTTAGTATATTTATTATGCCGCCGTCTTTAGAGGTGCTTAAAGCCCGTTTAACCGGCCGCGGCACCGAAACACCCGAAGTTGTAGAAGAAAGGTTAACTCAGGCAATAAGCGAAATTAAACGCAGTAACGAGTATGACTACATAGTTGTTAATGATGTTCTTAACGAATGTGTAAACGAAGTATTTGGTATTATTAGGGCGGAGCGTTGCCGTGTTGACCGTTTGGATTTTGATATTTTAAAATAAAGCCGTAAGGCAAATTTAAGGAGAATATATTATGCTAAATCCCGCTATTGGTAAACTTATTAAAAACAGTGACAGCCGTTATAAACTTGTTTTAGATGTTGCTAAAAAGGCAAGAGAAATATCTTCAGAAGCAAATGAAGACGGTGTTATAATCACCGAAAAACCCGTTACACTTGCTATGAATGAAATGTCTGCCGATATTGACGATTAAATTTAAAAAAATTTATAAAAAAGGATGTGGCTTGTTGTGGATAAAACCCTAATCGTCAGTGTTGCTGTCGATGAGTCGGTTTATCAAACCGACAAGCCATATGATTATTTAGTGCCTGATTTTCTAAGAACTAAAGCACATGTCGGTTGCCGTGTTTTGGTACCTTTCGGTAAAGGTAATTTAAGAAAAACAGGTATAATTATCGCAATTTCGGATAATTCACCGACATCTAAGATAAAGTATGTTATTTCGGTACTTGATGAAACACCTGTTTTAGACGAAAAAATGTTAAAATTAGCGTATTATATAAAGTCTCAAACATTTTGCAGTCTTTATAACGCTATCAGAGTGCTTTTGCCGCCCGGAATAAACTTTAAGGTTAAAAACACCTATTCATTGACCGAATCTGCCGACAGTATGTATGATAGTTTGACTAAAGAGCAAAAGCAAACTGTCGATTATATGCGGTCAGTATCGTCTGCTATAAGCAAAGATGCGATTTATAACGCTTTAGGTTTTAAAAATGACTGCGGTGTTTTAGAAAGGTTGGTTTCAAAGGGCGTTACCGTTAAATACGGTGATGCAGTACGAAGTGTCGGTGATGCATCACAAAAAATGGTTAGGTTAACCGATGCCGCAAGTGACACTAATATCAAGTTAACACCCAAACAAAAACAGGTTATTACTGTTTTAAACGAAGTCGGATGTTGTTCTGTAAAAGAAATTTGTTATTTTACTGGTCTGACTTCTGCTGTCACAAACGGACTTGCCAAAAAGGGTGTAGTTGAAATATTTGAACAGGAATATTACCGCAATCCTTACGAAAATGTCGGTATTAAAGAAACTGCAAAAATCAATTTAACTGAAACTCAAAGTAGGTCTTATAATGAGTTACTTGAAGCCTATAAATCACAAAAGGGTGTTACCGCACTGCTTTACGGTGTTACAGGTTCGGGCAAAACTCAAGTTTTTTTAAAACTATGTGAAGAGGTTGCAAGCAGCGGCAGAGGCGTTATTGTTATGGTGCCCGAAATCGCCTTAACACCTCAGACTTTAGGTGTTTTCCACCGCCGTTTCGGCTCTAAAGTTGCCGTATTTCACAGTGCTATGTCACAAGGACAACGGCTTGACGAATGGAAAAGGGTTAAAAGGGGAGAAGTTTCGGTTGCCGTAGGCACCCGTTCTGCCGTTTTTGCACCGTTTGCCGATGTTGGTCTTATAATTATGGACGAAGAGCACGAACATACTTATAAATCCGAAATGTCACCGCATTTTCATGCAAGAGATATTGCAAAATATCGCATTGCCGAAAGCAAAGGATTATTGGTACTTTCTTCGGCGACACCGTCGCTTGAAAGTTACAGTTTGGCACTTTCGGGTAAATATTTACTCTCTAAACTCGGAGAACGTTACGGTACTGCCGATTTACCGCAGGTTGAAATTGTCGATATGCGTAAAGAATTGCAAGCGGGTAACAACGGTATTATCAGCAATCTTTTATATGACCGCATAAATGAATGTTTAAAGTCTAAAAAACAGGCAATTTTACTGCTCAACCGCCGAGGATTTAATACATATGTTTCATGTCCTCAGTGCGGTAACGTGTTATCTTGTGATAACTGCAGTATTTCCATGACCTATCATTCGGCTAACAATAGGCTTTTATGTCATTATTGCGGAAAATCGGTGCCGTATGTGGACAAATGTCCTGTTTGCGGATGTGACCGAATGAAATATTCTGGACTGGGTACTCAACGTGCCGAAACCGAACTGGCTGCACTCTTTCCCGAAGCAAAAATACTTCGTATGGATGCCGACAGTACCATGACGCGAAGCGACTATGAAAAGCATTTAAAAAGTTTTTCAAACGGCGAATATGATATTTTACTTGGCACTCAAATGGTTGCAAAAGGTCTTGATTTTCCAAAAGTAACTGTTGTCGGTGTTTTAAATGCCGATTCCTCTATGCATAACAGTGATTACCGCTGTTTTGAACGCACCTTTTCGTTACTTACACAGGTTGTCGGTCGGTCAGGCAGAGGTGATAGTAAAGGCACTGCCGTTATACAGACCAATGAGCCTGATAACCGCATTATAGAACTTGCTGCCAAGCAGGACTATGAGACATTTTATGAAACTGAAATTTTAACACGCAAACTTATGACCTATCCGCCTTACTGTAACATTGCCGCTATCTGTTTTAGCGGTGCAGACCGGCATTATACCGAAAATGCGGCTAAATCTTTTGTAACACTGCTTAAAACAGCGGTTACAAGTGACTACAAGGCTGTTAAAATCGTAACCTTAGGTCCTACTGCATCGGCGGTACCCAAAGTGAATAATATGTACCGATATAAGTTAATAATTAAATATAAAAATTCTGCTGAGTTCAGAAAAATGTTGAATGAAGTATATGCTTTATATATGAACTCTCACTTTTCAAAAAAAGTCAGTTCGTTTATTGATGTAAATCCGGACAGTATAATTTAAAGGAGATTAAAATGGCACTAAGAAATATAGTACTCGAGGGTGACCCTGTACTTCGCAAGGTTTCCCGCAGTGTTTTGAATTTTGACGAAAAGTTGTCAATTTTACTTGACGATATGATTGATACCATGAACGATGCCGAAGGTTGCGGTCTTGCCGCACCTCAGGTCGGTATTTTACGCAGAGTTTGTGTTGTTGATGTAGGTGACGGTGTCATTGAACTTGTCAATCCCGTTATCATAGAGGAAAGCGGTGTTCAAGAAGAGGTAGAAGGCTGTCTTTCTTGCCCTGATGAACAAGGATATACCCGCCGCCCCATGAATGTTACCGTTAAAGCACAGGATAGATTAGGCAATACTTTTACAGTTTCGGGTGAAGGGCTCAAAGCACGTGCTTTTTGTCATGAAATCGACCATTTGAACGGTGTTTTATACAAAGATAAACTTATTAACAAATAACTTTGAGGTAGTTTTAGATGAGAATTATTTTTATGGGAACACCCGATTTTGCTGTAAATTCGCTTAACGCTTTACATTTGGCAGGTCATGAAATTGTCGGTGTATTTACCCAACCCGATAAACCGCAGGGCAGGAAAATGGCCTTAACAAAACCACCTGTAAAGGTGTTTGCCGAGGGTTTAGGTCTTAATGTATATCAACCGAAATCGGTTAAAACAGAAGAAACCAACCTGCTTTTAAAATCGCTTAATCCCGATTTAATTGCGGTTGTAGCCTACGGCAAAATTTTACCCGAAAATATTTTAAAATTACCTAAATACGGTTGTGTTAACGGACATGCATCACTTCTGCCAAAGTATAGAGGTGCTTCGCCCATACAGTGGTCAATTTACTGCGGTGATAAAAAAACAGGTGTTACAACCATGCTTATGGATGAGGGTATGGATACAGGTGATATGTTACTTACCGCAGAAACACCCATTTTGCCTACAGATAACTTCAAAACTTTACATGACCGCTTAGCCGAAATCGGTGCAAAATTATTGGTTGATACCGTAACCTCACTCGAAAAAGGCACTGTCACACCGAAAAAGCAACCCGAAGACGGTGTAACCTATGCACCCATAATAAAAAAAGAAATGGGACTTGTCAATTTTAAAGATACTGCTCAGAAAATCGACTGTAAAATAAGGGCATTTACCCCTTGGCCGTCGGCATACTTTTATCTTGACGGATTAAGGGTTAAAATTATTAAAGCCGAAATCGGCGACAGTACGGAATGTAGTGCCGGCACTGTAATCGAAAACAAAAGCGGCTTAACCGTTGCTTGCGGAGACGGTACCTCACTTAAACTGTTAGAAGTTCAACCCGAAGGCAAAGGTGTTATGTCCTCTAAAGCACTGCTTAATGGACACTCGGTTGAAATAGGTACAAGGCTTTGAAAAACGCAAGAAGTATAGCGGTAAAGGTTATTGCCGATATTGAACGAAATAAAAGTTATTCAAATATTACTGCTGACATTAAAATAAAAGAAGCAGAGTTAGACACAAAAGACTCTGCGTTTGCAACTTTACTGATATACGGGTGTCTACAGCGTAAAATCACCTTAGATTATGTTATAGAAACCTACTCTAAAAGCGGTAAATCAAAACTTCATCCGTTTGTATCTGCTTTGCTTAAAACAGGGATTTATCAAATACTTTATATGGACAAAGTTCCTTCGTCAGCGGCAGTTAATGAATCGGTTAATATAGTAAAAAATTCCAAGCAACGCTTTGCGGCAGGTTTTGTTAATGCCGTATTAAGAAATGTATCAAATAACAAGGAATTGATACTTAAAAATATTGATAATGCAGACGAAAGCATTAAATATTCATGTCCTAAGGAAATCATCAAATCACTAAAAACCGATTATTCTGAAACCGAGGCAATAAAATTTTTAGAGGAATCTTTAAACTCTCCCGTAACATACGCGAGGGTAAATAATATAAAAACCGATACTGAAGTGCTTTTATCTTCTTTAAAATCGCAGGGTGTTATATGTGAGGCTATAGAACTTAAAGGTGCATTTTGGGTAGAAAATGTCGGCTTGGCACTAAAATCAAAAGAATTTAAAGACGGCTTATTTTTCATTCAAGATAAAGCATCACAAATTGCCGTAAATTCTCTTTATATAGGCACTAATATGTCGGTTTTAGACGTCTGTTCGGCACCGGGCGGTAAAAGTTTTACTGCCGCTTGTTTACTAAACGGTACAGGAAGTGTTACATCATGCGATATATACGAAAAAAGGGTAGGGCTTGTACACAACGGTGCCAAAAGATTAGGTTTTTTTAATATTAAATCAATAGTAAATGATGCGAGTGTATATAACCCGAATTTAGGGTTATTTGACCGAATAATATGTGATGTACCATGTTCGGGACTCGGTGTTATCCGCCGTAAACCCGAAATTAAATATAAAAGTATAAATGATTATGATTCGTTGCCTGAATTACAGTTAAAAATACTTGAAACATCGGTTAAATACTTAAAACCTAACGGTAAAATCATGTATTCCACCTGTACTTTAAGAAACGCAGAAAACAGTGATGTTGTTGCTAAGTTCTTAAGTTCTCATAGTGAATTTAAATTAGAAGAAGAACGAACATTAATGCCTCAAAATGATAACACTGACGGATTTTATTTTTCAATCATGGAAAGGACAACTTGTGAATAAAATTGATATAAGGTCTTTGTATTTTGACGAAATAACCGAAATAGTAACTAAAAACTGTCAACCTATGTTTAGAGCGGGTCAAATTTTCTCTTGGTTACAAAAAGGAATTGAAGATTTCAGCGAAATGAGCAATATTCCTGCTAATTTTCGTCAAAAATTAGCAGAAGGTTACTATATTGTAACCGCAAATGTCAAAAAAAGACTTGAATCCAAGGTAGATGATACTGTAAAATACTTGTATGAGATGCATGATGGGGAATTGGTGGAATCCGTACTTATGAAGTATAATCATGGATATTCCATTTGTATTTCTACTCAGGTCGGTTGCCGAATGGGTTGCAGTTTTTGTGCCTCAGGTTTAAACGGACTGACACGAAATTTAACTGCCTCTGAAATGCTTGCTCAAATCACCACTGCTCAAAAGGATAAAGGAATTAAAATTTCTAATATTGTTCTTATGGGTATGGGCGAACCAATGGATAACCTTGATAATGTAGTGAGATTTTTAAAACTTGTTACCGATGAAAAAGGTTTAAATATCGGAATGAGGCATATTTCGCTGTCAACATCAGGTGTTGTACCGGGTATTTATAAACTTGCTGAGTATAATTTTCCGCTTACACTGTCGATTTCACTTCATGCACCGAACGACCAAATAAGAAGTTCTATTATGAAGGTAAACCGAAGTTGGAATATAGCAGAACTTATTAAAGCATGTAAGGATTATATTAGTGTTACCGGTCGCAGGATTTCATTTGAGTATGCCGTTATCGACGGATTAAACAACAGTGACGATTGTGCCAAGCAACTGGCAGGTTTGCTTAAAGGTATGTTATGCCATGTAAATCTAATACCTGCCAATCCTGTTAAAGAAAACACATACAAAAAACCTGACCGAGCAAAGATTGAGCATTTTTGCAATACTTTAAATTCTTACGGCATAAATACTACTATAAGACGTACATTAGGCTCGGATATTGACGCTTCATGCGGACAACTTCGAGGTAAAGAGATAAATAACTAAATAAAAAAGGGGGTGCGGAAAATGAACATTAAGTTTTTCTCGGATAAAGGATTAGTACGAAGCAGTAACCAAGATGCTTTTATGACCGGAAATTTTGACGACGGCAGCATATGGGCTGTTGTTTGTGACGGAATGGGCGGTGCAAACGGCGGAAACGTCGCAAGCCGACTTGCAGTTGATTATTTTTCCGCATCTTTAAAATCGGGCTACCGCAACGGTATGAGTGAAAATTCTATAAGAAATTTACTTGACTCTGCTGTCAGTGCCGCTAATGTAAGGGTATTTGATAAATCACGCGAAAGCAGTGATTTAAGCGGAATGGGTACTACAATAGTTGCCTGTCTTATCATTAATAAGACAGCATACTTTATTCACGCCGGTGACAGCCGTGCATATATTCTTTCAAACGGCAATTTAAATCAAATTACTCGCGACCATTCAATCGTTCAAAACATGATTGAAAGCGGTAAATTATCGGTAGATGAAGCACGTTTCCATCCAAGAAAAAATGTAATAACAAGAGCACTTGGCGTTGATGAAAATATTTCGGCTGATTATACCGCCGTTGACCTTATAACTGATGATAAGGTACTTATGTGTACCGACGGACTTACAAACTATGTCGATATCAATGATATTGTTCTAACACTATCAAACAGTGATAATAACCAAGCAGAAGAGTTGGTGCAACTTGCTAATAATAACGGCGGCGGCGATAATATAACTGCCGTAGTTATTGATAATATATAATTAACAACAATTACTTAAAGATTGGAAGTTGAATTATGGATAGATTTGTCGGAAAACGACTTGACGGAAGATATGAAATACGCGATATTATAGGTGTCGGCGGCATGGCCGTCGTTTATAAAGCGTATGACTGTATTGAAGACAGAATAGTTGCCGTTAAGATTTTAAAGGAAGAGTTTATCTCTAACGAGGAATTTATTTCCCGCTTTAAAAATGAATCTAAAGCAATTGCCGTTCTTAATCACCCTAACATTGTTAAGGTTTACGATGTTAGTTTCGGTGACCTTATACAGTACATTGTTATGGAGTATGTTGACGGAATCACCCTTAAGGAATATATCAATAAGCAGGGAAGTCTTCGTTGGAAAGATGCTGTTTATCTTACAATCCAGGTACTTCGTGCTTTACAACATGCTCATGATAAAGGCATTGTTCACCGCGATGTAAAACCTCAAAATATTATGTTGTTATCCGACGGTACCATTAAAGTTACCGACTTTGGTATTGCCCGTTTTGCAAGAAGTGAACATAAAACCATGACTGATAAGGCTATCGGTTCAGTTCATTATATAAGTCCCGAACAGGCAAGAGGTATCCAAACCGACGAAAAAGCAGATATATATTCTGTCGGCGTTATGCTTTATGAAATGCTGACCGGTAAACTGCCGTTTGAGGCTGAAAGTGCTGTTTCGGTTGCCATTATGCAACTTCAGCAAGACCCCGTACTTCCTAGAGATATCAACAACACGATACCGGTAGGTCTTGAGCAAATTACCATGCATGCAATGCAGAAAGATATTGCAAGACGTTATAAATCGGCTGCTGAAATGCTTCGTGATTTGGAAGAGTTCCGCAGAAGTCCCGACACTGTTTTTGAATACACATATTTTGTCGATAACGAACCTACAAGATTTGTTGATGCAGTAAACGTTCCTGTTGCAGATGCAAAAACTGCTGAGGAAATTTATGTTGACGAAGAATATGATGATGAAGATGAAAAATCTCCCGTAATCCCCATTTTAGCAGGTATTGCGGTTGCATTCATTATTGCCGCTATTGTTTTAGGTATAGTTATTTGGAAATTTGTATTAAACGACAGTACTGATTCTATAATTGTTCCTCAATTTGTAGGTCAAACTTATGAAACTTTACAAGAAAACTATTCTGACCTTAATATTGATTTAAAATGGCAAACATCTGAGAAACCTTACGGTACAATTTTAAGTCAGAGTATTCAGCAAAGCAGAAAAATTAAAAAAACACAGAAAATTACTATTACTATAAGTCAAGGTCCTGAATTACAAGAAATTCCGAATATCACAAATCTTGACCTCACCACCGCCAAACAGGTACTGAAATCTAAAAATTTGCTGTGGAATATTATTTATCAAACCGATAAAAATATTGCTGCTGACCATGTTATCAAGACAAACCCTGAAAGCGGTAATGTCGCCTCAGGCTCCACGATTGATGTTCATGTAAGTTTAGGTCCCGAAGTTGTGTATGTATCATATAAAGACCTTACAGGTTTAAACCTTGAAACCGCCAAGAAAAAAATAGAAGAAATGGGACTTAAAATTGGTGATATTAAAGAGGTTGACAGTACTAAAAGTAAAGGTATTGTAGTTGAACAGAAACCTAATCCTAGTACCAATAGTACAATAGCAAAAGGTACTGCAGTTGACCTTTCGGTAAGTACTGGTGAAATTTCTTACAATTATAAACTCACTCTGGATAAACTCCCCAAGAACTTTAAAGACGAATATAAGGATATGACCTTGTCAGTCTATGTCGGCGGTATAAAAAGTGTAGAAACACCGGAATTTGACGCTAACGCCATTGAAACACCATGGTCATTTGACATTACTTCTAAAAATAACAAAACCAATGTTGTTATAAACATTAAGTTTACTGATAAAAATGAAGTTCTTGAAAATGCATTTGTATACAGTATAGATATGGCAAATGGTAAACCTACACTTACAAACGAAAATATCAATGACTCTATGCTTATTGAAGAAACAGATAATGATAACAGTAGCGAAGCCGGCAGTAGTGACAGTAGCAGTGAGCCGACCGGCGGTATTGACTGATTATGGAAAACGTTAATTTAATGACGGGTATTATTGTAAAATCTATTGCCGGCTTCTGCTATGTAGAAGCCGGCAATACGGTATATGAATGTAAACCCCGCGGTGTTTTCAGAAAAGAAAAAATAACACCTGTTGCTGGTGATATTGTAGAAATATCACTTAACGGTGATAAGGGAACAGTTGAAACAATAAAAGAACGTAAAAATTTTCTTATCAGACCGCCGCTTGCAAATTTAGATAAACTTTTTATTGTTTCTTCTTTTTCTACACCCGAAGTAAATACATTACTTATTGACAGAATGATAGCCATAGCCGAGCATCTGTCGGTTACGCCTATTATTGTGTTTAATAAGGCCGACCTCGGAGATTTTGGCGATTTACCTAAAACCTATGAAAATATAGGATGCAAAGTTTTTACGGTTTCTGCCGAAAACGGTGACGGTGTTGATGCTATAATATCTGAACTTTCAAACTCTTTATCGGCTTTTTCAGGTAATTCTGGTGTAGGTAAAACAAGCCTTTTAAACAGACTGTTACCTAATGTTTCATTAAATGTAGGAGAAGTCAGTGAAAAATTAGGGCGGGGCAGACATACAACAAGACAGGTTGAACTTTTTAAAATTGACGGCGGTTACGTTGCCGATACTCCGGGATTTTCGTCGCTTGAACTGACCGATTTTTTAATTAACGATAAAGATTTATTAAAGTATTGTTTTGTAGAATTTACAGGACATAACGGAAAATGCCGTTTTAATGATTGCAGTCATACGTCTGAACTCGGTTGTTTGGTTATAAATGATGTAAATAACGGTAAAATTTCCAAAAGCCGACATGACAATTATGTTCAAATGTATAACAGTTTAAAAAATATAAAACAGTGGGAGTTAAATAAATGAAAACACGTTGTGTTATTATTGCCGGCGGTGATTTTTCAGATAAACACACGTTGCTTTTAAACCGAGACAAAGATTTTGTTATCGCTGCTGACAGCGGCTACGGTATTTGTAAACACTTTAATATTATTCCCGATTTAATCGTCGGTGATTTTGACTCATTTACCGGTTTATTGCCGAAAGGCATTAAAATTCATAAATTGCCTGTTCATAAAGATGATACCGACCTTTTATATGCCGCACGTTGCGGCGTCAATAAAGGATTTAATGATTATTTAGTCTTAGGCGGATATGGTTCAAGACCGGACCAGTGTTTCGCAATGTATCAAACCCTTTTGTGGATTGCAGAAAATAAGACAGGTGCCAAAGTTTCTGCTTTTTGTAACGGTTTTGAAGTCTATCTCTTACTAAACTGCTCTATGACATTTAGTTTGCTTAATGACCGTTATCTTTCAATATTTTCTATGTATGACCGTTCTTTTGGCGTAAATATTAAAGGAAATGCCGAATATCCGCTTGAAAACGCTACATTATCTAACGGGTTCCCGATTGGTGTAAGTAATGTTACCACTAATGGCGAGATTACCGTATCTGTAGAAAAAGGTGCTTTACTCATAATGACAGTCGATAAAAATATTTAATATTCACCGTTTTTTATCTTTCGCGTATAATGTCTTAGAAAGATAAAGGCGGTGTTTTTTTAATGCGTTGTAAAAGAGGCAGTGGCGGCGGAAAAGGAGCATTAGCCGTTGCTTTTGGAGTAGGTATGATTGTTTCTTACTTTTGTCCCTCTGGGTTTATAGTAACATTACTTACTCTCGCCATTATTTTTCTGGGTCTTATGTGTTGCAGATTTTGGTGAAAGGTTGATTTTATGAAAATCGTTGTAGTAAAGAGTCCTAAATTTTTAAGCGGAATTTTAAGAGCGTTCTTTAAAATAAAGAAAGAAGAGAATACATAAATTAAAAAAAGACGGGTATTTTACCCGTCTTTTGTTCTTAATTTTTGATATTCGTAATATATATAGATAAAAACTATTTGGAGTGAAAAGAAAATGAGCAGAACAGAAATTACTTATACCCATAATTTAAAATTGCCCGATATGTCTTTTGAACAAAGCATTGATACAGATTTTTCTTTGCCTGATTATTATCCTGAAGTATCAAAAATACTTAAATGTTTGACAGAGTTTAATGTTGTAAATAAAAATGCAGTTGACGGCCTACTTGAAATAGGCGGTTTAGCAGTAATAACTCTTATATACGCTGACAGTACAGGCGGTATCAATTCATATTTACATACTTGTCCTTTTACAAAAACGGTTGAAATTGACGGACTCGACAATAATTCCTTTGTTAAAATAACACCGCGTGCTAATCTTATCAATTCAAAAGCAACTGCTCCGAGAAAATTAGAGGTACATGGCTCATGTGCCTTACTTGTATCGGTAACAAAAATTAAACCAACACAAGTTTTATCAAACATTGACGAAGCGGGAATTTATACAAGATGTGTTTATTTAGATTACAACGAACCATGCGAGCCGATAGAGAAAAATATTTTTATTGATGACGAAATAAAAATATCTCAAAATAATCCGTCGATTGCTAAAATTATAAGACATTGTGCTACCGCCGAAATTACCGAATGTAAATCAGTCAGCGATAAAATTGTTGTAAAAGGTGATATATATTTAGAAATACTATATTGCGGTGAAGCAAGCAACAAACCGATTTTAATTAAAGAAACACGCGGATTTTCTCAAATTATCGACTGTAATGAAATTTCAGATGATATTTCTTTTGAAAGTTGTATTAAGATTTTAAGTTTCGAACTTCATCCTAAAACATCAATCGACGGTGAAGTAAGGGTTGTTACTTTTGAGTCAAAACTAGCACTTGAAATTTTCCCTCATATTTTATGTAAAGAAAAAATAGTTACAGATGCCTTTTCGGGAAACTATGATACAAAAATATCAAAAGTTACTCTTCCTTGCGAAAAACTAAAAGATACGGTAAACGAAAATTACGTATGTCAAAAATATATTGATATTTTGTCGGGTGAAATGAATGAAATATGCGATTTATGGAGTAAATGCAATGTTGACTATGTATCAAGTGACGGCGGTGATGTATTAGTAAAAGGAACCGTAATTATTTATATTTTAGGCATAGACAGTGATTGCACACCTGTATTTTATGAACGGCCTATTGACTTCGAATATAGATATACTGTGGGTGAAACAGAAAAAATCAGATGTAATCCCAATGTAAAAATTGTAGCCGTAAATTATACGCTTGACAGTAATGGCGGTATTGATGTAGCAGTGGAACTTAATATAAAAATGAATATCTTTACATCAAGTAATGTAGTATTTATCGGTGACATTAAAGTTGACCAAGATAATATACTAAAAAAAGACAGCGACACCGCTATAACTCTTTATTTTGCCGAAGGTGAAACGGTCTGGGAAATCGCCGAAAAATACTGCACTTCTCCCGAAAAAATTATGAGTGCAAACTGTTTAGACGGTTATGATACCGTTTGCAATCAAATGTTACTGATACCAAATGTGATTTAAAATAAAAAACGCAGGTTTTAATCCTGCGTTTTTATTATTTATGACATTCTTTGTTCATAGGACAACTGCCACAGTTGCAACAGTATGACGATTTGCCGTTTTTCCTGTCCTTTATAAGTTTAATTATAATAGCAGTAACAATTCCCGCCAAACCTAAACAGATTATGATAGTAGCGAGGTTGTTAAATAAAAATTCCAACATAATATTCCTTTCTATTCTTTAATAACTTTTCTCTTACGTTTCATTAACATGAACAACATAAAAATAAGGACTATTACGGCAAATATAAATCCAAATATATCAACCGTACCTGTTGTAGCCAAGCCGAACTGATATATAAACAAAGAAATAGCATATGCAAAACCGCACTGATAAATAAGAGCAAATGCAGTCCATTTGGCACTATTCATTTCGCGGCTAATAGCACCGATAGCGGCAAAGCAGGGTGCACAAAGTAAATTAAACACAAGGAATGAATATGCGCTGAGTCCCGAATAGGCAGCGGCAAAGTTTTCATAAAAACTGCCCGTACCGCCGGAATATAAAACACTCATACTGCCGACAATATTTTCTTTGGCAATAAGTCCTGTAAGCGAAGCGACCGCCGCTTGCCATGTACCGAACCCTATAGGTTTAAATATCCAATCGACAGCACCGCCCAAATAGGCAAGGATTGAATGGCTGACTTCAGTATCTGTCAACATTCTGAACTTGCCGTCTACAAAACCAAAATAGGTTGCAAACCAAACTACCATAGTAGAAAGTAAGATGACAGTTCCAGCCTTTTTAATAAACGACCAACCGCGTTCCCACGCAGAACGCAGAACGTTTTTTAAAGTAGGCATATGGTATGAGGGAAGTTCCATAACAAAAGGTGCAGGGTCGCCACTGAAAAGTCTTGTGTTTTTCAACATTAAACCCGACACTATAATGGCCGCCATACCGATGAAATACGCCGATGTTGCTACAAGCGGTGAACCGCCGAAAACAGCACCTGCAATCATACTGATAAAAGGAACTTTAGCACCGCAAGGGATAAATGTTGTAGTAATAATAGTCATTCTGCGGTCGCGTATATTTTCAATAGTACGTGAGGCCATAATACCGGGCACACCGCAACCCGTACCGACAAGTATGGGAATAAACGATTTACCCGACAGACCGAATTTACGGAAAACTCTGTCAAGAACAAAGGCGATACGTGCCATATAACCGCACGATTCCAAAAATGCAAGCATTAAAAACAATACTAACATTTGCGGAACAAAACCTAAAACACCGCCGACACCTGCAACAATTCCGTCTAAAATAAGACCGTTTAACCAAGTAGGTGAATTAGCCGCATCAAGACCTTTTTCTATAAGTACGGGTACACCCATAACCCAAATGCCGTAAGAAGCGGGATTAGGCTCTGAAAACCCGTATTTTTTAAGTGTTTCGTTGGCAACTGTGAGTTGAGCCGCCGTATATGTAACAGTTTCAGCCGAGCCGTCTTCATCGTTTATAATTTCCAAAACAGCGGTATCGGTTATATGAAATTGTTCGGAATAATTTTTCAAATCTTCATAAAGTTTCTCACGGTCAGCATTTTCAATATTATCAAACGCTGACAAAAGCGTTTTTGCTCCTTCGTTGTCTAATCTTAAAAAAGCATCAACGATATTTAATGCGTCTATATATTCGTCATTTGCACTGCTATAAGCAGAAGCACCGTAGCCAAATAAATGCCAACCGTTACCGAAAAGGCCGTTATTTGCCCAATCGGTTGCAGTAGTGCCTACTGTTACCATAGAAATATAATAAACCATAAACATTATAAATGCAAAGACTGGCAATCCTAACCAACGGTTAGTGACTATTTTGTCAATCTTATCCGACGTTGTTAATGCACCTGCATTTTTTCTGCGGTAACAGGTTTTAATTATAGAATCAATATATAAATAACGCTCGTTAGTAATAATTCCTTCGGCATCATCATCAAACTTCTTTTCAACTGCCTTAATATCAGCCTCAATATGTGCCAAAGTAGATCCGGGAATATTAAGTTGGTTTAATACCTTTTCATCGCGTTCAAATATTTTTATTGCATACCAACGTTGTTGTTCTTCTGGCATATCATGTATGGCAGCCTCTTCAATATGGGCAATAGCGTGTTCGACTTCACCGCTAAAATTGTGGTGGGGAATAATTTTACCGTGTTTTGCAGCATCAATAGCGGCATCGGCAGCCTCTAATATGCCGTCTTCTTTTAAAGCCGAAATTTCAAACACTTTACAACCAAGTTTTTTAGACAATTCTGCGGTATTTATAATATCACCGCGTTTTTTAACAATATCCATCATATTTATAGCAATAACAACGGGAATACCGAGTTCCGACAGTTGGTTTGTAAGGTAAAGGTTGCGTTCTAAATTAGTACCGTCAACTATATTAAGTATAGCATCAGGACGCTCACCGACTAAATAATTACGTGCAACTACTTCCTCTAAAGAATAAGGGGATAGGGAATATATACCGGGCAGGTCGGTGACAATAACACCTTCTCTGCCTTGTATGTTTCCTTCTTTTTTCTCAACGGTAACACCGGGCCAGTTGCCGACATACTGATTTAGTCCCGTAAGTGCATTAAAAAGTGTAGTTTTACCGCAGTTTGGGTTACCCGCAAGGGCTATACGAATATCCATGTTTTAACTCCTGTTTTAATTATTCGACCTCTATTAAATCAGCATCATCTTTACGTAGGGATAGTTCATAACCCCTTACGGTTAACTCTATAGGGTCACCTAAAGGGGCAACTTTTCTAACGGTAATGGCAACACCTTTGGTAATTCCCATATCCATTATTCGGCGTCTTAAAGCACCTTCACCGTGAATTTTTACCACCTTTACCGTATTACCGATTTTTGTATATTTTAAGGTTTTCAAAATTTAAATCCTCCAAAATTTAATTCAGTTAGCATATGCTAACTGATAGTATAATATACCATTTTTAAATATTTGTCAATAAATTTTTTTAAAATAACCGACAAAAATATTATAAATTTACGCACCTTTTTCGACAAAATTAAATATATAAATTTTATATAATAAATTTGAGGTGAGGCTATGGTAATTTATGTTGATATTTTGATATTTATAAATACGGTAGTAAACTTTATTTTAATTACGCTCACTTCAAAACTAACGGGTTATAATATAAGATTATTCAAAAAAATTCTGTCGGCACTGATTAGTGCTCTGTTTTCACTTTACATATTTTTACCAACGCAAAATATTTTAATTGATGTATTAGTCAGGCTAACCTGTTCGTTTTTAACTGTTATTATCGCATTCGGTTTCGGTAATTTAAAAAAATATTTAATAAATACCTCAATGTTTTTTGTTGTATCATTTATCTTTGCGGGACTTATGGCAGGTATTTATATGCTCTTTACGCCGAACGGAATGACGGTAGCAGGCGGTATTGTTTATTTTGATATTTCACCGCTTGTGCTTATTACCGCGTCATTAATCTATTATGTTTTATCTATAGTTATAAAGTATATCACAAAACGCAGTTGTAACAACGCAACCCGATGCGAAGTTACATTGTATACTAATTCAGAAAAACAAAAGACAACTGTAATGTTTGATACGGGACATTCAATAAAAGATACATACGGTGACAGTGAGGTACTTATAATTGACCGCGATTTAGCAGTAAAACTTTTCGGTGCTAACGATACAATAGAAATGCTATCTCTAAAAGCACCGCAAAACACTGATAATTATATGGGTTTTAGACTTGTACCGATAGATACAGTTTCGGGAAGTAAACTTTTGCCAGCCGTAAAACTTAAAAAAGCAGAATTTTTTCACAATAATAAAATCAAAACAATTTTGTCACCTTTAGCGGTTATTTCCGACTGTATTTTAGGTGAGGATTATTCTTGTATTTCTGCACCTATTAATTTTGAATAAAGAGGTAATCATATGAAAATTATAGCAACAAATATAATAGTTTTATTAAAAAACATATTTAAAAAATTTAAAGTTAACAATAAAAGTTATTATATAAACGGGCCGGAAACGCTTCCCGCACCATTAACGGTTGAGGAAGAAGCTAAAATCCTTGCAATGCTCGGCGGTGACGGTGATGCGTTTGCAAGAGAAAAACTGATAGTACATAATTTGCGTCTTGTTGTGTACATTGCACGCAAATTTGACGCTGTAGGTGCAGGTGTCGAAGATTTGATTTCAATAGGCACTATCGGTCTTATAAAGGCAGTAAACACATTTTGTCCCGACCGAAATATAAAACTTGCCACATACGCTTCTCGGTGCATCGAAAACGAAATACTGATGTATATGCGAAAAACTACGGTACTTAAAACCGAAATTTCCATTGACGAGCCGTTAAAAGTTGACTGGGACGGAAATGAACTTTTACTGTCCGACGTTTTGGGCAGTGACGGAAACGAAGTAGGAGGCAGGGTAGAACAGGAAGACGAGAAAAAGATACTTAATATGCAGATAGCAAAACTTAATGACCGCGAACGAAATATTATGAATATGAGGTTTGGATTAGGTGGATGTAAAGAACACACGCAAAAGCAGGTGGCGGATATTTTAGGTATTTCACAGTCGTACATATCAAGGCTTGAAAAGAGGATAATCGCAAGGCTGAAAAAAGAACTTGAGAAAAATTTTGCCTAAACAAAGACCTCTTGTGAAAAACAAGAGGTCTTTAAAACTATTGAATTGAAGCAAAGTAGGCTACAATACCTTCGGTAAGTGCAACCGCACATTTTTGGTTAAAATCATCTTTAATCATATCTGAATACTCATCAGCATTTGACATGAATCCGTTTTCGGTAAGTACTGTAGGACATTCCGAAGTACGGCAGGTATAAAAATACTTGTGTGCTGTTAACTTAGTCCACTTACTACTCTCATAAAGATTTGCCACTACGGTTTTATCATATACCGCTTTTGCGGCATTGTAAGAATACGCATTGTAATAGAACGATTGGAAACCTCTGGGCAAACTACTGTCATTAGAATTTCGGTGAATAGCCAGCATGAAATCGGGTTTTGTTTGCCGTACTATGGTTTTTCGTTCAAGTGCATCTAAATATACATTAGTATCACGTGTCATAACGACTGTTGCACCCAAAGATTCAAGTTCTTTTTTTACCATTTTTGCAAGAGTTAAGTTAAGAACAGCCTCAGTATACTTACTGTTACCACCGAGTGCACCCGGGTCTTTACCGCCGTGACCTACGTCAATTACAATAACAGTTCCGTCAAGACGGTATCCGTATGAATTACTAGCCGCAGTGATTTTAGCAGGGTTTAAGAATGAAAATACTAACTGACCTTGCGAGTTGTATTCGGCACTCCAACCGTAGAAAACGCCGGTCTTTTTAAGGTGAAGTCTTAATGTATAATCACCTGCATTTTTTATCCATTCGGCTTTACTAAATGTCGGGTGGTCGGCAGGGATTTGTACATCACCCTCAACAAGTGTAGTGTAACAGAATGTAATATCAATATACTTAAATGTCGCACCGTTTTTAAGGGTGTAGTCGCGATTTTCACCTAATGAACTATTGACATAACTTTGCGGTGTAAAATCAAGTTTAAAGGGTGCTTTCCAAAGCGTATCAAGTGTAAGTGTAGAATGTCTTGTACCTGTACTAAAACCTGCAACACCTATACTTTGATGGTCAGGTAATACACCTTTAAAAACATTTATCTTTTCTTTTCCGCTTTGTATTTCGTAAAGCGATTTACCAAATCTTTGTGCACGTAAAGAGGTTGTACTGTCAATATATTTTGATGTCGATGAGCAATAATCAACAGTACCTTTGGGCAAATAGTTGTTGGTAGGTCTTGAATAATTTGATTTATCGTTAGACTCGAATGTTTGAACGGTATCGGATGTTATTTGGGAAATGTATTTAGTACCTACATTTACATATCTACTGCCCGACGGCATGGTCCAAGCAGTACCGCCTTTGGGTGCATTGGCAGAGCCGTAAATTGAAAGTATATCAACGCTCGGACCGTCTGGTGTTGAAGTTGAAGGCGTTGAAGGAGGTATAGTAGGAGTGGAAGAAGGCGGCAACGGACGGTCTTCTTTTATTACTACTATATTACCGCTTTTTTTGGTTTCGGTGCCGTACTTTGATACGGCTTTAAAGGTGATTTTGCCGAGAGCGGCATCTTCGTCATAAACAATCGGCAGGGTAATTTCACCATTAAAATTACTATATTCTCCCGCAGGATTACCATGATCATCTAATATTACCTCTTCGGTAAGTATTGCGGAAATATCACCTAACGAAACAGTAACATTACTGCCAGAAATTGCTACACAACTGACAATCAGTATTGACCTACTCGGCAAAGAAGTTTTTTTGGTAGGAGAAACCGATTTAATAATTGTGCGTTTATATGTTATTTTATATTCCTTGGTAACACCTTTATGTTCAATCTTAAAAGTATTAAGTCCGTCTTTTAATGTTAGGTCGGTTGAAAATAATCCCAGTTCACTGCGTTCGAGCGGCTCGCCGTTAAGAGTCAGTGCGAATTCGGGGTCAGAAGCACCTGCAAGGTTAACCATATTTTCCGAAGTTGTAAATGTTTGTTTTTCAGGTTTTGAAATAGATAGTTCTTTTACAATATAATCGTCTGTAAAAAGATGAGCCAAAAACTTTTTAACAACATTTCGGCTTTCGGTTTTGTCACCGACGTAAACTTTATAACTTTGTAAAACAAAGTTAACACCCAGAGTGTCGAGATTTTGAAGTTGTGATAAAATTTGGTCGGTTTGCTCCCAACCTTTTTCGCCGCTGCCTATAAGGTTATAAGCAAGTCTGCAAGAAAGTTCGCTATATTCAAGTTCTAATTCGCTTCTTACGGTTTCATAGTAAGTAACAAAACTCAAATCGTCATTAGCGGTAGAGTAGGGGTTATAGAGCACCGCAAAATCACATATTCCGTCTTTTGACCAAGTTTTAACATCTTGAATGTAACCGTCAGGCATATTGATACGGTTAATTTCAACACCGATACCCATAGTAGGTTTCGAATTTGCGGCAGAAAGATAAAAACTTTTAACTGCACCGTAAAGTTGTTCGACCGCAAATTCCGTAATTGTTAAATTCGTATCGGATATGGCATATAAATATTCAACATCAGCAGCGGTTATGTAACAGTTTTTAAGTATCAGCATATCAGAATAGTTGCCAATCATTTTTGATGACAATACAGAATTTATTTTTGCTATACCGTCACTGCTTACAATCGACTGCTCGGTTAAGTCTTTTAAATCAATAACCGAAATCAGTTTAAGACCGTTACGGCGTGCAGCCGAGGCAAAATATTCGAAAACATCATAATCACACATAAAACCGTCAACAGTAAACAAAAGATTACTGCCGTAGTTTAATGTCACTTCAACGGTATCAAACCCGTCTGCCGCGATGTTTGAAATAATAGCATCAATTTCATTTTTAACATCATCAACAGTTACACTGTCTTCGGTCAAAAAATCAACCTTAGGTGCAACCGAGATACTTCTGAAACTATCTAATAACTGTTTTTCGGCAGGGGTTGGTTCTGTATTCGGCTGACTCGAACTAACACTTGAGTTATTAGCAGGTGTGTCATTTTTGTTTTTTATCTTGTACCACGCAAATGCACACGACGAAATTACAATCGTTGCACAAAGCAATGCGATTATTACAACTCTTAAATTGTGCTTAAAAGTACTTGTAATCATAATTACTCCCGATTTTTATTCGCCGTTTTTATGGCTTCTTTTAGATTTTCACGTTGTGCGTTTGTGATTGTATCATTTTTAAACAATGTGGAATAGTTAAAAAGGAATATACCGTCGGTCTTTTTCTTTTCGGCATCAAGTGTTTGATTTGCCAAAATATCGGTTGCAGTTAACCATTCGTCACTGCCTCCGTCAGTTGTTAAACCTATTTTATACGGTGCAAGACCGATATAAAGTTTAACACTGTTTAGTTTAGGAATACTCAGCCAATTATTAAGTACCTTGATATAATCGGCTGTATTATGTTCATAACCGAAATAAATTTGAGGTACTATATAATCAATATAACCCGAAGTTCTCATCCATTTTGCTAAATCGGCATACTGTTTATTATAGTTATCGTCAGTACCGTTATTAGATATGTGATATGACGGACTAACACCGAAAACAACACCTTTGTAGTTATGAACTGCTCTGTAAATACCTTGAACTAACGAACTTACATTTGCTCTACGCCAATCGGCTTGGCTAAGGTCACCGCCGCTTAAATTATACTCGGCATATTCCACGCCGTCAAAGTCTAAATCGATATTTTCGGGGTAGAAGTAATCGTCAATATGAATACCATCAACATCATAATTTTTAAGTATTTCTTTTATACCGTTGATAATAAGTTGTTGTGCTTCAGGTTTTGTTGGATTAAAATAAATTCCTTTAGCCGTTTTTAAAACATTTCTTCTTGTAGACTCATCGTTGCTTTCAAGCCACTTTCTTGCAGGGTGGTCTTTGGATAAAGTAGTGTGGTCAGTTGTACCATAGGATACGCGGTAGGGATTAAGCCAAGCGTGAATACTGAGTCCTCTTGAATGTGCCGCCTTAACCATATATTTAAGCGGGTCATAACCGGGGTCTTTACCTTGAGTACCCGTAATATATTTGCTCATAGGGAAGTATTCGGAATAATACCAAGCGTCACCAAAGGCACGCACATGGCAAATAACCGTATCGGCACCTAAAGACACCGCGTCATCAAACATTTTATCAATTTTACTTTCAAAAGTTGATTTACTATAATCTTTCGTAAAACTTAAATCTTCATAAGAATACCAAATAGCCGATGTGAAAGAAGAATTTGTTACAACAGGGGGTTTAGGGTCGGGTGTTGAAGTTGTAGACTCGGTACTGCTTTGACCTTGTGATGAAGAACCTGTCGAAGACGAGCCCGACGAAGATATATTACTGCTCGATAACTCACTACTACTTGATAAAATCTCAGACGAACTGTCTGTTTCGTTTGACGATAATGTTTCGCTTGATGTACCGTTATAATCAGAATATGTACTGCTGTCATTATGTCCTGTTTGGCTTGATGATGTAAAAGAATTTATAGAAGAACTGTCAGAGGTATCTTTATGTTGTAATGTCAAAACAAGTGAAGTGACAACAATAGCAACCGACAGTATTATAGCAACAATAGCGGATATAAGTGAAACAACACTTTTTGTCATTTAATCTCTCCTTAAAAATATTGATATATCTATTTTATTATAGTATAATACATTTAAAAACACAACAGTAATTTAATGGATATGGTGGTATTTTTTGATTATTAAGACTATTTTGACAATATATATTGTGGTTGTGTCAATAATCGGCTTTATTATTATGAGATACGACAAACAAAAAGCCAAAAAAGGCGAATGGCGTGTAAGTGAATTTACATTGCTTATTATTGCTATTTTAGGCGGCAGTGTCGGTATACTGTTCGGTATGCGAATGTTTCGCCATAAAACCAAAAAAGTGAAATTTTTTATAGGAATACCCTTAATAATTATTATTCAAGCGGTTGCACTTGCAAAACTTATTCCTTTTTTGGAATCTCTTATTATTTGATTGACAAACCTTAAATACGGTGATATAATTCTTTACAGTTTAATACAGACTTCAGGGCGGGGTGAAAGTCCCCACCGGTGGTAAAGCCCACGAGCATTTTGCTGATTTGGTGTAATTCCAAAGCCGACGGTATAGTCCGGATGAAAGAAGTATAACGGTATTATGCCGTTTTCCGCCTGTTTTCGGGCGGTTTTTTATTTTAAGAGGGTGTTTTATTTGAAGAAGAATAATATTAAAAAGATGACCGTTACTGCGGTACTCTGTTCATTAGCGTATCTTTGTACATTTTTATTACACTTTAAGGTATCTTTTTTAACATTCGACTTTAAAGATGCGATAATCACCGTAATTTCGTTAATGTACGGTCCTTTATACGGCCTGTTTTCGTCGGGTTTAGTTGCATTTATCGAATTTGTAACGGTCAGCGATACGGGTGTTTACGGACTTATAATGAACTTTTTATCAAGTGCCGCATTTTCGGTCACGGCGGGAATTATTTATAAACACAAAAGGAATTTTTCGGGTGCTATTTTTGCTATAATCGGTGCCGTAATTTCGGTAATATCGGTCATGTTACTTGCAAATATGTTTATTACACCGCTTTATCTTGCAGGTAAATCGGTCACAAGAAGTGAAGTTTTTGCACTTATTCCGACGCTTTTGTTACCGTTCAACTGTGTAAAAGCCGTCATGAATGCCGCAATTACCTTGATAATTTACAGACCTATTACCGACATTTTCAAAAGAATGTCCTTAATCGAACGAAATAAAGATATACCTAAAAACAATACCAAATCAATTATTTTGCTTTTGTGCTCACTTTTGGTAATTTTACTTGCAATACTTGTTTTTGTTTTCTATCTCGACGGCAGTTTTTCATGGATTTGAAAAACATCTTGACAAAATTAAATAAAGTGATATACTACTACTTGTAAATTAAATATGACTCCTTATCAAGAGCGGCTGAGGGACAGGCCCTGTGAAGCCCGGCAACCTGAATTTTTCAAGGTGCTAAATCCTGCGGTTTTTGCCGGAAGATGAGGTTATTTACTCGCTTCCCGTTGAAGCGAGTTTTTTTATGAAAGGATATTTATATGGCAAAAAAATTATTTACTTCCGAATCTGTAACAAAAGGTCATCCCGACAAGGTTTGTGACAGTGTATCCGACGCAATTCTCGACGCAATAATCGAGCAAGACCCCAACGCCAGAGTTGCCTGCGAGACATTTTGTACTACAGGTGTTGTAACGGTTATGGGTGAAATTACCACCTCTGCTAAGGTTGATATTCCTAAAATCGTACGCAAAACCGTTTGTGACATCGGCTACAACAGTCCTACGCAAGGTTTTGACGGTAATACTTGTGCCGTTATTACTTCTATTGACGAGCAATCGGCAGATATAGCACTCGGCGTTGATAAATCTTTGGAACTTAAAGACGGACAAGAGGATAAATATAACCTCAACGGTGCAGGCGACCAAGGTATGATGTTTGGTTTTGCTTGCGACGAAACACCCGAACTTATGCCGTTACCGATTTCGCTTGCACATAAACTTGCAAAAAGGTTGACCGAGGCAAGAGAAAACGGCACATTACCGTATCTTTGTCCCGACGGCAAAACTCAGGTTACGGTTGAATATGACGGCGATACACCCATAAGGGTTGAGGCAGTTGTTGTTTCAAGTCAACACAGTGCCGATGTATCTTTAGACATTCTCCGTACAGGTATTTTAAATGAGGTTATAAAACCTATAATCCCGCAAAAGTTTATGGATGAAGATACTTTAGTTTACATAAACCCGACAGGTAGATTTGTAATCGGCGGTCCTCAAGGTGACACAGGACTTACGGGAAGAAAGATAATTGTTGATACATACGGCGGATATTCACGTCACGGCGGCGGTGCTTTCAGTGGTAAAGACCCCACAAAGGTTGACCGCAGTGCCGCATATGCCGCAAGATACGTTGCTAAAAATATCGTAGCAGCAGGTCTTGCAAAAAAATGCGAAGTACAGTTGGCTTATGCAATAGGTGTCGCAAAACCTGTTTCGGTTATGGTTGATACATTCGGTACAGGCAAGGTTTGTGATTTGAAAATTGCTGACGCAGTAAATAATGTTTTTGACCTTCGTCCCGCCGCAATAATTGATACATTCAATATGAGAACACCGATATATTCAGACCTTTCTGCCTATGGTCATTTAGGCAGGGAAGAACTGTCGGTTAAATGGGAACAGACCGACAAAATAGATGCATTGTTAAAAGAATTAGGTATATAATAAAAAATCGTAGAACACTAAGTGTTCTACGATTTTTTATTTTTCTTTAGGTATAAATTCAACAATATCCTCAATTTTACAGTTTAATGCTTCACAAAGTTTATTAAGTGTTTTAGTTTCAATATTTTCGTTATTTTTCAATCTGCGAATGGTTTTGCTATCGATATCGCATTTTTCTCTTAACATATATGTTGTAAATCCCTTATTTAACATGGTTGACCACAGTTTATCAAAAACTATCATATATAACCCTCCTTGACATTTAATATTATGGGGGTTATAATCTAAATTATTAAGAGGATATAATCCCCATATTACTTTGGGTGGTGGACAACATAATTTGTACATTACAATTCAAAGAATACGCCAATAAAGAAAATAAATACGTTATAAATTTGGTTGAAGACAATAAAAATACCAAGTGTACATAACACTCGGTATTTTTTTAAAATTGATTTGAAAGTAACTATTGTAGATAAGTATTTATTTACATTCCTCTTTAAAGTCTGCCAAGGTAAAAGACCGCAATAATCGGCTTAATAGGTAGTTTTAATTTGTCAACTCTCTGCAAACTGGCTGTTGTAAAGTTCATAGTAAAAACCTTTTTTATCAAGCAGTTCTTGATGGTTGCCTTGCTCAATAATATTACCGTCTTTCATGACAAGTATGACATCTGACTCTTTAATAGTGGAAAGTCTGTGAGCAACAACAAAACTTGTTCTGCCGTTCATAAGTTTTTTGAATGAACTTTGTATGTGATGTTCGGTTCTTACGTCAATAGAAGACGTTGCCTCGTCAAGAATAAGCATTGGCGGGGGACAAAGCATAATTCTTGTTATACAAAGCAACTGTTTTTGTCCTTCGGAAAGATTTCCGCCGTCCTCACCTATAGGTGTATCGTATCCTAAAGGAAGTCGTTTTATAAAACTGTGAGCATGGGTTGCTTTGGCGGCGGCTATAATTTCTTCATCAGTGGCAGTAGGCTTAGCCATACATATATTTTCTTTGACAGTCCCGCTTTTAAGCCAAGTTTCCTGCAACACCATACCGTAATTTTGCCGTAAACTTTTACGGGTGACCTCTCTAATGTCAATATTGTCAATAGTAACAGAACCGCCCGTAACATCATAAAAACGCATGAGTAGATTTATCAAGGTTGTTTTTCCGCAACCCGTAGGACCTACAATAGCAATTTTTTGACCTTTTTTTACATCTAAATTTAGTCCTTTTATAAGTGGTTTTTTGGGTGTATACGAAAATTCTACATTATTAAGACCGACTGTGCCGGAAACAACACCTAATTCAGTATTACCTAAATCACTTACTTGCGGTTGTTCATTTACAAGTTCAAATACTCTGTCCGCCGAGGCCAAAGCATTTTGAAGTTCGGTAATTATACCCGAAATTTCGTTAAACGGCTTTGAATACTGGCTTGCAAACGAAAGCAAAGCCGACAGTGTACCCACGGTAAAAAGCGGGTTTGAAATAACGTTAAGTGCACCGACAAGTGCAACTATGGCGTAAATAATAGCGTTTATAATTCTCGTTGACGGATTGACCATTGAAGAAAAAAATGTAGCACTAAGAGAATACTTTTCCAATCTTTTATTTATCTCGTCAAACTTATCTAAACATTCGTTTGAAGCTAAAAGATTTAAAATACTCTTTTGATTTCCAACCGTTTCTTCAATAAAAGCCGTTTGTTCACCCTTGGTTTCGCTCTGCAATCGAAACATTCGGTATGTTTTGTCGGCTATAAATTTAGCGACAAGCAGCGAAACAGGTGTTAAAACTACAACGATAATGGCAATTTTCCAATTAAGTCTAAACATTAGGATTACTGTACCTAAAACGGTAAAAACACCCGTAAAAAGTCCCGTGAATCCCATTAAGAGACCGTCAGTAAAAGTATCAACATCTGAAACCACTCGGCTTAAAGTGTCACCAACAGGGTGCTCATCAAAAAATTTAAGCGGTAAATTTTGTATCTTTTCAAATGCAGAATTCCGCATATCGTGAATTACATCATAGGTGATTTTATTATTCAAAATACTCATAATCCACTGAGCCAACGCAGTTATAAAAACCGAAACGGCGATTTTAATAATAATTACAATAAGACTGTCAAAATCAACATTTCCTTTATCTACAATACAATCAATAGCGTTACCGACAAGAACGGGAATGTAAAGTGTCAGTAAAACTGTAACAACAGAAAGTAAAAGAGTTAAAATAAGCAGTCCTATTCTTTTTTTGAGAAGTTTTAAAACAGATTTTAATGTGTTACTCATTTTAAAACCTCCTTAAGTTTGAGAGCGGTAAATTTCCGCATAAATAGGGCAGGTTTCAAGCAATTTTTCGTGTGTATCAAAACCTACAGATTTACCGTCTTCCAAAACAAGAATTTTATCCGCGTGCATAACGGTAGAAACCCTTTGTGAAACAGTAAAAACGGTTGGTTTATAGAAAAGTGAAGCGATTGCCTTTCTAAGTGCCGCCTCGGTTGCAAAGTCAAGTGCCGACGAACTGTCGTCTAAAATTAAGATTTCGGGGTTGCCGACTAAACCTCTTGCAATGCAAAGTCTTTGTTTTTGACCTCCCGAAAAATTTCTGCCGCCTTGTTCAACAAAAGCATCAAGTCCGCCTTTATCGTTTATAACACCTTCAGCCTGTGCAATCCTTAAAGCGGTTAAAAGTTCGTCGTCTGTAGTGCATTTACCGCCAAACAAAAGATTATCTCTTACAGTACCTTTAAACAGTACCGCTTTTTGCATAACTATTGAAACCATTTTAAGAAGTTTTGATGATTTTATATCCTTAACATCGGTACCGTTTATCAAAACAACACCGTCGGTCGCACCGTAAAACCCTGCAAGTAATGATACAAGCGTACTTTTGCCCGAACCCGTACCGCCGATTATACCTATATTTTGCGACCTTTTAACACTAAACGTAATATTCTCAAGCGAATTTTCAGCCGCACCGTCATATTTGAAAGATACATTGTTAAAATCAATGTATGATTTTACTTTTTTGTAACCGCTTTTTGATGGAATATTTTCATAAGTTTCAGTTGACAAAATACTCTCAATTCTCGACGCAGATGCCAAAGCTCGGTTAACGGTGATAATCATATTAGCAAGTTTAATAAGTTCAACTAAAATTTGAGATAAGTAGTTATAAAGTGCAACTACCTGTCCCGAAGTAAGTTCACCTGAATACACTCTGTTGCCGCCAACCCAAATAATCAGCATAACAGCGGTATTAACAACAACATATGTTAACGGATTCATAAGTGCCGATATTTTACCGACAAACTTTTGTGATTTAGTAAGTGTATCATTGTTACTTTTAAATTCATGAATTTCGTTTTCTTCTTTGCAGAACGCACGTATAACACGAACACCCTGCAAGGTTTCGCGTACTTTAAGCGTTACTTTATCAAGTTTTATTTGATTTTTCTTGTAAAGCGGTACGGTGACAGCCATAATAACCGCAACAATTACGGTAAGTACGGGAATTACAGCCGCAAAAATCATTGCAATTTTTACATCAACGGTAAACGCCATAATCATTGCACCGAAAACAATAAACGGCGAACGAAGTAAAAGTCTTAAAGCTAAGTTTACGCCGGTCTGAACTTGGTTAACATCACCGGTCATTCGGTTTATAAGGGTAGAGGTACCTATTTTATCAATATCAGTAAATGAAAAAGATTGAATTTTAGAGTAAATGGCTTTTCGTAAATTTGCAGCAAAACCTACCGACGCTTTAGCGGCAAAATACTGTGCGGTGACAGCACAAATAAAGCCGATAATACCTAGCAACGCCATAAGTAATGTTCGGCTTATGATAAAACTTTTACTGCCCGACTTAATACCGTTATCAATTATGTCGGCAACGACGAGCGGTACTAAAAGTTCAAACAAAGCCTCTATTAGTTTAAAAAGAGGACCTAAAACTGATTGAACTTTATATTCTTTCATGTAAACAAGCAGTTTTTTCATTAGTACCAACCTTAAAATAATTTATATAATTATATAATAGTTACATCTTAAAATCAATATTAAAATAATACTTCACAAAATAAGCATAATGTGTTAATATATCTAATGGTGATAATAAATGGAACAGAAAAAAATTGACAGAATAAGCGAACTTACTAGAATTTCCCGCGAAAGGGCATTAACCGAAGAAGAAACAAAAGAAAGAGAGAAACTCAGAAGAGAATACATTGACTCTTATAAAGCATCATTAACAGATATTTTGAACAACACCTATATTCAAAATCCCGACGGAACTAAAAAGAAACTTAACAAAAAATCATAAACGAGTTCTTTACGGTTAAAATAACCGTAAAGGAAGTGTTTTTATGTTAAGTGAAACAGAAATTCTTAATACTGTCAGACAAACTACCGAAATGGGTGTTGACGGCATCAAACTTATTATTGATGATACAAACGATAACGATTTTCACAACGAATTAAAACGTCAATTGATCGAATATGACGAAATATATAAGCAAGCCGATAGTATGCTTGATAAAATCGGCGGTGAGAAAAAAGATGTTAAGGCAACCGTGAAAATCGCAACACATCTTTCGGGTAAAATGAAATATATGAGCGGTTCGACCTCTAAAATAGCCGAGAGCATGATTGAAGGCAGTACAATGGGTGTTACAAAGGTTTTAAAACTGGTACACGACTGTAACAGCGACAGCGAAGCAAAGAAGATTGCCGAAAAATTAGTCAAAACCGAAGAAAATAACATCGAACAACTTAAAAAATTTCTATAAACGGAGTGAATTCACTTCGTTTTTCTTTTATTTGACATAAAGTAACTAATATGGTATCATTCTAAAAGTCATATTGAAAGAAGGAAAAATATGAAAATTGTGCTTGCAAGCAAATCTCCCCGCAGACGGGATATATTGGAAAATCTCGGAATTAAATTTACGGTCAAAACTGCAGATGTTGATGAAACAAGCAGTGAAACCGACCCGTTAAAATATTCGGAAAATTTAGCGATAAAAAAAGGTAAGGCAGTTTCGGAAACTTTGGATGCAGATACTCTTGTTATTTCTTCCGATACGGTAGTTGAAATCGACGGTAAAATTTTAGGCAAACCTAAATCAACCGAAAATGCAAAGGAAATGCTCAATATGTTATCGGGTAAACCGCACACTGTTGCCAGCGGAATTTCACTTATATTAAACGGCAAATGTGTGTCGGGTGCCGAAAGAACAACGGTTTATTTTTCAGAATTAGATGAAAAAACTATAGAATATTATGTCGCAACCGGCGAACCTATGGACAAAGCAGGTGCATATGGTATTCAAGGTAAAGTCTCACTTTGGATTGATAAAATTGACGGTTGTTATAATAATGTTGTCGGTTTTCCGACAAGGTTATTTTGTAAACTTTTAGAAGAACTTTGCATAAATATCAGTGATATAACTTGACTGTTATTTCAAACAACTGTATAATCATAAAACGTTTTTTGGGATGTTATAATTATGGGATGTAGAATTTTATTTGTCCGTCACGGGCAAAGTTTAGGTAATCTAAACGGCGTTTTTTTAGGTGCAACCGACCTTGATTTATCGCCATTAGGACATAAACAAGCCGAAAATACGGCAAATTATTTAAAATCAGAAAAAATTGACGTAATATATTCAAGTGATTTATTAAGAGCGTATAATACTGCTGTTCCTACGGCAAATTTAAAAAATTCAAAGATTATTACCGACAAAGGTTTAAGGGAGATATTTGCGGGTAAATGGGAAAACAAAAAGTTTGAACGTCTTATTTCTGAATTTCCCGAAAGTTATGCTACAATTTGGCTGCATAATATAGGATTAGCACATCCCGACGGCGGTGAGTCGGTTGCAGAATTGGAAAATAGGGTATATAACACAATCTTAAAAATAGCCGAGCAAAATCTTAATAAGACAATAGCAGTATTTACCCACGCTACACCAATTAGGACATTTTTTAACAAGATAAACGGTAAGTCGTTATCGGACTTAAAAGACTTAAAATGGCCTACAAATTCTTCGGTCAGCGAAGTAATATTTGAAGACGGAAAGTTTACAGAAGTAAAATACAGTTACGATTTATTTTTAGGGAACAGTACATCCTCATTACCCACAAATTGCTAAGGAGAAATATGAGTTATTATATAATATTTTTGACCGCTTTGAGTCTTTCAATGGATGCTTTCGCAGTAGCCGTAAGTAAAGGCTTGGCTATGCAAAAAGCAACAATAAAATCTCAAACTATAGTGGGACTTTGGTTTGGATTTTTTCAAGGTTTAATGCCGTTTATAGGCTATATGCTGGCCTCAATATTCAGCAAATACATAGAAAAATTTGATTACTGGATTGCATTTATTTTACTTTCTTTTATCGGTCTTAACATGATAAAAGAAGCATTAAGTAAAGATGACGAAAATTCTACAGGTGCATCTTTAAGTCCTAAAATCATGTTTGTTATGGCGATTGCTACAAGTATTGATGCTTTAGCTGTCGGCGTTTCGTTTATATCTTTAAGTTTTATAAAAATGCTTATTTCGGTGCTTATAATAGGTGTTTCAACATTTGTAATTTCATTTATAGGTGTAAAAATCGGTAATATATTCGGCAATAAGTACAAATCAAAAGCAGAACTTGCAGGCGGTATTATTTTAATACTTATAGGAATTAAACTTCTGCTTGAAGGTTTAGAAATAATAAATTTAGGATTTTAAATCATGACTACCGGCCGAGCCTATAGGCTCATCGAAAAGTCTACCAACCGCAACTATTTCACCGGCTGCCCCTAAAGGGGCTTTGGCGGAATTGATACCAACATATGTATATGGTCTTTGCAAGCCTCTGCTTCCAATATTTCTACACCCTTCGTTTTATTTGTTGTGGTTGGCAAACCCATAACTATTTTAAACGAAGGAGGATTCTTTTTCCACTCACAGCTAAATCTTTTGGAGCCACTAGCACTGTTAGTGGTTTACTTATACAACCAAAAAAAGTTTCCGTGAAATTTCACGGAAACTTTTTTTAATTAATTCTGATATTTTGCCAAAGTTTTTCAAAATAAGTTATTAAATCTTTATCAAGATTATGGAAATACTCGGTTTTTATTTCGGATTGATTTTCGGGGTAAAGATATTCGTTGCCCGAGAGCGAATAATCGGGGTGATTTACAACCGCTGAATTTGGCGAAGCGTAGCAAATATATTCTGCATTGGCAAGTGCTACTTCCGGTTCTAACAAAAAGTTTATAAACAGTAAAGCAGCCTCATAATTTTGACAAAGAGAGGGAATACAAAGTGCATCAACAAATATGTTAGTACCTTCTTTTGGATAAACAAATCCCAAATCGGGGTTAACATCTGCCATAGTAAGATAGTCACCGGCATAATAGGGTGCAATAGCGGCATTTCCGCTTTCCATTTTATTGAACACCTCGTCCATAACTCTGCCTTGCAAAACTTTATTCTGCTCACGTAGTTTTTCGGCGGCTTTGTCCCAATCGGCTTTATTTTCGGTGTTTATATCAATACCCAAATAAAACTGTGCGATAGCAAAAGCATCTCTTGGATTATTAAAGGTTAAAATTTGGTCATTGTATTTTTCATCCCACATAATACCCCAACTGTCGGGTGTTTCTTTTACAATTTTTTTATTGTAAATAAGCCCGACCATGCCGACACTGTAGGGAACAGTATATTGATTTTCGGGATCGTAATAAGAATTTTTATACTGTTCATAAATATATTGGTAGTTGGGAATTTTAGAAAAATCAATCTCTTTCAGTCGTCCTTCTTGACGCATACGGTCAATCATATAATCCGACGGAATGATAATATCATAACTTACCGATTCACTTTCCATTTTACCGTACATTGATTCGTTACTGTCAAATGTCGAGTAATTAACGGTAATACCCGTAAGTTTTTCAAATGCACCTATAACATCAAGAGCACCTTCACTGCCGTCGGAAATATATTCGCCCCAGTTAAACACATTAAGTGTGGTGCCTTTAAGTTTTTGGGCTGCAATACTATAGAATTCGGGATTTTCAACCGTAACTTCGGTGTTTGAACTTCCAAAACCCGAAATAACAAATAGACCTACAATTAACAGTACTGCAACTAATACGCAAATAATCTTCTTCATTTTTTAAGTTTGACTCCTTTCTTGGAGTCTTCCGACTGAATAATGTTAAGCAGTATCATTAAAATAAGAATAATGATAAACATAATGCTTTCAAGTGCATAAACGTCGGGTTTCATAGGTTTTCTTGTCATTGAATAGATAAGTAACGGCAACGTTTGATATGTGCCGTTGGTAAAGTAACTTATAACAAAATCATCAAGCGACATTGTAAACGCCATAATAAAACCGATTATTATACCGGGGGTAATAGACGGCAAAACCGCCTTTAAAAATGCTTTAACCGGCGTACAGCCAAGGTCCATGGCAGCCTCTGTTAAGTGTTTGTCGGTTTGTTTTAAACGCGGTAAAACATTAAGTATTACATAAGGAAGCCCAAAGGTAATATGTGCAATTAAAATTGTAACAAAATTGACAGAGTTAACAAGATTAAGCAGTTTTCCTATAAAAACAAACATGAGCATCATTGAAATGCCCGTAACTACTTCGGGGTTCATCATAGGAATATTTGTTACTGACATAACGGTACTTTTTACCCATTGTTTTTTCATTTTACTGATACCTATAGCAGCAATAGTTCCTAAAACGGTTGATACAGTCGACGAAATAACCGCTAAAACAAGCGTATTACGAAGTGCTCCTAAAAGGTCGCCGCCGTAAAGGAATAAATTTTTGTACCAGCGAAGAGAAAACCCCTCAAATACCGCAGTACCTGTACCTGCGTTAAACGAAAAAACGAGCATAATAATCATAGGTGCGTACAAAAGCAAAAGAATGATTGCAATAAAAACAGTTCTCAGTGTTTTCATATTACAATACCTCCTCCGCTTTCGTTGTCACTGTCTGTAAAGCGGTTAACAATGGCAAGACTTATAATGATTATAAGCATTAAAACGAGCGAAATAGTAGCACCTATATTATAATCGGGTGCACCCGAACGATAAAACTTTTCCTCAATAATATCGCCAATCATAACAAGTCTGCCTTCGCTGAAAAGACGAGAAATATAAAATGTACTTACACAAGGCACAAACACCATGGTAATACCTGATAAAATACCGGGGACACTCATAGGTAAAATAACCTTTTTAACGGTTGAAAATGCATTACAACCGAGGTCGCTCGACGCTTCCAAAAGTGACTTATCAACCTTGGAAATACTTGAATAAATAGGTAGTATCATAAACGGTAAATAGTTATAAACCATACCGAAAATAACGGTGCCGGCACTGCCTAAAAATGTAACAGTAGGTAGACCTATGGCGTTTAAAAATGTGTTAATAATACCGCTACGCTCTAAAATTTGTTGCCACGAATATGTGCGAACAACCAAATTCATAAGCATAGGTAACATTATAAGCAACATCAACATACCTTGAAACGTCGCTCTTACTTTAGACATGCAGTACGCAAAAGGGTAGGCAAGTGCCAAACAAAGTACTGTCGCTATAACCGCATAAAGAATAGACATCCAAAAAACATACATGTATTCTTTAGACGTGAAAAATTCTGTAATATTACCTAATGTAAACTGTCCGCTTGCAGTGGTAAAGGCGTAATATGCCACAAAAAGCAAAGGCACCAAAATAAAAAGTACCGACCAAAGCATATACGGAGCATTAAGTACAATCTGTCCGCCTTTAGACCTATTCATCAGCCGATTCCTCCGCTGCTTGTGCTTCGGCAGACTCTTCGTTCATTTCGTCTAATTCTTCACTGTACGAACTGTAATCACCAAATAGACCCGAATACTCGGATTTTTTCATGATATGAATGGCATCAGGCTCGATATAAAGACCGACCGTTTCGCCGACTTCATGTTTGTCGGTAGTCTGTATCATCCATTTAAAATTATTTATATCGACAATTATTTCGTAATGAACGCCTAAGAATGTTACCGATGTAACTTCGCCCTCAAGCATACCCTTCATAGGGGGAACAATGTCAACATCTTCGGGGCGTATAACTACGTCGACCTCTTCCATGGCTTCAAAACCGCTGTCAAGACAGGCGAAATCTTTATTAACAAAAGACACAAGGAAATCCTTTTTCATAATGCCGTCAATAATGTTACTTTCACCGATAAAATCGGCGACAAATGCATTTTTAGGCTCATTATAAATATCGGCAGGTGAGCCGATTTGCTGAATTTTACCTTTATCCATAACTACAACCGTATCGGACATGGAAAGAGCCTCTTCTTGGTCGTGGGTTACAAAAATAAATGTAATTCCAGTGCTCTTTTGCAGATTTTTAAGTTCAACCTGCATATCTTTGCGAAGTTTCAAATCAAGTGCCGATAACGGCTCATCCAAAAGCAAAAGCTTCGGACGGTTTATTATGGCACGGGCTATTGCTACACGCTGTTGCTGTCCGCCCGAAAGGGTATCAATCCTGCGTTTTTCAAGACCCTTTAGGTTGACCAAAGCAAGCGTTTCGTCAATCATTTTATGTATTTCCGATTTAGGCACCTTTTTCACCTTTAAGCCAAATGCAACATTGTCGTATACATTCAGGTGCGGAAACAGTGCATACCTTTGGAAAATCGTGTTAATGTTTCTTTTGTAGGGAGGTAGGTCATTTATTTTTTTACCCTCAAAAAAAACATCTCCGCCTATCGGTGACTCAAATCCCGCTATTAGCCTTAAAGTTGTTGTTTTACCGCAACCCGAAGGTCCTAACAGCGTGACAAACTCGCCGTCCTTAATGGAAAGATTTATTCCGTCAAGGACAACTTCTCCGTCAAACGACATGCGGATGTCTTTTAATTCTACAATATTCTTGCCAATCATTTAAGCATCCCCCTTTGCGGACAAAAAGCCGACAAAACCAAAATGGCTCTGTGCAAACCCGCAGTATATCTGCTAAAAGCCCTCCGCAAAGGGTTTTTCATAGTTCTCTGACTTAAAGTCGGAACTACGGCTTAAAGTTTTATACCGCTATTTAGACACAGATGCAAAAACGCATTGTAGTTATATTATTTATTTTTAGAGTATTTGTCAATAGTTTTTGCAAAAATATACGCCTTAAATAATAAATTTATTTATAATTTATCGAAAATTGTAAAATAATGGAAAATTAAAATTTATAAGTAGTTATAATTATCAATTATTCAATAAAACTATTGCCTTTGATTTGACTTTGTGATATAATTTCAAAGATAATAGGCAAATTATGTAAAAGGAGTGATTTATTTGATAATTTTAGGCATTGACCCGGGTTATGCCATTGTTGGATACGGAATTGTCAAATATGAGGGCAACCGCTTTACTCCAATTAAATACGGTGCAATTACTACACCTGCCGATATGCCGTTTGTAAAAAGACTCGATAAAATTTTCAACGATTTAACCGAAATTTTCAAAAGTTATAAAATCGATGCACTATCGGTTGAAAAACTGTTTTTTAACACCAACACAACAACGGCTATTGACGTTGCTCAAGCAAGAGGCGTGATTATCCTTTCTGCCGAAAAATCAGGTGTAGATGTTTTCGAATACACACCTTTACAGGTAAAACAGGCTGTTACAGGCTACGGCAGAGCCGAAAAAAAGCAAATTATGGAAATGACACGTGTTATGTTAGGTTTGGAGAAAGTCCCTAAACCCGACGATACTGCCGACGCTTTGGCTTTGGCTATCTGCCACGCACACTGTGCAGGTTCGATAATAGGTAAACTAAACTACAAATTAAGGTGACAATATGATTTATTCATTAAGAGGTAAACTGATTTTCAGCGATAATACATCTGCCGCCATTGAATGCGGCGGTGTGGGTTACTCATTTTTCGCATCAACTAAAACTCTTGCAAATTTGCCTAACAAAGGTAACGAAGCCTTTGTTTACACATACATGAGTGTTAAACAAGACGGTGTTGACTTGTTCGGCTTTTCTTCGGAAAGCGAACTTAATATGTTTAAAATGCTTATAACGGTCAGCAACGTCGGTCCCAAACTTGCAATGTCCATTCTTTCAACATTCAGTGTTGACGAACTTTGCCTTTATATAGCAAGCGGTGACGCTAAGGAAATCTCAAGAGCAAACGGCGTCGGCCTTAAATCGGCACAAAGAATATCGCTTGAACTTAAAGATAAGGTCGGTGCAGGATTTACCGATAGTAATTCAGATATTGCCGCCGTAAAAAAAGCAGATACAGGTTCTTCTGCTTCTAAAGATGCTATTGCCGCACTTGTTCAGTTTGGATACAGTCAAAGCGAGGCTTCGGTCGCCGTCGGCAAATGCGATATATCGAAACCTACTGAAGATATTATTAAGCAAGCACTTAAATTTTTATCTACACAACTGTAAGGAGATAAAGTATGTCGGATTTTGATTTTGAAAACCGAATAGTAACACCCGAATATACACCGAGTGATGTTGACACCGAGGTTTCACTAAGACCGAAACAGTTAACCGAGTATATCGGTCAAGACAAGGCTAAGGATAACCTTGAAATTTACATTAAAGCGGCGAAACTGAGAGGGGAGTCATTAGACCACTGCCTTTTATACGGCCCTCCCGGACTCGGTAAAACCACCCTTGCGGGCATCATTGCCAATGAAATGGGCGTAAATTTAAGGGTTACTTCCGGTCCTGCCATTGAAAAACAGGGCGATTTAGCGGCACTTCTAACTAATCTAAACGAAGGTGATGTTTTGTTTATTGACGAAATTCACCGTCTTTCCAGAAGTGTTGAAGAAATACTTTATCCCGCTATGGAAGATTTTGCACTTGATATAATTATCGGCAAAGGTCCGTCTGCAAGAAGTATAAGGCTTGATTTACCGCATTTTACCCTTGTAGGTGCTACAACACGTTCGGGACAACTTACCGCACCGCTTCGCGACCGTTTCGGCGTGTTACTGAGGCTTGAACTTTACACACCCGAACAGTTAGCCGATATAGTTAAACGTTCAGCAGGTATTTTGGGTATTGCCATTGAAGACGAAGGTGCTTTGGAAATCGCATCACGTTCGAGGGGCACACCACGTATTGCCAACCGTTTGCTTAAAAGAGTAAGAGATATTGCACAGGTTGAGTACAGCGGTGTTATAACCGAAGATATTGCCAAACTTGCACTGTCACGTTTTGAAATCGACGAATTAGGTCTTGATGATTTTGACCGCAAAATGCTTACCACCATTATAAAAACCTATCAGGGCGGTCCTGTAGGACTTGATACTATAGCCGCTGCAGTAGGCGAGGACAGTGTCACTATTGAAGATGTCTACGAGCCTTATTTGATGCAGATAGGTTTTTTATCGAGAACCAATCGCGGAAGATGTGTAACCGCTGCCGCTTATGACCATTTAGGGATACCGAGAGGTAACTCTAACAACGGTCAATTATCACTGTAGTTTTAAGGAAATTTTATGAGAGTTGTAACTGATTTTAGCGATTATGAACTTATAGATGCCACCGACGGTGAAAGGTTAGAACGTTGGGGCGATATAGTTTTGATAAGACCAGACCCGCAGGTAATGTGGAGTGCAAAACGGAAAAATCCATTATGGAATAACGCTCATGCCGTCTACCACCGTTCTCAAAGCGGTGGCGGTCATTGGGAAATGTTAAAACCGGTACCAAAAGCATGGAGTATCAACTATAAAGACTTGACATTCCGCTTAAAACCAATGGATTTTAAACATACCGGTCTTTTCCCCGAACAAGCTGTAAACTGGGATATAATGAGTGAAACTATAAAAAACGCCAACCGACCTTTGAAGGTTTTAAACCTGTTTGCATATACAGGCGGGGCTACCGTTACCTGTCTTAAAGCGGGTGCAAGTGTTACCCATGTTGATGCATCTAAAGGTATGGTTTCGTGGGCAAAAGAAAACGCCAATGTTTCGGGTGTAGGAAACAATCCCGTACGCTGGCTTGTTGACGATTGTCTGAAATTTATCGCAAGAGAAATCAGACGCGGTAACAAATACGACGGTATTGTTATGGACCCGCCGTCATACGGCAGAGGGCCCAACGGTGAGGTTTGGAAAATTGAGCAACAGTTGAACGAACTACTCACACTAACTTCAGAAATTTTGAATGACGATGCTCACTTTTTTCTGCTTAACTCATATTCAGGCGGAATATCGCCGACAATAATAAACTATATGGTTAACAATATTGTGCTTAAAGCAAAAGGTACTGCTGCTACCGACGAAATCGGTTTAAAAGTAACCGAACGTGATATTGTACTTCCTTGCGGATGCACAACTCTATGGACAAAATAATGAACGAAATTATAAATGTTGATAACATTACATTTGAATACGAAACCGATGACGGCACCTCTAAGGTTTTAAATGATTTTTCAATAAAATTCTATGAAGGTCAGTTTACTGCGGTTTTAGGTCATAACGGCTCGGGTAAATCAACCCTCGCTAAACTTCTTAACGGTCTGCTTATTCCTCAAAAAGGAAAGGTAACCGTAATGGGACTTGATACTTCGGTTGATGAAAACGATACAAAAATCAAACGTACCGTAGGTATGGTTTTTCAAAATCCCGACAACCAACTTGTAGCAACGGTAGTTGATGAAGATGTTGCATTCGGTCTTGAAAATTTAGGCTTACCTACATCGGAAATGGTCAAACGTGTAGACGATGCTTTAGAAGCAGTCAGAATGACAGAATTCAAAAAATATGCACCGCACAACCTTTCGGGCGGACAAAAACAAAGGGTTGCCATTGCAGGAATTATAGCAATGGAGCCTAAGTGCATTGTATTTGACGAACCTACTGCCATGTTAGACCCAAGAGGCAGAAAAGAGGTCATGGATGTCATATTACGGCTTTGTAAAGAAAAGCAAATTTCCGTAATTTTAATAACACACTATATGAACGAGGCGGCACTGTCCGACCGTACCATAGTTATGAACGACGGAAAGGTTATTTTAGACGGTACACCTTCTGAAGTTTTTTCACAAGTAGATAAATTAAAAGCGGTTGGTCTTGATGTACCTCAACCAACCAAACTCTCTGTAGAACTTAAAAAGATGGGCATAGACCTAAAAGACGGTATATTAACCGCCGATGAATGTGTAGAGGCTTTGACCCATGCTTTAAAAGGGGAAATCTGATTGTCACTCTTGGAAATTAAAAACCTTGTATACACCTACGGCAACGGAACACCGTTTGTTACTCACGCGGTAAACGGTGTATCTTTTAGTGTAGAAAAAGGTGAAATAATAGGTATAATAGGCCACACAGGCTCGGGCAAGTCAACTATTGTTCAACAATTAAACGGACTTATCAAACCCGAAAGCGGTGAGATTTTACTTCATGGTAAAAACATTCATAAGGATTTTAAAAAAATATCCGATGTGAGATTTAAAGTCGGTCTTGTTTTTCAGTACCCTGAATACCAACTGTTCGAAGAAACTGTCGAAAAGGATATTGCATTCGGTCCCGCCAACATGGGATTAGAGCCTGCTGAAATAAAGGAAAGGGTACAGTATGCCGCAAATCTTGTAGACTTAAAACCAGAACTTTTGGAAAAATCTCCTTTTGATTTGTCGGGCGGCGAAAAACGCAGGGTAGCCATTGCGGGAATTATCGCCATGAAACCCGAAGTTTTGGTTTTAGATGAGCCTACTGCAGGTTTAGACCCTAAAGGCAGGGACAGTATTTTAAAAAAAATCACCGAATACCGCAACCAAACAGGTGCCGCTGTGATTATAGTTTCACACAGTATGGAAGATATGGCTAAAATCGCCGACAAATTACTTGTTTTAAACGGCGGCAAGGTTGAAATGTTTGATACGGTCAAAAATGTTTTTACTAACGCCGAACGTTTGACCGAAATCGGACTTGACATACCAGAAATTACAAAGATTGCAATAGCACTTAATAAAAGCGGAATAAATGTTTGCAAAAACATTTTTACAGTCAACGAACTTAAAAACGAAATTATCAATCGTTTCAAAGGGGGTGCCTTTTAATGCTTAAAGACATCACCTTCGGTCAGTTTATTGACACAAACTCATTTTTGCACAAATTAGACCCTCGAACAAAACTGTTAAGTTTGTTGGTATTTATAGTTTTTACCTTTTTAGCAGACGGATTTTTATCCATGGGTTTGTTGCTTTTATTTTTGGTGTTTTTAATGATTGTTTCTAAAATACCCATAAAAATGTACCTAAAAAACATTAAATCAATACTACCCGTGATTATTTTAACCGCTTTACTCAATGTTTTTTACACAGGTGACGGCAAAATTTTATTCGACTGGTGGATTTTTACCGTTACCGTCGGCGGTATTTCTAGAGCGATTTATATGGCGGTAAGAATTATTGTACTTATATTTTCAAGTGCAATTTTAAGTTATACAACCTCGCCGACATCACTTACAGGTGCCATTGAAAGTTTACTTAAACCCTTAACTTTAATGGGTTTAGGCAATGCCGTTCATACAATGGCAATGACCATGACCATTGCTTTAAGGTTTATACCCACCCTTATAGAGGAAACGGGTAAAATTATGAACGCTCAAAAGGCTAGGGGTGCCGACCTTGAAAGCGGAAATTTAATCAAAAGAATTAAAGCATTACTTCCTATTTTAATACCGTTACTCATATCTTCTGTAAGACGTGCTTACGAACTTGCCGAGGCCATGGAATGTCGTTGCTACAGTGGCGGCAGCGGTCGTACTAAATTTAAAATTATGAAGTATTCCTACCGCGACTTAATATCTACAATTTTTATTATAATTTTATTATCTTCGGTTATTACTCTTAACATTTTTACAAACACAATTTATGCATTATTTTTGTAGGTGACTTTTATGCCAAGACGTCTGCTGACAATTAAATATGACGGCACAAATTACTGCGGTTGGCAGGTACAACCTAACGGCATTTCGGTACAAGAAACGGTCGGAAATGCTTTATCGTCAGTCCTTTGCGGTACTATCGGTGTTACAGGTTGCAGCAGAACCGATGCGGGTGTCCACGCAAATATGTTTTGTTTGCATTTTGACAGTAACAGCACTATAAGTAACGATAAACTTGTCCTTGCCGTAAATGCACATTTACCCCATGATATTGCTGCTTACGATTGTATAACGGTTGCAGATGATTTTCACGCAAGGTATTCCGCACTTGGTAAAACATATATTTATAAAATTTACAATTCGCCTTACCGCGACCCGTTCGGGTTTAAGTACAGTTTGCAAGTATCCAAAAAATTAGACGAAGATTTACTGAACTGTGCTTGCAAAGCTTTTTTTGGCACGCATGATTTTAAAGGTTTTTGTTCCCAAGGCTCATCAGTTACCGACACAGTGAGAACTATAACCGATTGCAGTGTTGTAAGACATGGAGATGAAATTATTTTTAGTATTACAGGTGACGGATTTTTATATAATATGGTGCGTATAATTGTAGGTACATTATTAGAGATAGGATACGGTAAAATCAACCCTGAAGATTTACCGAGAATTATATCTTCATGTGACCGCAATCTTGCCGGTCCAACTGCCAAAGCACACGGATTATATTTAAATAAAGTTTTCTACAAAGCGGGTGATATAAATGGCTGACAATCGAAAAAAAAGACATTTAAAAGTACATAAAGCACATCTTACCCCCGAAGAAAAAGCAAAAAGAAAAGAAGAAAACAAAAAGCAAAAAATAAATTTCAATGATGACAGTAAAAGTTCCCGACTTGAAATTGTCAAAGGTTCACGAAAACGCAAAAAAATCGCACGAATTATAACATATTCTGTTATCTTTGCCGTAGTTGTTACACTGCTCATTATAAATTTCGTAACACCAACCGGCCTTGTTGAAGCAATGCAAAACTCTTATGCTTTAATGGGCAGTGATGATTTGCCGGTTAATATATATTCACAAAATGCACATTCAAAACAATCTAACAAAAATGCCTTGTTTTTAGTTAATGACTCATATTTTGAAGTATACAATTCCAACGGCAAACTAATGCAGGCAGCATCACACGGTATGTCTAATCCGCGTCTAAAGGTATCGGCGGCAAGGGCATTGGTTTTTGACCGTGACCGTTATTCGGTAAAAATATATAATTATTCTTCCGAAATCACAAATAAGGAATTTGACAAAAATATTTTTTCTGCCTCAATAGGCAGAAACGGAACATATGCTGTAGCGGTAGGCTCAGACTCATATCTCGGCACAGTATATGTTTTTAATAAAAACAACAAGCAAATTTACTCTTGGAATTCGGCTAATAATTACATAGCCGATATTGCCGTTGCCGATAACGGAAAAAGTATTGCCGTATGTTTAGTTGATGCTAAAAACGGCTCATACACATCTTCTGTATATATTTTAAACTTTAACAGTGCTACGCCTAAAGAAAAGTATGAATTCAGCGGACTTTTAACATCATTAGTAACTGTAAACAAAAACTATATATTGGCAACAGGTAATAATAGTGCCTATTCAATACCGTGGAAAGGCGGTATATCGACCGACCTTGATATAAGCGGGACAGTCCGCAATTATACTGTGTCTTCCTACGGAAATTCTTGTATTATTTACGGCAGAGAAAATAATGAAGGTAATAATAATGTTTGTATTCTAAATACAGACGGCTCAGTTCATGCTGATTTCTCTTTTTCAGCACCTGTTACCGATATTTCTTTAAACAAAAAATCTCTCGCTGTACTTTCAGGTAATAACGTCTATACATACAACCTTTCTGGTGCCGAAAAAGACAAACTCATTACCAATATAAATCCGTTGTATATTTATTTAACAAGTAACAGCGAAATTTTCACAATAGACAATATACAATTAACAAAACACTAAAGGTGATAATATTGAACTATATTTTAGATATTTCAGTTATAGTTTTAGTGGTAACATTTGCAATAATAGGATACAAAAAGGGATTTATAATTACCTTTTTCAGTTTAACGGGTGTTATAATTGCACTAATTTTATCATTATGGATTTCCTCATTCACTACAGATATTATTTATGATACTTTTATAAAATCAAAGGTGGAAACCGGTATTGCAAACTCTATTACCGAAACTTCCGCCGAAACAGTCAGTGATATTAAAAGTGCTTTACCCGATTATATTGTTACTGCGGCTGACGGATTTGGAATTGACCTTGAAGATACAATAAAAACCAAAAAAGATGAGTCTGACGGCAACTCAATTGCCGACGGTATTGCAAAATCAATAACCGAAAAAATAGCAAAACCGTTTATAAAGGCTATAATATCGTTAATACTCTTTATTGTTATTTTTATTGTAATAAAGTTTTTACTGAAATTTATTATCAAGGCTTTGAATATTTTTTCAAAACTCCCTTTACTTAACACCGCAAATAAGGTTTTGGGACTTGTTACAGGCCTTGCCGAAGGTGTTGTAATTGCCGTTATTTCATGCTTTATTTTAAAAGAAATTATTATTTTGAGTTCTGTTAATATTTTCGGTATCAATGCCGAAATATTAAATGACACATATATTTTCGGGCGTTTGGGTAATATTCTTAATAAACTCACATTGCTCTAAGGATAGGAGTAAATATGGAACTTTGTTTTAAATGTAAAAAAAGACCGGCTGTTGTCTTTATTCAAGAAATGAGCAACAACGGTGTTAATCAAAACTCTAAACCGAAAGGTCTTTGCTTGGTTTGTGCAAAGGAATCGGGAATTAAACCGGTTGATGACCTGCTTCAAAAAATGAACATTTCCGACGATGATATCGAGGAAATGAGTAATCAACTCATGGAGGTTATGGATACCGACGGCTTAGATGACGATGATGCTTTTTCGCCGGGCGGTGCCGCAACTTTCCCGTTTTTAAACGGAATTTTCGGTAATATGAATAAAGCAGGCAACCCTAATGAGGAAAAGAGCACTACCGAAACTGCCGAAAAATCCGATAAAAAGAAAAATAATAATAAAAGAAAATTTATTTCAATGTTTTGTACCAACCTTACCGAGAAGGCGAGAAACGGTGAACTTGACGTTATTATTGGCAGAGATGACGAACTTTACAGAACTATACAAATTTTATCACGCAGAACAAAAAACAACCCTTGTTTAATAGGTGAGCCCGGTGTCGGTAAAACCGCTATAGCCGAAGGATTGGCTCTTAAAATTGCACAAAAGAATGCCCCCGCAAAACTGCTCGACAAAGAAATCATGTTACTTGATTTAACCGGTCTTGTTGCGGGCACACAGTTCCGCGGTCAATTTGAAAGCCGCATAAAAGGACTTATTGACGAAGTGAAGGCAGAAGGTAATATAATTTTATTTATCGACGAAGTTCATAACCTTGTCGGTGCAGGCGATTCCGAAGGCTCTATGAGTGCGGGCAACATCTTAAAACCCGCTTTGTCACGCGGAGAAATACAGGTAATAGGTGCTACAACCTTTAAAGAGTACCGCAAGTACGTCGAAAAAGACGCCGCTTTAGAACGCCGTTTTCAGCCTGTTACAGTTGAAGAGCCGTCTATTGAGGACTCTGTTAAAATGCTTTCGGGTATCAGGGGATATTATGAAGGATTTCATAATGTAAAGGTATCCGACGATATAGTTCGCAGTGCTGTTTTACTGTCCGAAAGATATATAAGCGACCGCTTTTTGCCAGATAAAGCATTAGATTTACTTGACGAGGCATGTGCATGTGCTTGCCTTAGAAATAAATCTATTGATGACCTTTATATTGCCGAAAAAAACACAAAGAAACTGACCGAGGAGTTGGCTGAACTTGAATCGGTTATTGAAAATCCCGATTATGAAAGAATAGCCAATGTAAAGTTTGAACTTGAAAAGAGCAAAGAAGATGCAGAAAAAGCAAAACCTAAGGCTTTAGATAACAGCGTTACACCCGATGACTTGGCAAGTGTAATTGAACTTTGGACAGGTATTCCCGCCGTAAAAGTAAAACAGAATAACTTGGAAAAACTTTCAAACCTTGAAAACAACATAAAACAACACATAATAGGTCAAGATGAGGCTGTAGAAGCGGTTGTTTTAGGTGTAAGACGTTCAAGTGTTCAAATTTCAGGTCACAGAAAACCCGCGTCATTTATCTTTGTCGGTCCTACAGGTGTCGGCAAAACCGAACTTGTCAAGACCCTTGCCAAAGAAATGTTTAACACTCCCGACTCACTTATCAGACTTGATATGTCGGAATTTATGGAAAAACACGCTGTATCAAAACTAATAGGTGCCCCTCCGGGATATGTTGGTTATGACGAAGCAGGCCAACTGACCGAAAAGGTACGCAGAAAACCGTATTCCGTAATACTTTTTGATGAAATTGAAAAAGCACACCCCGATATAATGCATATTTTGCTTCAAATTCTTGACGACGGCAGAATAACCGATGCACAAGGCAGAACAGTCAACTTTGAAAATACTGTTATAGTGATGACCTCTAATGCCGGCAGTGATAATAACGGCACATTGTTAGGTTTTTCAAGAACGGTTACCGATGCATCAAAAGATAAATCAATGAAGGCTTTAAAAGAATTTTTACGGCCTGAATTTTTAGGCAGAGTAGACGATATTATTTTCTTCTCACCGCTGTCCCGTAACTCTTTAAAAGAAATTGCAAGACTAAATCTAAATGGACTTAAACCAAACCTAAAAGAAAAGGGAATAAAGTTTGAATTTACCGATGCACTTTGTGAATACCTTGCAGAAAACTGCGGAACTACAAGCGGGGCGAGGGATATAAGAAAACTCATAAGAAAAACTGTAGAAGATAAAATTATAGGTATGCTTATCGATAATCCCGATGTCGCCTATAAGAGCATAACTGCTGATTTTGACGGCGAGCCGAAAATTTCTTATACAAATATGTAAAATTTTGCTTGACTATCGACGCTGCTTATGATAAAATAAACAGCGTCACGAATGCAGGTGTAGTTCAATGGTAGAATTCCAGCCTTCCAAGCTGGTTACGTGGGTTCGATTCCCATCACCTGCTCCAAAAATGCCCTGCCGAAGGCAAAAGTCTTCGGTATGTGGGCGTTTTTTATGAATAGTTTGCGCTGATAGCTCAGCTGGATAGAGCAACTGCCTTCTAAGCAGTAGGCCAGGGGTTCGAGTCCCTTTCAGTGCGCCAAAAAACGACTTGTTTCGACAAGTCGTTTTTTTATCCATTGCGAAAGCAATGGTATATCATCAAGCCGACAGTATTTTTACATACCTAAAGGTATGATGATATACCAAGCCTGCCGGTTTTAATAAAAAAAATCTGCCGACATAAGTCGGCAGATTTTTTGGTGGAGCGTCCGCAACCAACTGTGAACACCCCTCTAATTCGCTGTTTAAGCCATCAAAATGCTCGTTGATATCATCAAGTAGAATGTCGTCAATTACGATTTGCTTGTCGCTACCGTTGAGTACCATACGGAACTTGTCATCCCATAGGTAAATGGCACTGACAAAGATGTTGATAATGCTCCTGCGACGGCGAATATCATCCTTGCTGTTTTTTAGCTTTTGCAGAAAGGCGATAACCTGTGGCTCGGTCAAAATAAATTCCTTTGCCATTTCAAGGGCAAGCTGATCCTCTAAGGTGGCTTTTTCTTGCTTGCGTTTGTCAATACGCTCGGTTATCATATCCACCGACTGACCGTGCTCCAAGGCCTTCCAGAGGTTTTCAATCGCCACATCAATCTCTCGGATGGAATCCTTTAATCGTTTGATAGGTGCGGAGTCCATATCCGCTTTGCAAATATCGGCAACTGCCTTGGCAATCCTTTTGATATTGCTCTCGGTCAGCAGACTCAGACAAGCCTTGATTACACGCTCTTCGATGGTCTGCTTGTCCACAATCTTTTTCTTGCAAAGCTTCTTCTTGGCATTTTTGCAAGCGTAGTAATGATAAACCTTGCCGGACTTGCCTGTGCCGCCATAGCCAATCATCATTTCCTTGCAGTAGCCACAGAATAGTTTGGTAGTCAGCAGATATTCGTCCTTGCCTCGTTTACGGGCAGGGGCTTTTTTATTGCGGTCAAGCATACTCTGCACACGCTCGAACAGGTCATCATCAAGAATGCGTGGCATACCGCCGGGTGTTTCGGTGTCCTTGTAAATGTAGTAACCGATGTACCGTTTGTTGCGAAGTAGACGGTGCAGACTGTTTTTGTTAAACTCTTTACCGAGGGAGGTTTTTACCCCTCTTGCATTGAGTTGGGTTATAATCTCGGTAACAGTCTGTCCACTTGCATACATTTCAAAAATTTCACGGACAATAGGGGCCGTTTCGGGGTTGACATGGAAGCGGCGGTCACTATCCACAGAATAGCCAAGTCCGGGATTGCTGCCGTTGCTCAAGCACTTCTCAGCATTGATATCCATACCACGACGAATCTTCTGCGAAAGTTCAGCAGAGTAATATTCAGCCATACTTTCCAGTATACCCTCAACGAGAATACCGCTGGCATCATCGGTTATGTTCTCACGAGCCGAGAGGACACGCACACCGTTCTTTTTCAGCTTCGCCTTATTCACGGCACTGTCAAAACGGTTGCGGGCAAAACGGTCAAGCTGATACACCAAAACGCCATCGAAGGTGTGCCGATCACTGTCGGCAATCATTCTCTGAAACTCGATTCGGTTGTCCGTTGTACCGCTTTGCGCTCGGTCAATATACTCGCCCACAACCGTATGCCCGTTGTTCTTGGCGTAGTCATAGCAGGCGATAAGCTGTCCCTCAATTGACTGCTCCGTCTGACTATGGCTCGAATACCGAGCATAGATTACAAGTTTCATATGTTCACCTCCTGTGTTTAGAGTAAATATAATTTTTATGATTGTTTCATTATCAATAGATACTTATTGTATGTAGACTTTTTGTGTTCAATAGCATTATACTATATATCGTGGAGGATTGCAACTATGGATATTGTAAAAGTTTTCGGAAGTAATTTAAAGAAATATCGAACGGCTCTCGGTATTTCCCAAGAAGCATTCGCAGATAAATGCGGTATGCATCGTACCTATATCAGTGCGATAGAGTGTTATCGCAGGAGCATCTCACTTGAAAATATACAAAGAATTGCAGATGCTCTCGGCATAGAAACATACCTGTTATTTATAGAAACCAAGGAGGATATAAGCAATGACAAATGAAATCAAAGAATTTCGTGACGGAATTTTCGCTCTGCGTACACGAAGATTTGGAACGGTTGCAGAACTTATGATCGAAGCACTATATAGCTTTTCAAAATCCCACAACCAGTTCCATGACCGCTATGATGAAATTGGAAATCAGAGAATAGAAATAAAATTTTCTACCGTTATGAAGGCGAACGAAGCGGTAATTAGCCGTTTCAATTCTATCGACCAATGCAAAAAGGCTAACCTCGGTAATCGTGCATTAAACAGCACAGAAATGTATGAATATGACTTCGACTGCAATATCCAGCAAGTTAAGCGGTTAGAGTTTGATATTCTTTACTATGGACTGTTTTTTGCTGATCGCATTGCCATTTTCAAAATGTTCTCGGATGAAATCCTTTCGTGTCCTGGCTACTCCGATAAACAACATAAGGGTAACGAAGGCGAAGGACAGTTCCATTTGAATCGAAATAGCATCGATTATCATATGCAAAACCACTTTGTTCAGTGGCTCGCATACGAAGATTTGCATAATATTCTTGAAGCAATGGAGGCATAAATGTCTGTAAATATAGATGATTTCCGAAGGGGAATTTTTGCACTTGGAACTAATTTCGGAGAGTTGGCTCAGTTGATGGTAGAAAAACTTGAAGGGTTTACTCCTGCTGATGGTAAATATTTTGACCTTTTGGACTCCAACAGCAGAAAAATCGAAGTAAAATTTTCTCGTGCGAAAAAGAAACTAAAATCATTAAAGCAATCAAATATTGTGGAACTATGTTTGAATTCAACAGCAGATTCAAGACCGTTGATCGAATCGGAAGCTGCAACTATAACTTTTGATTGCAATATCCAACAAATTAAACCATCAGAGTTTCACATTCTGTATTATGGAATTTTCTTCAAAGATAAAATTGTGATACTTAAAGCAGATAGTAAAATTGTTCCTACTATGCCAGGATATTCAATTCAGCATAAGGGTGGAACAGAATATCAGTTTCACATAAATAGATCAAACTATGCTTACCATAAAGAGAATTACTTTTATCGGGAATTGAATTATAACGAATTATTAACTCTATTCTCTAAGGAATAAGTTTTTCTCCCTTAAGGCCGTTTGAATAATATCAATTTGATTGACATTAAGTCCAAACAACCCCATAATGCACTGATCTAAATCTGCATATAGACCGCTGATGTTTTCGGAAGAACTCATTATGCGGTCTACTTTTTTTATAATCGCAGATTGAGTTTCTGAAGGAACAACGGGAATGGGCATTTGTTCTATATGGGATCGAAGCAGTTTTACAGAATTGAATTTCTTGGAGATAAAATACGCCGCAACACTTGAGTTGAGTATTGCAAGAATATATTTCATTTCAAGTTCTGGAATTTCTGGTATGACAATATTACAGCTATTCAAAGAAAGTGTTTGCTGATTATCGTATGTGAACACCGGAACATCAGCAATAAATCTATATAACAATTTTTCTTCTGCTCTATACAATTCAGTTGGCGCAACTTGCTGAAATTTTTCGGGAACAAAACGAATATAATTCTCTGTTCCCTTTATAGCATATCTATAAATATCGCTACCTTTTAAGACAACTTCCATTCCTTTGGTTTTTGTGTTCGTAATGTATTCCTTGTTGTTTCCGGTTACAATACCTAATGCAAACCTTGCATTATTTGCAAGATACTTTGCATTTGATACCGAACTAATTGCATACAAACAATCATACTCTTTGTCACTCATATTAAAAGAAAATAGAGAGGAATCAATATTTCTGTTTTTCTCGATAGTAAATTTTTTATCGGCAAGTTCAATTTTACAATTTTGGATTTCGCCTTGATAACCGTTTTGAAGTCCTAAAATGATAGCGGGGCATTGCACTCCTGAAAAAGCATTACCTAAATAACTAACAAACTTAAAAGCTGTGTTTTTTACTATCAATTCTCTTGCTTGCTGATGAGAATTTACGCTTAAAATTGCTTCGGGCAATACATATGCTAAACATCCATATTCTTCAAGCATTGCCAATCCCTTTTCAATAAACAAATCATACGACTCCGTCCCTTTACTTTTAGCCGTAATATAATTGGCTGTGAGATAGACCGTTTCTTCCTTACTGAAATCGTATCCCCAAGGAGGATTTCCCAATACAACAGAGAATTTGCGTGAAAAAGTATTTACAAGAGTATCGCCGCAAATAAATTGAGAATATAATTGCTCTTTAGTGATGCTATTATCAAGCAAAAACATATTGATTCTTGTAATAAGGATGCTAATTTCGTCTATATCTTGACCATATAGATTTTCAACCTTTACACCATTACCGACTAGTCCTATCAGAAAATTGCCCGTTCCACAACAAGGATCACATAAGGTTTTGCATTCCGTATCAAAACTCTTTTTCAAATTATTGATAAGCCTGGTGACTGTTTTTTCTGGAGTATAATATGCACCTGTTTGCTTTCGAAGGCTTAAATCTCTAAGAGAAATGTAAATAAATCCCAGAGTATCTTCTAAAGAAACTAACTGGATATTGCAATTCAAAGCCGTTTGAATGTTTGTTAAATCCGTTTTTGGCACATCTACATTTTCAAGCAAATTACCAATCAATTCGTTAAACACACTGCTGGTTGTGATTTCAGTTGCACCTTCAAATAATGCACTTTCTGAAATTACAATTCCTCCGCTTTGTTGGTATAATTGTATTGCAAAATATGCAAGTAATATTCGTAATTCTTCATCTGTAATTCGCTCGCAAGAGCTCAAAATATCTTCGACTATTCCACGATTGTGCTCGCTTTTGATGTAATCTTTATACAGAACTTTACCGCTTATACTTTTTTTATTTCTTCGACTTTTCAAGCGAGTATCTTTTCCGCTTTTGATTTCAGAAATAAGTGTTTCAATATGTTTTTTATCAAATGTTTCATTATCGGATGTAGTATTTAATTTTCCAAGCCTAACCCAGTTTTTAACAGTTGCTTGCGAAATAGATAGCAACTCACAAACCTGAGCAATACTTAATTTTTCATCTTCAATTTCAACAAGTTCATCAAACAGGGATAATTGATTATCCGGGACTTTACTTTTTCTTCGTGCATCCGTAGGCTTTTGAGCATTAGTAGGGATTAACCATACACCACTCATTCTATTTGCACCCTCAATTCTTCCTTGCTCACACAACAGTTGAACTCTTCTTTTTGATATGTTAAACTTTTCAGCAGCAGTAGATACAGATATATACATAAAATGCACCTCGTTTTTCCTTAATAATTACATTATAATCTTTGGTGCGAACAATGTCAACATCATTAATGTAAATATTATGACAAGCAAATTATTATTTACTTGCTTTTTTCAACCTCCTTCTCCATATTACAGGCGTACCTTTGAAAAATATAAAGGTGGAATTGCAGTAATAGAATAAGGAGGAATGTAAAATGCGTGGCAAAAGAACAGTTTTCGTATAAATGTGCGAAAGAGGTGCGGTCACAAGTGGCTGGCGTGACCGCCGTATGGCAGTATGGATCAGGCGTTATGAGTAAAGGTTTTGCCATAAAGCTTGCCATCTGCTGACAGTCAACCGTTGCGGTATCGACGGGTGGTGAGGTATATGCTTCACTACGAATTGCCGCCGTCCTGTGCTTTGATGCAGGGAAAGTTATGAGTTTCGATAGAAAACAGAAACTCCTCCATCCTGCCGGGTTCAGCGGTAGACTAATCAATAGTTTAGAGTATGGAGTAGCGCAGCCCTTATGGGCAACTGTCAAGTGGCAGATATGCGTAGGGAGTTTACTCCCATAATACTGACCAACTTTATTGGGAACAACTGAATATGATACCGTTTTCGAAATAAAAATGCTTTGCTTTTCGGAATGATTATGATATACCTTTCGGAAGATTTATGACCATCTTTTCGGAAGTGGCTCCGTTTCCTTTTTTGAATGGAAAAGGAAACGGAGCCCGCAGGCGACAAGAAAGCCCCTGCACGCAAGGCATTGTGAACCCCTTGATTAAGAAAACATAAGAAATCAACGGTAAACGCTATCCCTTTAGCACTGGGATAACTATGCCTTGCGCTCATTTCGGAATGAAAACGGCGTTAGCCTTTCAGAATGATAAAAGATGTTCTACATTCTCAAATGATGCTTTCAGATTTATCATAGATTTACTTTTAGCTCCCATTTAGAGATATATGACCCACGCATCGGAATGATAATGCCCCTCGTTTCGGAATGACGGCGAAAAAATGACCTACATATCGGGAGGCCGCAACAGTAGATTTTTCTGCTGTTGCGGCCGAAAATTTTTGCCCTATATAAATTACTTGCTTTTTTATATGCCGTATCTCACTTTCTCTACACCACAATCAAAAGTGGCAAATTTCAGAGAAAGGAGGAACGCCCATGGGTAAACTTACACCCGAAGAGCAAAAGACACGAAATCAGAATATGACCGAGAATTTGAAGCATCAAGCAGATAACTTAATGCGAAGCAGTAACCTCAACAGTTACAGCGGTATCGCCCGCTACAAATCTGCCGAGTATCGGTTCTGCAAATTCCTTGCAGAGAATTACAGCTTGCAAAACTTAAAGAATGTATCGGCACGACACATCTATGCGTATGTAGAAGCCTTTTTCGACCGAGATTGCAAAAACAGCTATGTTCAAACAGAGATGTCGGCTATCCGCCATTATCACGAGCTATCCCACAGTAAAAACAGGCTGCCCGAAAACAAGGATTTGGGTATATCTGAAGAGAATGAATATGAGTTTGACCGTTCTTTTCTGCCTAACGAATTTGATAAGATGATCAAAGTCGCAAGGTCAATGGACAGAAATGATATAGTAGTGGTTGCTTATCTCACAAGATACTTTGGCTTACGATTTGAAGAAGCTGTAACACTACGAATTTATCAAATGGAAGATGCTTTGAAATACAAACAACTCCACGTAATCAATACCAAAGGTGGCTTGCATAGAGATATTCCGTTAGACCGTCCTATTCAAGAAAAGATACTGCGACATTTAATTGCCTTTGGTAAAAACAACGGTAAGAAGTCTGCAGACTATCTCATCTGTGATAACCACAAACACAGTGTCAAAAAGAAAAAGGCATCACTGCAAAATTGGCGAAGCAATCACAGCAACAAGTTTATTGATCCTAACAGACGAGAATATATCAAAGCCGGTTGCAAGCCGAGAGTAAAAAGACCGTCCTGGCACGGCTTTCGGCATCTGTATTTCCAAGAAAACCGCCGCAGACTATTGGCAGAGGGCAAAATGACAGAACGCCAAGTAGAAAATGAACTCAGTGAACGTTTGGGACACCACCGTAATGAGGTTAAGAAGTTTTATTCTGAATTACTACGAGATTCGTAAGAAAGGAGAAGGTACTGACTACGATACTGACAAATAAATCCTATTGTACCAATGCCGGAGAACAAATTTGATATTGAATTACCACAAGCGATAATCGAATCCTTTGCAAGGTTTATTGTTACTGAAATGCGAAAGGAATTAGTAGAGCAGCAACAAGAGCAAGACGAAAAAGCTGAAGAATAGTAAAAACCGAGAGTCAAGGCTTAAACCTTAACTCTCGGTTTTTCAGTGCCCATTACAGCCACACCTCTATGGCGAAACCGCCTTTGAAGTAGTAGGTGTTCGTGCAATGTCCATTTGGTGGAGATGACGGGAGTCGAACCCGTGTCCAAAAATTCATTCCCACAACTTTCTACATGCTTATACTGTCAATTAAAATTCCCTTTGGTTACCGCCGTCAGTCAGGCTGTAACCATCAGTATCTCCTTGTCATGGCAGGGTAGGAGAACACCTCTGCTCACGTTCACCGCAAAAATGACGCCCTTACACGTACCCGCGGTAAAATACGGCAGGACGGCAGCCTAATTAGGCTGCAAAAGCAACTGTATTTTTGTCAGTTATTTTTAAAAGTTCGGTTTTCAAAGCGTTCCCGTAACGCTGCATGCTTATCGCGGTTCAAAATCCCTGTCGAAGCCTTTACATCCCCGAATTTAGGTAAGACGAAAGTTTATCACAAGTTTAAAACTTTGTCAAGCAAAATTTTAAATTTTAAAATACTTCTTTATATACCTGCAGGCAAGTTCGGTCCAAATTGATAAATGTTTAATATCCTCGGACTCGGGGTTTTTAACCAAACCATATTTACCCGTAGAAACACCGTGTTTACCTTCGGGGAAAATATGTAGTTCATACGGTATCTTTTTTTCACCTAATGCCGCGGCATATTTTAGAGAATTTAAGGGGTTTACCGCCCAATCGTCCGAATTACACCAAATAAATGTAGGCGGTGTAAGTTCACTGTTTACATGGCGTTCCAATGAAAACTTTTCAACATCTTCTTCGGTAATCACTTCGTGACCCGATAGTTTTCTGAAAGAGTCAACATGGGTAGGCTCTTCGCCAGTAATTACGGGGTAACAAAGCAGAGCAATACTTACATTTACGGGATTTGGAATTTTTTCCAAAATTTCATCATTTCCTCTTAATGTACAGTAACTTGCGGCGACGTGACCGCCTGCGGAAAAGCCCATAATTGCAATTTTTTCTACATCAATATTAAACTTTTCCGAATTTTCGGTTATATATTTTAATGCAAAAGCCGCCTCAATAACCTGAGTAGGATACCTATGCGGTGATGTTGAATAACGCAAAATAAAACAGTTACAGCCAATGGCGAGATAGTCAAATGCAACATTTTGACCTTCACCGCCCCATGTCATACAATAACCGCCACCGGGACAAATCAGTATAGCGGGGCGGGGGGTATCTTTAAAGAAATCATCCTGTACCATAATCTCCAGTGTAGGGTCGGCACCGTTTTCACCTAAATTGCCGTAAGTATCCTTTAAATGTACTATTTCGTATAACATATAATCACCTGTTTCTTTCCTTGATTTCACGCTCAATTGTGCGTTCGGCACTGCGTTTAGCCATATCAGCACGTTTATCGTAAAGTTTTTTACCTCTGCAAACACCGAGTTGTACCTTAACTAACGAGCCTTTATAGTAAAGTGACAAGGGGATAAGGGTAACACCTTGCTGCTTTACGATACCGAAAAGACGGTTAATTTCCTTTTTGTGAAGCAAAAGTTTTCGTTCGCGGGTTGGCTGACGGTTGAAAATATTACCTTTTTCATAAGGACTTATATGCATACCTTTTACAAAAACTTCACCGTTTTCTATATCGCACCAAGCATCTTTAAGATTAACACCGCCGTTTCTAATAGACTTTATTTCGGTGCCGTAAAGTTCAACACCACATTCAATACATTCATCTACAAAATAATCATGAAACGCTTTTTTGTTGGTTGCTATAGTTTTTGTATTTTCAGCCACTTTTGTCCACCTCTTTAGCGGTAAATTTACTAAATTATACCACGAATAGGTGTTATGGTCAAGTTGTTTTGTTCGACATATTACGGCTATTATATCTTGTTTGTTTACCAAAATGTTTTTCTCGAATAAGGTCGGTTATAATTAAGAACGGTGCGGACAAAAAACACCACATTACGGTAAACAGCAGACAGATTTGACCAAAAAAATTCAGCGGTACACTGCTGTAATCCCAAACACCCAAATCCAACCATAAATTAAAAATTGCACCGAATATTACCTCAATGAGTGTGATAACAAGTCCGCCCGTAATACACCTGTAAATAAACTTCAGCGGTTTTAAATATTTCTGTATTAAACTCAATCCGCAGAATGACAACCCTCCGGCAACCGCCATACTAGGGTGTGTATAACCTCGCCATAAAACCTCTAAAAATGCATATCCCACTGCACCGATTGCAAATAATAACGAATAATATTTTATATTTTTCATTATGATTTTACCTCAATATAAAAATTAGTTGCTATAATTATGCCCTAAACCCTTGAAAAAATAAGCATTTAATGTTAAAATAATTCTAATTTAGTTATATTTTACAGGTGGTGAAAACAGTGAACTATAAACAGTGGATTTTTCCTGAAGTTGACAAAGCAGAAGTATCTGCTGTTGCAGAAGATTGCGGTTTAGACCCGCTTGTAGTTTTCATTGCTTTTGCCAGAGGTCTATATGACCCATATGAAATTGAACAGTTTATCGAAAAAGAACCCGATTTTTCGGACCCGTATGAATACAGCGGAATGGCTGAAGCCGTAAGAAGAATAAATATTGCTTTGGAGTCGGAAGAAAAAATACTCGTTTTCGGCGACTATGACTGTGACGGTATTACGGCAACCGCACTGCTTGTAAAACATCTTAAAACAAAAGATGCAAACGTTGACTATTATGTACCTGACCGTGAAAATGACGGTTACGGTATTTCCATTGACGTAATAAATAAAGCCGCTGCTGACGGTGTAACACTGATTATTACGGTTGATAACGGAATTGCCGCCGTAAAAGAGGTCATGCACGCTAATAAATTAGGCATTGATATTGTTATAACCGACCACCATCTACCGCAAGGTGATTTGCCCGATGCAGTAGCCGTTGTTGACCCGCACATTGACGGGGATTATTGTTTCAGAGATTTATGCGGTGTCGGTGTCGCCTTTAAACTTATTTGTGCTTTATCTGACCGTTCGTGTGAAGAAATGCTTTACGAATATGCCGACCTTGTGGCACTTGGCACAATAGCCGATATTGTACCTCTTGTAGGCGAAAACCGTAACATAGTAAACGTAGGTTTAGAACTCATTAACCGCCGTAAAAGACCCGGTATCAGAGCACTTATAGATGCTTCAAAACTAAAATTCGCCGGTACTTCCGGCGTTGCTTTTTCACTATGTCCGAGAATAAACGCCGCGGGCAGAATGGCATCGGCAACCACTGCAGTAAAACTGTTTTTGACCGATAGTTTTGAAGAAGCCGAGTACTATGCCGGTCTGCTTGACAGTTATAACACAGAACGTCAAAACAAGGAACAAACTATATTTGAACAGGCTTGTGAAATTATTGATAACAATAAATTTTACAATGACCGTATTATTGTTGTAAACGGTTACGGTTGGCATATCGGTATTATAGGTATTGTTGCGTCGAAATTGGTCGAACGTTACTCAAAACCGACAGTTGTTATAAGTCTTAACGGTGAAAATTCCGTTGGCTCAGGCAGAAGTATTTCGGGATTTTCTTTGTTTGACGCACTTAAAAACTGCAGTTCGACACTTAAAAAATTCGGCGGCCACGAACTTGCCGCAGGTTTAAGCATAAGTGCCGAAGATATTGATGTTTTTAGGACAGAAATCAACAATTACGCCTTAAAACAAGACCTGCCTATAAATAAACTTAAAATTGATTGTCGAATAAAGCCGCGTGCACTAACTGTTGATGTTGCCAAGGCTTTAAAGGTTTTCGAGCCCTACGGTGCAGGTAATCCCACACCTATTTTCGCCGTAACCGACTGTACTTTGCTTAATATCAGTGAACTAAGCGGCGGAAAGCATATTAAACTAAAACTCCGTAAGGAAAATCAAGACTTTTGGGCGGTTAAGTTTGGTACAACTGTTGCAGATTTACCGTTCAAAATCGGTGATACCGTCGATGTTGCAGTAACTTTAGATATAAATACTTATAATAATAACGAAAATGTTTCAATTATTATAAAAGCAATCCGTAAAAACGGCATTGATGATTTAGAAATTATTAAAAGTTTATCTGCAATAAGTTTGTTTGACCAAAATAAGATTGATAAAGAAAACGCAAAATATATTACACCTACAAGAGAAGAAATTGCATTAGTTTTCAAATGTGTCAAAGCAAACGGAAAAATCAGCCGTGAATGTCTTTATAATCAACTTTGTAATACTTTACATTTAGGTAAAATAATAATTTCGGTAAGTGCATTATCAGACCTTGGCATTATTGCAGATACTGATAATATACTAAGTTTAACCGATTTCAACGGTAAAGCCGATTTAAACAGTGCTAAAACACTGATAAACTTAAACACTATTGCGGGAGGTGACAGTTTTGACCGATAACGAGAAATATTTTAAATCTATTTGTGAACTACTTGACAAACAACCAAGCAGTGACTCTTATGACCGCGAACTTATAAAAAAAGCATTGGACTTTTGTATTTTAGCACACGGTAACCAAAAAAGGGCATCAGGTGAGCCGTTTTATATGCACCCGATTTCGGTTGCAAAAATCATTATTACGCTCGGCATGGACAGTGAATCTATAACGGCTTCGCTGTTACATGATGTCGTTGAAGATACTGAGTATTCCTATGATTATGTAAAGGAAAACTTCGGTCAAAATGTTGCCAATTTGGTTGACGGTGTCACAAAACTAGGAAAAATTTCGCTTGATTCAAGAGAAGCAGCACAGGCTGAAAATATCCGCAAAATGTTTATCGCCATGTCAAGGGATATTCGCGTTATTATCATAAAACTTGCCGACCGACTTCATAACATGCGTACTATTGACGCGAAATCACCCCAGAGTCAACGCGATAAATCACTTGAAACATTAGAAATATTTGCACCTATAGCCCACCGACTCGGTATCAGAGGTGTTAAGGAAGAATTAGAAGACTTGGCTATCATGCACCTTGACCCTGTGGCATACCATGAAATAGAAAAATCCCTTAATATAAGAAAAAAATTCCGTGAAAAGTTTTTACTTGATATTAAAGACCGCATTAAAACTCAGGTTGAGGAATATGTGCCTAATATCACCATCGAAGGCAGAGTAAAATCAATTCACGGCATATACAGAAAGATGTATATGCAAGGCAAGTCATTTGACGAAATATATGATATTTATGCAGTTAGAGTTATAACCGATACAGTAAATGACTGTTACAATATTTTAGGTGTAGTTCATGATATGTTCCGTCCAATACCGGGCAGATTTAAAGACTATATTTCAACACCTAAACCTAACCTTTATCAGTCGCTTCATACTACCGTTATAGGCAGGGAAGGTATACCCTTTGAGATTCAAATAAGAACTACCGAAATGCACCGTACTGCCGAATTCGGTATTGCGGCACACTGGAAATATAAAGACGGTGTAAGTAAAAACGATACCAAATTTGAAGAAAAACTAAGTTGGATTAGACAAATTATCGATAGCCAACGTGAGGCCGATGATGCCGAGGAAATCATTCAAACAATTAAGACCGACCTTTCTCAAGAAGATGTTTTTGCAGTTACACCTAAAGGTGATGTAATAAACCTGCCTGTCGGTTCTACTGTTATCGACTTTGCGTTTGCAATACATTCCGCAGTTGGCACAAAAATGGTTGGTGCAAAGGTTGACGGCAGAATTGTATCCATCACCCATGAAGTTAAAACAGGCGAACTTATTGAAATTATCACTTCGAATCAAGTAGGACACGGACCGAGCCGCGATTGGCTTAATATTGTAAAAACCAATCAGGCAAAATCAAAAATTCGTGCATGGTTTAAAAAAGAACGCCGACCCGAAAATATTGCTACGGGTAAAGCAGAAATAGAGAAAGAATTTTCACGCAATAATATTAGGCTTTCCGACGAGCAACTTGAAAAATTCCTTACTGATATTGCAAGTAGGCAAAGGTGTGCTAATGTCGAAGAACTTTATGCAGCAATCGGTTACGGAGGTGTTTTACTTTCTAAACTGATGCCCAGAATTAAAGAAGACTATACCAAGTTCTGCAAAACTTTGAAACCTGCAGAACTTAGTGATTTGGTTACAAAGCCTAAAGTTTCCAAATCTTCCGAAGGTGTCGTGGTTGAGGGTATTGATAACTGTCTTATCAAACTTTCACGTTGTTGTGCACCTCTGCCCGGAGATGATATTATAGGTTTTATTACCCGCGGACACGGTGTATCAATCCATAAAAGAGATTGTAACAATGTACCCGTCGATGTTACCCTTGCCGCCGAGCCTGAACGTTGGATTTCCGCACATTGGGAGGTAGGCAGATTAGACCGTTTTGATTCTACCGTTACAATTATGGGAATTAACCGCGACGGTATGATTGTTGATTTGTCGGTTTTACTGTCAAATCTTCATGTACCTATCCATGCAATAACCGCCAAAGAAACCAAAGACGGCAACTGTGAAATATCTTTAACTATTACGGTTGAAGGTAGGGAACACCTTGATAATGTTACTGCAAGAATTAAGAAAGTACAGGGTGTTTTCAGCGTAGAAAGAACAGGTAAGTAAAATGAAAGCAATAGTTCAAAGAATAAATATGGCAAGTGTTATTGCCGACGGTGAGCAATCGGGCACCGCAAAAAAAGGACTTTTGGTACTTTTAGGCGTTTACGATCAAGATACCGAACAGCATGCGGAACTTTTAGCACGAAAAGTGTGTAATTTGAGAATTTTTGTAGACCAAGACGATAAAATGAATTTATCTGTTTTAGATGTCGGCGGAAGCGTCTTAACCGTTTCAAACTTCACGCTTTGTGCCGATACCAAAAAAGGCAATCGCCCGTCATTTATTAACGCAAAAGCACCGAATGAAGCCAATATGCTCTATAAAAAATTTATGGAATATATAAAAATCAACGGTGTTTCGGACTCACAAAGCGGCAGTTTCGGTGCCGATATGAAAATCACTACCGAACTGAACGGACCTGTTACTATTATTCTTGACACCGATACATGGATAAAAAAATGAATATACAAATAATTTCTTGCGGCCCTATGTGTGCCAACTGCTATATAGTAGAAGGTAAAAGCGGTGCTGTTATTATTGACCCCGGATTTTCAGAGCCTGAACTTATATCGACGGTAAACCAACTCAAAGGAAAAATCAAGTACATCATGCTTACACATAGACACTTTGACCATGTGTCGGCGGCGGTACTTTTACGGGAAATTACAGGTGCCGAAATTATAATTCACGAACATGACGAATGTGGTCTTTACAGTGACGAGTGCAGTTTGGGCAACCTTTGCAACGGTCTGTACGGTCATGCAAACAGTGGCCAACGGGCAGATATTTTGATTGTCGACGGTGATATAATTACTGCAGGCGACTTGGTATTTAAAGTAATTTCAACACCCGGTCATTCACCCGGCGGCGTATGTTTCCTTATTGGTAATACGCTGTTTAGCGGTGACACTCTTTTTAACGGTTCTATAGGAAGAACTGATTTTCCTTTCAGCAATCATGACGATATGCTAAGTTCATTGAAAATACTTAGCAAACTGCCTGATAACACCGTAGTTTATCCGGGTCACGGAAGTAAATCCACCATAGGAGAAGAACGGCAACTTAACCCGTTTTTTTATGATTTATGATTTTTATTACTCATAACCACAGTTTTAAGTATGAACTTGAAAAGTTATGCAGACTGTTTTTACCTTTTGAAAAGTTTGAGTTTTACGATAATGAAACGGACATTTTAAACGCAGAAAATTATGTATTTACCGGCATTGACGGTCTAAATTTGTCGGTCAAACTACACCTTGACGGTAAATATGAACAACGCACCGAAAAAATACAAGCGTGTGAGAATTTTGAAAAAACAGCGGAACTAAAACTTGCACTAATGCTTTTTGACTGTTTTTACAAAATAACAGGTTACAAGACACCTTGGGGAATTTTAACCGGCGTAAGACCGGCTAAACTTATCGGCAAACTGATTAGTGATTTTGGTGAGGAATATGCACAAAAATACTTCACCGAAACATTACTTGTATCTAATGAAAAAACTGAACTTTGTAAAATTTGCAGTAAAGTGGAAGAACAAATAATCAAGAAATCCACTAATCAAAGTTTCAGCCTTTACATATCAGTACCGTTTTGCCCAAGCAGATGTAACTACTGTTCATTTGTGTCACATTCGGTCGAACAGTCCAAAAAACTCATACCTTTATATGTAGAAAAACTTTGCGAAGAAATAAAAGAAACAGGTAAAATTGCAAACCGTATTGGATTAAAACTCATGACGGTTTATATCGGAGGCGGTACGCCGACCACTTTAAGTGCTGAACAACTGACACTAATAATGCAAACCGTAAGAAACCATTTTGACCTGTCAAATTTAATAGAATATACCGTTGAAGCAGGCAGACCCGATACTGTCACAGTAGAAAAACTGCTTGCCATAAAATCAGGCGGTGCAACGAGAATAAGCATAAACCCGCAAACCATGAATGATGATGTTTTACTTAAAATCGGCCGCAGACATACCGTCGAACAAACTATTACTGCCTATAATTTAGCAAGAAAATTAGGATTTTCTAACATAAATACCGACCTTATAGCAGGTCTTTCAGGCGACAGTTTGGAAAGTTTTAAAAATTCAGTTGACGAAATTATAAAATTAAACCCCGAAAATGTTACGGTACATACACTGTCTATGAAACGTGCATCAAATCTCGCAAAACTAGGGCATGATTTCGACTTTGATGTAGGTAAAACTGCCGAACAAATGGTTGACTATGCAAGAAACAGGCTTTGTGAAAAAGGTATAACGCCTTACTATATGTACCGTCAAAGCAAAACTGTCGGAAACCTTGAAAATGTAGGATACTCAAAAGCGGGATATGAAGGACTCTATAATATTTATATTATGGACGAAACCCATTCCATTCTTGCTTGCGGTGCTTCTGCTGTTACTAAACTAAGAGAACCTGACGGTAATTTTATTGACCGAGTATTTAACTATAAATACCCATATGAATATATAAATAATTTCGACGAAATCTTGAATAGAAAATCAAAAATTTTATCATTTTATAAAGAATACGGTCAAAATATTTGGCACAACAAGGATTGAAAAGATTCTTGTTTACTGATACAATAAAAAAATAGGAGGAATATAACTATGGATATTTTTGAAAAAACCAAAGAACTACTAGCCGCCGCAGAATTTAAGACAGGTGAATTTATTTACGACCAAAAGTGTAATATTAAAATCGCACGTGTATGTGCCGAACTTAAAAAACACTATGAAAAGTTAGGCCGACTCAGTTACCGTAAATTAAAAGGCATGTGGGTTGACGATAACGAATTCGATTCGATTGTAAACTCGATTGAGGCTTTAAAAGACGAATTGGAATGTTTAAGAAACGGTCAAGAAGACCTTTCAAACACCATTTGCCTTAGTGACGAAGAATTGGCCGAAAACGGAGAAGAAAATGAATGAAAAAACAATTAAGGTCGGTCTTGTTATTGCCGATATTGACGAATATATCCATGTAGAAAACCAACTTGAAAATATCGGTACAAAACAAGAATTTGCTACCCTTTTAGGCCACACCGCTTTAATAAAAGGTGAAAATTCTGATATTAAGTTAACATCAGTTTGCAGCGGTATAGGTAAAGTTAATGCCGCTGCTGCCGCCGCAATTATAGCAAAGGACTGCGACATAATTATAAACGCGGGTCTTTCGGGCGGATTTGACAACGATAAATTCGGTTTGGTTTTAGGAACATTATTTTATGAACACGATTTCGACCTTACAGCCATAGGTTACAAAAAATCGGTCAAACCCGGTAACGAAGGTATTTTATCGGCAGATACAAAACTTAATAATGATATTTTAAGTAAATTTCCGTTTGTTAAATCGGGTGTATTTGTCACCGGCGACAGTTTTATATGCAGCGAACGTGTACACAATGAATTAAAATCCGCCTTTAATCCTATTGCCTGCGATATGGAATCGGCGGCTATTGCCCATGTTGCAAAATTATATAATATTCCTTATGTTTCAGTTCGTATGATTTCCGACGGTGCAAATAACGATTCTGCCGACACCTATACTGCTACTTTAAAAGGCGAAGGTGCAAACGGTTGGTCAGATTTAGTATTTAGTTGGCTTAAAACACTTTGAGGTTAAAGTTTATGAAACATAATTTGTCTAAAAGAGGGCGTAGTGCCGAACAAAGTTTTTTACACGGCTCACTTATACTCGTTATAGCAACGGCACTTGTAAAGATTATAGGTGCTATTTACAGAATACCGCTTGCCAACCTACTCGGTACTACGGGAATGGGATTTTATTCAACCGCTTATGACCTTTATGTTCCGATGTATTCAATCGCTATGGCAGGTCTTCCTATAGCCATTTCCCGAATAGTTGCCGAACACGTAGCTGCAGGTAAATACAAAGATGTAAGAAAAACCTTAAATATTGCAAAATTAGCCTTTATAGTCACAGGTACAACCGGTTTTATTCTTATGATTATTGCCGCCTTTTTGCTGACAAAAGGCACTAATGTCTTTAACATAGGCTCTTTACCCGGCATTTTGGCAATAGCACCTTGTATTTTATTCTGTTGCATTATGTCGGCATATCGCGGATACTATGAAGGTCTTAAAAACATGACACCTACGGCAGTAAGCCAAGTAATAGAGGCACTAGGCAAACTGTTGTTTGGTTTTGGTTTTGCATTTGCAATTTTAAAACTCACAAATAACTATTCTTTAGCCGCAGCAGGAGCGTTACTCGGTATTTCTTTCGGTACCGCCTTCAGTGCTTTGTATCTTTGGATAAAGTTCAAGTTAAACGAGAAATATGAATTTGAGCCCGAGCAACTGATGACTTCGCCAATAGCACAAAGTGGAAAAAATACACTTAAAAATCTTTGTTTTATAGCAATTCCCATTGTTTTAGGCTCGCTTGTTAATAATATTACAAGTCTAATAGATGTCGCAATGGTACAAAGTCAACTCGGCCGTGCCATAGAAAAAGCACCCGAATACTTCAGCACCAATTTTGCAAATCTAATTGCATATGAAACCTCAAATGATGTGAATTTCAAATGGGCTACCGACCTACCCAATTCACTCTACGGTTGTCACCGCGGCTTTGCTTTTTCTATCTATAACCTTGTACCTGTTCTAACATCGGTACTTGGTGTAAGTGCAATTCCTATTTTGGCATCGGCTTGGACTAAAGGGGATAAAGCGGAGGTTAAAAGCAATGTTCAAACAATGCTCAGAACTACTGCACTGATAGCAATACCTGCGGGTATCGGTATTACCGTACTGTCAAAAAATATACTTTCGTTATTATACAGCAATGAAACCGCTATAGACGTTGCCGCACCTAATTTAAGAGTTTTAGGTATCTGTGCAATCTTTGCAGGACTCAACGCACCCATTGTAAGTATGTTGCAGGCAATAGGTAAACAGGGAATACCGCTTAAAAATATCGCAATCGGTGCAATCCTCAAAATAGTTATAAACTTTGTTTTAGTTGGCACACCCGAAATAAACATTTTAGGAGTTCCCATTGGTACTACAGTATGCTATGCATATATCTGTATTGCCAACTTTATTTGTTTTGTAAAATATTCGGGTGTTATACCTAATATTTATAAAACATTGGGTAAACCGCTTATTGCAGGGTTACTTTGCGGTGCATCTGCATTAACAAGTGAATTATTACTGTCAAAAATCTCAATACGAGAAAGTATAATCACATTAATTTCCATATTTTTTGCAGTGATTATTTATATTTTTATGTTAATAATTTTACGTGCTGTGGAACGTGAAGATATAATTTCTTTACCAAAAGGTAAAAAAATTGAAAAAATACTTGCAAAATTGAAAATTATAAGGTAAAATACTATTAGTAGTGTTCATTTGAGTATATTTTTTGTGCATATTTACCATTGGTGTCTATGTTCCTTTGTAGAGGTTGCAATAAATGATTACTAAATCATCTTTTAAAAAAGAAAAATATAATATTGAAGACCTGCTCGACATCACACGAATTTTACGTGAACCAGACGGTTGTCCGTGGGATAAGGAACAAACTCATAAATCTATTCGTAAAGATTTATTAGAGGAAGCATACGAAGTAGCCGATGCTATTGACTCAGATGACA
>JAZNLA010000069.1:0-7596 GCA_045578845.1 Acutalibacteraceae bacterium | reverse complement strand
GAAACACTCAAAAGTGTTGGTGAGAGGATAAAAATACTTTCTCGCACCGATGCCTTTTTCGGCCAATTCACTAAACACCTCGTTACGGCTTGCACCAAAAACATCTGCATCAAAAATCACAGGGAAATATGCGTAGTTGCTTTTGACATCTTTCTGAACGGGATTTAACCTAATGCCGTCAATTCCCTGCAGTCTTTCAAAATAACGTTCATACACTGCTTTACGCTTGGCAATTTCTTCTTCTACATGGCGGAGATTGCATATGCCCATAGCGGCACAAAACTCATTCATTTTTGCATTGGCACCGATGCCGTTGACACTTTCGGGACCGTTTATACCGAAATTCTTGAGTTGATATATTTTTTCACCCAAAGCGGCATCTTTAAAGCAAACGGCACCGCCTTCAATCGAATTAAATACCTTGGTAGCGTGGAAACTGAAGCAGGAAACGTCGCCGAAGTTGCCCACTCCGACGCCCTTGTATTCCTCACCGAATGTGTGAGCGGCATCATAGATAACCTTTAGGCCATATTTTTTGGCTATACGGTCGATTTCCTCAATATTGCAAATATTTCCGTAAACATGAACAGGCACAATGGCACACGTTCTGTCGGTAATAAGTGCCTCTATTTTTGAAACATCAACAGTAAAATCATTTGGGTCAATATCGCAAAAAATCGGCTCTAACCCGTTTCTTACAATAGCATGGGTAGTAGATGCAAAGGTAAACGGCGTAGTTATAACCTCACCGTGCAAATTTAATGCCTGCATGGAAAGTTCCAAAGCCATATGACCGTTGGTAAGGAGGTCAATATTTTCAACATCTAAATACTTTTTTAAAGATGCCTGCAATTCCTTGTGTTCGGGACCCATGTTGGTAAGCCAATGGGTATCCCACATTTTTCTAATCTCCTCGGTATATTCTTCAAACGAAGGCATAGAAGAACGGGTTACGAGAATTTTTTCACTCATATCAAAAACACCTCTTAAAGTACGGTTATCGGATTACTTTGTTTTTTTAACAAAAGATTTTGCAACTGTCAAAAGATAGTCAAACGAATCAATCTTGAAAAGTTTGGAAAGTGCTATATAAATCACTGCACCAACCGCAACTTGAATTATAAGGGTAAGAATGTCATTTAATCCTATAAAGGTTACACAGTAAACAACACCGCACATAATTACGGCCGCCAAAATTGAAGGCAGTATATCTTTAAGTTGCGAAGGATAACTGTAATTAAGCAATTTTTTATTCGGCCACGAATTGACAATTTGACTGGTAACACAACTTACAAGTAAACTCAAAGCAATAGCCTCAACACCAAAAGAAACGGTACTAACCAGTAGCACCATACCTATCACCATTTTTATAACTTCAAGTTTTAAAAACACGTCACTTCTGCCCATAGCCTTAATGGCGTTAAGGTTAGCAGTGTGTATCGGATAAAACATATAGGTTATGCAAAAAATCCTAAGGAAAAATACGCAAGGCAGCCAATCATCGGTCAGCACTAAACTCACAAGCGGTTCGGCTACCGCAACAAGTCCCATCATTAACGGTGCCATAATATAAACGCTTGTCTTTATAGAACGGCGTGTCATGGATTTCACTCTTTCTCGGTCATCCTGCTCTGCCGACATAGTAGGCAAAAGCACGCTGTCTATTGATACATTTATATTTGTAACTATAAGTTTCGGAAATTTGTCACCCTGAGAATAATAAGCAAGTTTTTCTTCTTTGTAAAACTTACCTATAAGCAAATTACGTAACTCAAGATAACCGGTGTTAAGCAGTGCAGAAACTAACAACTTCCAACCGTATGATAAAAGTCCTTTAAGTCTTTCCTTGGAAAACAGGAATTTAGGCCGCCATTTTACGGTAAGCCATAAAATTGCGGTACCTATTGCGGCATTGCTCAATTGTTGAAAAACTATTGCCCAAACACCGAAACCCATATATGCCATTACAATGCCTACTATTGCTGAAACAATAACTCCGCCCAATGTTGAATAGAAAAACCTTTTAAACATAAGGTTTCTCGACACATATGCCTGTTGTATATTCTTAACACCCGAAATCACAAGTGTTAAACTTATAACCCTTATAATCGGGGTGAGTTCGGCATTTTCGTAGAATGACGCTATAAACGGTGCTGCAAAGAACATTGCGGCGTAAAGCACAATGCAAACAACGAAATTAAAGTAGAAAACCGAAGAAAAATCCAAATCATCGGCATCCTTTTTTTGAATGAGTGCATTACCAAGCCCCGAATCAACAAAGACCTGCAGTATATTAGTAATAGCGGTAACTATGGCTATTGTACCGAAGACTTCAGGTTCTAAAAGTCTTGCCAGTACAATAGAAACGATAAATGTAACGCCCTGCGACCCGCACCGCTCGGCAAAACGCCATAACAGATTGGTCAGCGTCTTTTTATTATTTGACATATTTTAAGCCTTTATATCTAAATATTTTCCGTCAAGGACATCTTTAAGATACTGTCCGTACTGATTTTTCTTTAATACTTCATAAACTTCCCACATTTGGTCTTTGGTTATCCAACCGTTGTGGTAGGCTATTTCTTCCAAACATGCAACCTTTCTGTGCTGATGTTGTTCAACGGTTTTAACAAAGTTGGTTGCTTCAACAAGGCTTTCGTGTGTACCTGTATCAAGCCAAGTAAAGCCTTGACCGAGCAGTTCTACATTAAGGTCGCCGTTTTCAAGATAAATACGGTTTAAGTCGGTAATTTCAAGTTCGCCTCTGGGACTCGGCTTTAATTTTTTTGCATACTCAACAACACGGTTATCATAAAAATACAAACCTGTTACGCAATAATTACTTTTAGGACATTTGGGTTTTTCCTCAATGGAAATTGCTCTGCCCTCTTTATCAAATTCGACAATACCGAAACGTTCGGGGTCGTCAACATAATAGCCGAAAACTGTGGCACCTTTGCCGGTTTCGGCATTTTCCTTCGCTGCTTTGAGGCGTTTTTTTAGTCCCTGTCCTGTAAAAATGTTGTCACCGAGCACCATAGCAACGGTATCGTCACCTATAAAATCGGCACCTATTATAAATGCCTGTGCAAGCCCATCGGGAGAAGGCTGAACGGCATAGGTGAGTTTAATTCCAAACTGACTGCCGTCGCCAAGTAAATCTTCAAATCTCGGCGTATCCTGCGGAGTGGAAATTATGAGAATATCTCTGATACCCGCATTCATAAGCACCGACATAGGGTAATAAATCATCGGTTTGTCATAAATAGGCAACAACTGTTTTGATGTCACCTTAGTAAGCGGATAAAGTCTTGTGCCGGAACCACCGGCTAAAATGATACCTTTCATAACTAAACTCCTTTTATGAAAAATTATTTACAAAAAATCCTTTTAAACAAACCCAAGCACCACATGAAAATCGCCTTATTGCGATGTGATAACACCTTACAGTCTTTGTATGCTTTAATAAGCGAAACCTGACGTTTTTTCACGCCTTTTACTGCGACACTTACATACATCGCCTCTGCCGAATTTATCACACTTTTTTCACAATGCTTTTTTGCATAATCAGCAACACTGCTATACCACTTACATTCGCTGTCATAGTCAAACGTAACATTGGCACTGTACGACGAGCCGCCTTTTACGATATGACGGTAGGCACTCATTGTTTCCTGCATACAGTATACTTTCCCGTAGCAAAGCAACGAAAAATACACAAGTTGGTCACCTGGGCTGAGTTTTGCATTTATAAGACTACGGTCTATTTTTTCATCGGTCATATAGTTTCGTGTCATAAATGTTGTATACTGACCGGGCATTATACGCTTAAAAAAGTGAGAAAAAGTATATTCCGTATCCTTACATTCGGGATATTCTTCACCGTTAGGCTCATTATCTTCGCCGACAACAACGCAGTTATGTGCAACGGCGATATATTCGGGATTGTTTTCCAAAAAATCAATCTGTTTTTGAAGTTTTCGGTCGTCGGTCCAAAAATCGTCACCCTCTAAAGCAATAATATATTTACCCTTGCAACGCATTTTCAAATCAAGCGAATTACCTACAGGCAATTTGCTCATATTGCTTTCACGGTAAAAAACTTTAAGTCTTTTATCGGGGTGATTTTGTTCATATTCCTTTAAAACTGCTCTCGTATTATCGGTTGAGCAATCCTCACCTACCAAAATCTCAAAATCATAGTCGCATTTTTGCATAAACACACTGTCAAGTGCTTTAACGATATAATTTTCATGATTATATGTCGGTATAATGATACTTAAAATCGGTGATTTTTCGGTCATAAACTCCACCTATCTGTCCAACAAAGTATGTTTTGGTTTGTTGGCGTATTTTGTTTCGGCTATGGCAAACAACAAACAGTACATAACCATACAGGGTGCATTATTCATATACGGCTGATAAAGAGCATACAATAAAAGCCCTGCAATTCCGCTTAAATACACATAATGTTCTGCAAAATAACGGCGTCTTATAAAACTGCGTACTGCAATAAACAAAGCCAAAACAGCAGGTGCCAAAAACAGTAACAAACCTATTATACCCGTCTTAGCAAAAAGGTCTAAGTAAAACAGTTCGGGTAAACTCTGGCGTCCGCCGATTGACAGTCCCAATCCGTTACCGATTATAGGTGATTTTTTTATCGCATCTTTTAAGTTTTTCTTTAAATTTACCCTGATTTGGTCTGAAACCTTGGTAGCCTCTAAATAACTCTCTTCATCATCAAAATCAGGTATTTCAGGGTCACTGGTTTCCCCGCTTGCATCGGTGTAAACATTACTGTCACCGCCCGTTGCGAAAACACGGCTTACGGCATATCCGAAATAGTTGGTGCGAGCCGCAACACTGAAACCTGCAACGGCGACAACAAGTACCAAAACCGAGCACACAAGATGTTTGATTATATTCTTTCTCGTTAATGCACTCGATGTCAAAATAAGCATGGTAACAACTATTACAGCCGCTATAAAGGTTGCGAGATAAAGCGAACGTGTATAGGTGATAAGTATTGAAAAGAGTCCTAAACCTGTAATAATAGGATAAACTGCCGAAAATTTCTCACTTTTAGTTTGAAAATAGCAGGAAACAGCACAGCCGATTATTATAAACGGCGTGCTGACAAAAAGCACCCTTGGAATGGTTTTGGAAATAGGTGTGTAGTTGATAAAAGCGTACTTCCAAAACTCTCTTACCAAAATCACATTGACCTTCGGTAAAAACAGATAAATACCCATAAAAACGCAGGTGAAAATACTAAGTACAAACGAAGAATACATGATGCATTTGAGTAATATGTTTATCTGTCTTTTTTCTCTTAAAACAGCCTTAATTACAGGATAAAGTGCTAAGTATAAAAAACATTTAAAATCCCTCGTAATAAGTGCCGAAACGTTGCCGTTTTTATACCCTATAAAAGCAGAAACCAAAAGCCATAAAGCAAACCCTATAAGGATATATAGAAACGGTGATTTCACGATTTCTTTAATATATTTAAAAACAACGGGCAATGCCGAAACACAAGTAAGTCCCACCAAAACACGCCAAAGGCTAACAGGACCGTATCCGAAAAATGTTGCAGTGCCTAAAACAGTTATATAAGAAACAGTTATGCAAAGCATTATAAAAGATACTTTTTTACTTAAATTTGCTATATAATTAAAATTTAATTTTTCGCTCATAAACAATATACAAACTTCTTTCTAAACTAAGGGTTACATTTCACCGTTGGCAATAAGGGCATTCCGTAGTGCCTGCAAATATCCTGTGCCGAATTTTTCGTCAGGCTCCATATATCCGCCCTCTGCCCACTCGTTCCAAGCAAACAAAAAGAGCATATCTTTTTTATAAACTTCTTTTGTGCGTCTTATTTGTTCAGTCATATATTTTTCAAACTTTTCAGGGGTCGCACCTACAAAAACTCTGCCCTTTTCGTGGTGGCGGGGTGTGTTATCCCAATCGACAAATGCACCAGGTACACACTTTTCATCTTCGGGGCAGTGATTTAAAGCCGCCTGCCAAACATCATCATAACTTTGTTTGGTTAAACCTTGCGGGTGGAAATTACGTAATTTTTCCCAAAGCGACAGATACATTTTAGCAAAAGCACCATCTTTACCCGCTTTTTTTATCTTTCCGGCACGCTTGTCCATACGCTTTAAAATATTAGCCTTTAAATCACGTAACACAGTATAACCTTTTTTATTCATATCCTGCAAAGCATAGGCAGGCTGATATTCAATATGATAGGTAAAACGGCTTTCGTCGCGGTTTTTGTCCAGTGAAAAAGCAATATGCTGATAGGCAAAATCAAGCCCCGGGAAACCGTTTTCCTTAGCAAGTTCCTGCCAATAATCAAGCATTTCATTAAGGCAGTCTATAATTTCTGCACGGTATATTACAACCAACGGCTTTCCGTCATTTTTTATATATCTTTGGTCTTTAAAGAACGGAAGAAGATAATCAAAATGCTCTTTCCATTCAGCCTCTTGGCCGTATTCCTGATGAATAAGCACCTTTTTTTGCTCGGAAACCCAAGCATTTGTCCAATCTTCATTTGCCCAGCAAATGCAGAAAGGTAGGTCATTTTTCTCATTTTCAAGATACTGTTCTACGGGTTTTTCAAGCAGTTTATGACCTCCAAACCAATAATGGTAAAAACAAAAGCCATAAAGTCCGTATTCTTTAGCAAGTCCGACCTGCCATTCCATTACCTTAGGGTCAAGCAGGTTGTAATAATCTTCATTTTGCGGAACTCTCGGCTGATAATGTCCCTCGAAAAGCGGCTCAGCCTTCTTAACGTTTACCCATTCGGTAAAACCTTTGCCCCACCACTCGTCATTTTCGGGGATTGTGTGAAACTGAGGAAGATAAAACGCGATTGTTCTCATAAATTAACCCTCTTCAATCCTTAAACATAAGCCTTACAATAATGTAAAAGGCAGGTTTTGACATTCTGTACATTTTAGATGCTATCTGCCATTTTTTAGGCAGATTTTTTTCTTGACTTATACTGTAACTCCCAAATTTTAAAGCGAATTCCTTAAAACTTTTAAACGAAGTGACTTCCAACGCCCTGCGGCGTAAAATCGCAAGCACAAACCTTGCTTTGCCGACACCTTTGAAAACCACAGCAGCGGGTGATTGGTCGCCTTCAAGTCGGCTTTCCAACCTTTCGAACGCCTCTAAGCCGCCTTTGTACTTTTCGGTGTTATCCTTACGCAAAAGCGATGTGGAACGCACATAGTTTATATATAATACATTTTCAATACGGCAAACAGCAGTTGATGCCGCAATAGCATCGGTTATAACAATAAGGTCTTCACAGTAACGGCAGTCTTCGTCAAAAGCAAGACCGTTTTTAACCACCCATTCACGGTTTAAAATAAGACAAACCGGTGCAATCCATGAAGTATAATGCCAACTCATAGCCTCTTTCGGTGACTGTACCGAGCATACCAATTCTCCGCCGTTTCTTTCCTTTGCGTCGCCACCAGAAATAATTTGTTCCTTACGGCAGTAACCCATTTCGGCATCACTGCTTGCAACCGCCGAATAAAGGTATTCCAAATACTGCGG
>JAZNLA010000068.1:0-21420 GCA_045578845.1 Acutalibacteraceae bacterium | reverse complement strand
AAATGGATATGTATGTTAAAATCATAGCGTAAAAGCAAATACTTTTATTGTAAGGAGGAGAAGAAAAATGGGCTTTCGTTTTAACAGCGAGCCTTTGAGCGCTGTCAGGAGAGATGTAAGGAGGATCAAAGCAACCTGCCTTTTGTCTGTAATTATTGCGGTGCTTTTTCTCGGGTTTTATGTTTATTCTGAGATAGAGGCGGCAAACTCTGTTGAGATAAGGGCAATGGTTGAGGATATGGAGGTAAGGGGTGGTCGCCGCCGAAACGGAAGATCAACTCAGACAGCATACTATACTCTGAGCTATGAGTATGAGGGGCAGAGCTACACCGCTACGATTGAGAACGAAAACGTCTTTGAAAACTGGCGTATAGGCTACAAGGTAAAGGTGAATTTAAACCCTAAAAAGCCTGACAGACCGTTTGTAAAGGAAAGAAAGTTTGTGATTCTGGCAGGTTCGGCACTCTTTGCGCTTGCGGCAGGAGTGCAATACAAAAGGCTCAGAAGAATAAAAGATAATGAGATAGTAAAATAGAAAAGTAAAAAAGCCGTCTTAACAAGACGGCTTTTAATGTTTTATTATTTGTCAAAGTATCCCTTGTATTTAATCGTGAGCGCGCTTTGCGGGAAAAGATGATGATGAAGGTCGATGAAATAATCATCTGTCATACTCGCGATATAGTCAACAACTATCTGATTTTTTTCAGTTTCAGAGTATGGTATCTGGCGCTTGTAGTGGGAGCTTTCGATGATTTTTATGTGGTGAGTGAAAACAGGCGATGACTGATCTTGGCTTTCAAGGTCTGCCAAAAGCCTTTGATAGATATCTCGCATCATAGGCTTTACGACGTTGTCGAGCGTCTGACATAGCTCAGGGCGCTTGTAGATTGAATCGTAGTTGTCAGCCTTCAATTTAACAAGAGCATCAAAATGCTCCGAGTCCATTTTGATATAATCCTTGCCGTAGCTGTTTTCGATTATGTTTACTGTAAGATTGTTGATAATTTCAGCGTTGTTGCTTCCTATAGGGCTGTGAAAGCTGCTGTTGTCAGCAAGGCTTGCTCGTTGTGCGTCCTGGCGGTCCTTGCCAAGATATGCGATAATATCTGAAATCCTCACAACGCAGCCCTCAAGGGTACAAGGGGTCAGCTTTAAATTGTTATCTTTATCAATATAGCAGCTTTCTATCTGCCTGTCATATTCATCAAAGCTCAAAAGCGGCTTCGGACGGTATTGTGATAGCTCAAGCTCGCCGTTATGGGCGGCAATACCGTTTAAGGTCTGTAAGGAGATATTGAGAGTGAAGATGCCGTCTAAAACCCTTACCGAGTGGATATTGTGAGAAAAATGCCTTTCTGCGTGTTCATAGAAAAGCTCGTCAAGATATCTTTCGCCTGCGTGACCAAAAGGGGTATGCCCGATATCGTGACCTAAAGCTATAGCTTCAATAAGGTCAAGATTCAAACCGAGAGCTTTACCTATCGTTCTTGCAATTCTTGAAACAAGCTGAATATGCAGCATCCTTCTTGTAATATCATCATTTTTATAAAAGGAGAATACCTGGGTTTTGTCGGCGTAGCGGTTGTAATACGGACAATTTATGATTTTATCTGCATCTACAACAAACGGCGGACGGATAAGGGTAACCGCAGGGCTGTCATATCTGCGTATTTCGTTTTGGTCGTCAAACGCAAGCTGTAAATTTCTGTTCGCTTGTCTGTCGGATAAAATCTGATTTTCAACTCTTTGTGTCAGATGCTCATAAGCCATAACAAAAGCCTCCTTTATAAAGTGATTATACCACAAAATGAAACAAACCGCAAGGCAAGGGACTTTGCGGTTTGTTTTTATATATAGTATTCTTTCATATCATCAAGACAAAGGCAAGCCAGGCGCCCCTCTTCAAAGCAGGCTCCGCAGTCGATCAAAATGTTGTTGAAAGATTTATAGATTTCGGGCTTATCGTGGTAATATAAAACGGGAGTATGCCCCCATATTACATAGATATTATTCTCGGGGCAGTATTTTCTGTAAGGGTCAGCCCTGTCCATTAAAAGCTCCTGCGCTGTGTAATGCAAAAGCGGCTTTTTGATGTCAAAGCCTGAAAGCCCTGCGTGTACTAAAACGAATGATCTGTCGCCGACATCAACAGTTTCGTAATATGGCAGGTCGCCCAGATACTCTAAAACCGCCTCTTTTTGTTCAGCTGACAGCTTCTGATATCCCGCAAGCGTAGGCTTGCCGCCGTTTTCCATCCATTCTAAAAATTCTTCTAAAATATCGGTATCGGTGATTTTTGAGATGCTTTCCTCGGTAATCTCTGTATCAAGCTGATACAAAACATCGAGCATCAGAAGCTCGTGGTTACCCATTGTTGCAAAAACGTTGGGACGGGCCATAACATCGAGCACGACCTCTAAAGGCTTATCCCCTCGGTCAACCATATCGCCGAGGATAAAAAGGGTATCGCTGTCAGAAAAATTTATAATCGAGAGCATTTTTATAAACTTTGAGTATTCGCCGTGAATATCGCTCATAACGTAGGTCATAGGGGAGCTCCTTTTGGGGATGATTATCAAATAAAATAAAAAACTCACAAAACCGAAGTCTTGTGAGTTTTTGCTTGGTGCGGCAAATGGGACTTGAACCCATACGTACGAAACACACGCCCCTCAAACGTGCCTGTCTGCCAGTTCCAGCACACTCGCATATCAAAGCACCCTTATTTTGGGTGCTCGATTATTATAGCATTAAGATATGGCTTTGTCAACAATTATTTTGGTTAAATTTTAAAAAATTAACAGAACTTTTTTAAGTCCTTATCAAAAAGCATATTTCGGTTGATTTTAATGACATCGGGGCGGTCATTACCCGCCGAAACAAAGGCATCTAAAAACAGTGACGGGTTAATATTTTCGGTGTTGCCCGCAGGAAGTACTACCGTAACGGTCAGCATGTTATCCTTTAACTCAGTCTTTATGCTTTTAATCTTTTCTGCAAGGTTGATTTCACTTTGTTTACCTTTCTTGCCTTTTTTAATTGCCAAAATTACATTACCCTTTAACATGGCATCAAGTTTTAAAAGTTTATTTTCGTCATTGTCGCAGTATGTAAGGGTATACTCGGCAAATGTGAGTTCGGCGGTCTTACTTTTAGGCTCGCCCGCACTTATAACTTCAATGCCTTCTGCAGCATTTTTACTCAAAGCCTCAACCACCATTTGGTCGGTAAATTCATCATCGGTAATCTTTATATCAACAACATCATAATCAGTGGTCGTACCGAGTGACAGCGGCAGTGCAAAGGTCAAGTACAAATGCTTATTAAACCCCTCGGTATGCCATGCGGGGATTTTCGATATCTTAATAAGCCTTGTCATATATCTGTTCATATCGAGGTGGGAAACATACTTCATTCTGCCGCGTTTAGCATAAACTATTCTAACGTTTCTCAAAACAAACACCCTTTCCGTAAGCGGCGGCACCGCAGTTTGAACACTTATGTCTGCAATGCTCAGTGGTCTTTTCCTCATGTGCCAAGCGGTTTTGTTCCCTTAAAAACTCCTCGCTCACCGCATAGTCCAAGTGACTCCACGGCAAAACTTCTTCAAAAGAACGGGAACGGCTATTGTAAAATTTCGGGTCAACGCCTGCTTTTTCAAATGCCGTCATCCACTTGTCATAATCAAAACATTCGCCCCAACCGTCAAACTTACAACCCAACCTATGTGCCTCTGCAAGCACATCATTTAGTCTACGGTCACCGCGGGCAAAAACGCCTTCTAATATGCTTGTCCTCGAATCGTGCCAATTAAGAGTGATTTTCTTGGTGTTCAAAGTATCTATCAGCAACTGCTGTTTGCGTTCGATTTCTTCCAATGTATCCTGCGGCTCATATTGGAACGGTGTAAATGGTTTGGGGACAAAGGTCGAAACGCTTATCGAAACATTGACCGACCTACCCTTTTGGCGGGTGGGCAGCGAATAATACAAATTAACAATTTTTTGACCGAGTTCGATAATTTCCTTTAAATCTTCATCGGTTTCGGTGGGCAAACCTAACATAAAATAGAGTTTAACCGAGGTATAACCGCCCTCAAATGCGGTTGTGCAGGTACGCATGATTTCTTCCTCGGTGACATTTTTATTTATGACATCGCGAAGTCTTTGTGTGCCCGCTTCGGGTGCAAAGGTAAGTCCCGATTTCTTAATCTTTTTAACCTTTTCGAGCAGTTCGGGTGAAAAATTATCAATTCTAAGTGACGGCAAAGAAATGCTGACATTATCATTGTCACTCCAACAAAGCATACTGCCGAGCAAATTTTCAAGTTGGCTGTAGTCACTGGTACTGAGGCTTGAAAGCGAGATTTCTTCATAACCGGTACTGTCGCACAGTGCCTTTGCCTGCCTATTTACAACCTCTGCTGACTTTTCGCGTACAGGTCTGTAGATGAATCCCGCCTGACAGAAACGGCAACCTCTAATACAACCTCTGAAAACCTCCTGCACCGCTCTGTCATGCACAATTTCTATAAACGGCGTAACAAAAGTTTTAGGGTAATAACAATTATCCAAATCCTTTATAATACGCTTTTTAACCGTAGCAGGTGCATTGTCTTTAGGTTGTATTTTTTCGATAGTATTATCGTTATTGTACGACACATTGTAAAGCGACGGAACATAAACGCCGTCGATTAAAGCGGCTCTTTTCAAAAACTCTTGTTTGGATACATTTTTGGCTTTACACTCGCGGTAAAGGTCAATAAGTTCCAAGTCTACCTCTTCTCCCTCGCCCAAGAAAAACAGGTCAACAAAGTCGGCTATTGGCTCGGGATTGCAAGCACAGGGACCGCCTGCAACCACCAGATTTTTAAGTTCCTTTCGGTCACTTGATTTTAGCGGCACACCCGCCAAATCAAGCATATTTAAAACATTCGAAAATGACAGTTCATACTGCAAGGTGAAACCTATAATGTCAAACTCACTGACAGCGTCGTGGCTCTCAAGGGCAAAAAGCGGGATATCGTTATCCCTCATAACCTGCTCAAAATCAACCCACGGTGCAAAAACACGCTCACACCATATATAATCCTTTGAGTTGAAAAGCGAGTAAAGTATCTTCATGCCGAGGTGCGACATACCTATTTCATATGTATCGGGAAAGCAGAACGCAAAACGCACGTCCACCTTGGACTTGTCCTTAAAAACACTGCCCTGCTCGTTACCCGAATATCTGCCCGGTTTTTGCACCGACAAAAGCAGTTGTTCAAGTTTTTCTTCCGTCATTTTTAATCACCTTTTTATTAAATTCAGTATTATAAGATAAATACCGAGCAGTAGAAGTGACGGGTTGCCGATATTGTTAACCGCAACCGCCGCACCTAAAACCGACACCGCAACCGCCGTCACAAGCGAAATAAAGGTACACACAAACCCTGCATTTATCTTTTTGATATTTAGTAATAGTAAATATAATATACTGCCACCGTCAAGTCCCTTTATAGGTAACAAGTTTAAAGTGCCCACTATAAACTGAACTGCCGCATATACAAAGAAACCGATATTATCGGTACATATTCCAATTATATAAAGTATACCGAAAACAAGCAAATTTGCAACAGGTCCCGCTAACGATATTACCAAATTTTCAGCCCTTGTGCAATAGGCATTTCCGCTGATTGTAATCCCTGCCGAGCGAAGTTTCACGCTTTTAGGTGCACAGCCGACCGATTTCATGGCAACAAGATGCCCGGCTTCATGCAATAAAACCGCAAAAAGCGAAGCCGACATCAGCCCCGTTTTATCCATTATAAGTAAAAATGATAACATTACGGCAAAGGGCACCGAAATTAGGAAGTTAATACCGAGTGCTCTAAAACTCATACCTCTGCCACATCCCCTAAAATCCATTCGGGGTCGATGCGTTTACCGCCTATTCTTATTTCAAAATGCAGGTGCGGGCCTGTGCTTTTACCTGTACTGCCGACAAGTGCTACCTTTTCACCTTTTTTAATATAGTCGCCCTCACTTGCCACTATCTTACTGCAATGAGCGTAAAGGGTTTCAACATTTTTATTATGAGATATTATAACATAATACCCATAACTTTTACTATACCCCGTAGAGGTGATTTTGCCGTCGTATGCCGACTTTATTTCGGTGCCTTTATCGGCCGAAATATCTATTCCGCCATGCATACTGTATTTGCCTGTTATGGGGTGATTGCGGTAGCCGTAACGCGAGGTTATTTTGCCCGACACAGGCATTAAAAACGTGTTTGAAACCGCACTGACCGAAACGGTAGGTTTGAATTCACTTTGGTTTAAAATATGCCCTGTAACAGTGCCGTCAACACCGTCAAGTTCTTCTAACTCTTCTGTAAAACCATCATCTTCAAACTCTTGCGGAATTTGGGTTTCAGTTTTTTCAGTATTTTCAGGCGGCAAATTTTCGGCAGGATTTAATACCTCTTGAGCAGTTGTAATGTCGTCAAACTTTTCGTGGTAAGCGGCACTCAATGTCTTATAAAGGTCACCGCCGAAAAGTCTTAGTCCTACCGCCGCAACCAATATTACGGCAACCGTTACAACCTGCAGTACTAAAATACAAAATCTGCCGTCTATTATCCTTTTCCTTTTTGCGGGTGCTATTTCCTGCATATATATACCTCTTCGTTTTTTATTATATATATGAGGAATTTTAATGATAAATACACAAACCGACCAAATTTAGGTTTTAACCTATATCTAATCGGTTTATAAATTTAAAATTATTTTTTAATTCTTGACCTTTTAATTTGCTTTGCAAATATTATCCATGCGGCTATTACGGTAGGTAAAAACACTAAAAGTGACCACAAACCTGCTATCCAAACGAATCCGAAAACAGGTGATATAATAACAACTATTGCCCACATAATTATATTGTAAAGCGTTGGATTGGTTAACATACCGGTTGCAAAGAAAATCAGCAGAACTAAAGCCATTACAAGCAATATACCGTAACACGCCGAAATACCTGTTAAAACCTTGCTGTCAAAAAGTTTTCCCAACACTAAAAGTGCTACTGTTACCGCTACAAAGACCGACGAAAGCACCAAATAAAAGGTGGGAATTGTTATTGTTGTGTTAACAAATCCATCTACCATAGCAAAACTTCCGCCTATGACATCGGTCCAAAACATAATGGCGTTGGCTATTACAAGTCCTGCAAAAACTAATGACGAAACAATACTTACAAATAGTTTACTTTTACATTTGAAACTTTTCATTTTTACCTCATTTTCTGCCGGTTGAGCCAAATCCACCTGCGGCACGCTCGGTTTCGGACAATTCATCCACAACCTCTACCATCGGCACGATAACAGGCGAAATTACCATTTGTGCAATCCTTTCACCCACCGCAATGGTATACGGTTTATCCGAAAGATTAATAAGCCCGACCTTGATTTCGCCACGGTAGTCACTGTCAATAACGCCGACACAGTTTGAAAGTGTAATGCCGTTTTTTACGGCAAGACCGCTTCTCGCATAAATATATGCAACGTAATCCGACGACTCAAGTGCTATGGCTATACCTGTGGGCACAGTTGCCCTATCCCCCGGTGCCAATGTAATTTCTTCAGTAATACAAGCATATAAATCCATACCGGCACTGCCCGAAGTTGCAGCGGCAGGAACAACGGCATTTTCATTTACTTTTTTAATTTTGAGTATCATATTTTTTCCTCCTAATTATTTACTCTTTGGTGGAAACCTGGAGAAGTATGCTCTAAACCTTTAAATTCATAACCGGCGGCTTTAAGTTCCGCTATAACTTCAGGTAAAGCCTCTGCGGTATAACTTTTAATATCATGCATAAGTATACAAATATCGCCTTTGGTTGATCCGTTTTTTATGGCGTATTTCTTGATATTGGAAACGACCTCTTCGGAAGTTCTTGCTTTTCCCGCGTCATCACTGTCAACATTCCAGTCAAAATACTTGTAACCTCTGTCCTGCACCATTTCGGTCAGTTCAGACATAATACCTTTGCAATATTTACGGCTGGCGGTGTTACTGCTGCCTCCGGGGAAACGAATTATGGTACTCCTTATACCTACCCTTTCGTAAACCTTATCACTTACCGCCTGCAAATCTTTAAAATAAGCGTCGGTGCTTTTATAAATTTTACCGTATTCATGGGTATCGGTATGAAGTCCTATTGTATGCCCCTCGTCCTTCATACGCTGCAAAAGACTTAAATCCGCAGTGCCTTTAATAAAAAAAGTTGCTTTGACATTATTTTCTTTCAAAGTATCCAAAATTTTCGTGGTAGTTTTAGCCGACGGGCCGTCATCAAACGTCAAATAACAAATACTGCCGTCAGGGTCGCGTTCGTCTGACGGGATACGCGACACAACCGAACTTGTTTGATTTTTCGAAGAAGAAGCGGTAACACTTGATTCTTCACTTGATACGGCACTGTCAACCGACACAGTCGACGGCACCGATGAAACCGAAACTTCAGACGAAGTGTTCGACACAGTTTCGGTACCGCTTACAACACTGTTATCACCGCCGGCACTAGGGGTGCCGCCTTCGCCGAAATTAGATGCAATTATAACGCCCGATACGGCAAACGCCAAAACCACAAGAGCTATTAAAATCACAACCGAACCCAATACGTTGCTCTCTCTCTTTTTACTTCCCATATTTTTCCTCTTTTCAAAAGCAAATCACCGATTATTTTACCTTAAATATAATTATACCACTATTACTTATAAATTTAAAGCATAAATTACTTACAAATAGTTACAATTTAAAATTTTTAAAAATATGTTGAGAAATTCGACATAATATGTTATTATACTATGTAGTTAAATTTGCAAATTTCGACAGAATGTGAGGATTATATATATGAGCACAAGAAAAACCATGATATTCAGTGACAGTACCTGCGACCTTACTCCAGAAATGGTCAAAGAAAGGGATATCAGAATAAACGCTTTAACCGTTGTTTTCGGTGATGAACGCCACCGCGACGGCATTGACGTAACACCCGACGATGTTTACGAATTTTATAAAAAAAGCGGTACACTTGCCAAAACCACCGCTTCTAATATTGCCGAGCATGAAGATTTTATAAAAGGAAACCTCGCTGACGGTTGCGGTGCAGTTTATTTTTCAATCAGTTCCGAAATGTCGGTCAACTACAACAACACCCGCATTGCCGCCGAAGGTTTCGATAATGTTTATGTTATCGACAGCCGAAATCTTTCTACCGGTATCGGTCTTTTGGTACTTCATGCCGCCGACCTTGCCGATAAAGGCAAAACAGCCAAAGAAATTTATGATGAGATAACCGCTCTTACCGATAAGGTTGATGCTTCGTTTGTCGTTGACACCTTGGAATATTTGCATAAAGGCGGCAGATGTTCGTCGGTCGCAGCACTTGGTGCTAATCTCTTAAAACTTCGTCCCTTAATTCAGGTTAAAAACGGCAAAATGGATGTTGCAAAAAAATACCGCGGCAAGATGACCGAGGTTTTAAAACAGTACGTTGCCGAAAAAATTGCCGACCCCGACACAGTTGCAGGCAACCGCATATTTATAACCCATTCAGGGGCTTGCGACGAAATCGCAGAAGAATTAAAGGCTACAGTAAGCGAAGTGTTCCCCGATAAGGAAATTCTTATTTCCCGTGCAGGTTGTACCGTTTCGGTACACTGCGGTCCCGGTACACTCGGTATTCTTATGATTCGCAAAGAGGCTATTTAAACATTAAAACCGCAGTTTCAAATATTGAAACTGCGGTTTTTCATTAGCAAAATTTCAAGTATTGCATAAAATAAGTGCAGGGGTAAATATAGGCGGCCAACTGCAGTTAGTCCTGAGAAAAACCTTTACGTCCCCTTTTATATAAAAACACCGCAACTATATTAGTTGCGGTGTTTCACCTTTATCAGTCGTTTTTAGCAGTGGCCGATACATCATCAACATGAACATTAACCCTTGCAACAGCGTTTCCTGTCATGGTTTGAACTTTGTCCTTAACATTCTTTTGAACATCCTCAGCTATGGTTTTAAGTTTAACATCATCACGAATTTTAATAAACACGTCAAGCATAATGGCACCGTTATCAATAACAACACCAACTGCCGTCGAATGGTCATTTCTTGAACCGCTCAATGCACTTTTTACATTTTTAAGTTCTACGGGGCGTCTGCCCAAAGAGTCAACGCCGTCAATCTCCATAGCCGCCATACCGGCAATTTTAGCAATAACCTCATTATTTATAGCAAGTCCGCTGTTAATTTTCTTAGCCATTTTTAACCTCCAAGATGTAAATCTTTTTATTATTATACCATATTTTTCGAAAATAGCAACTATTTTACGGTGATAATTTTAATTTTTTCGAGTTCAATCTCAATTTGCGAGGTTACGGCATCTTGAATTTGCAATGTTTCACTTTGAAGTAAAGTTTCGGCAGGCACTATTACCGTAACACCTGTATTGGAAATCATGACAAGTGCGTCCTTAAACCCTTTAGCCTTAATAACGGTTTCGGCGGAAGATTCCTTCTCCATGCGTTTCGCCTCTTCTGCCGCAAGGCCTATTGCCGCCATTTTTTCTTCACTCGACAGTGACGAATTGTTTATTGTTTCATTAAACTTATCGAGTGCCGACTGCCGAGTGTTATTCCGCTCGGCACGGGCAGTGGCAATGTAATCAACGCCTGTGCCTGTCTGTACCGCTTCGCCTAAATTCCCTCCCGAACTTAAATACTGATTATCACCCAAGTCTGATTCGGGGTTGACTGTACTAGGATTTTCAAACGAAGCGTACCTCATATTTAAAAACACTGCCGCCGCAAGGCACAGCACCAACGCCGCCAGTACAATTTGTTTTTTACCTATTATTTTACCCTTTTTCATTATAATTTCTCCCTTCGTTAGTGCCTGCCGATAACACAAATTTTATCTTCATCGACATTTAATGCCGATTTAATAACCGATTTAACCGCCGACGATACCGCCTCGGTCTGACCGCTTTGGCACACCACAACAACTCCCCTTACAATGGGCATTTTTTCAGTGACAAGCAGTGCATTTTCGTTACCGTCGGAATCCTTTATGACAACATAGGTTTTATGGTTACTGTCATTCTGTTCGGTTTTGCGAGATGTCTGGTCCTTTTTTATTTCTGCACCGATTTTTTGCTCATCGGCGTATACATATTCAATGCCGCTCTCAAGTGTCATCATGACCGAAACATCAGTACCGCCCAACATCTCGGATATAAGTTGTTCGAGTTTCTTTTCGGTATTTTGAACATAAGTATCGGTGGTTACTGTTTCGTTTTCTTTTGGTACCGTTACGGTTTTCTTTGCTGTGGGTTTAAAACTTGATACCAAAATGAGCAATATACCCACAATCCCAAGCACTATCAAAACACCGCTTTTCGATACAGGCAGTTTCAATTTTTTAAAATTTAAAATATCCGATAATTTAGACAGCACCTTATTCACTTGTCCTTTCAAAATATTCAATCCTAAATCCTAAATCCCCTACCGCCGCCTTTGCTTTTTCTATATTTTCGTCATTTAAGACAACCTCGGCTTTAATAATAGATATGCCGCCCGTTTCGGAAATATCCGTAAAAGTTGAAACCGATGTGAAGTTGATATTTTCTGCACCGAGCCGTTCTTTTATTACGCCCTCAACTGCCGTTTCTACCGCCGACTGTTCGGTCTTTAAAACCATTTCGGTCATTACATCGGTATTGGCTACGGGAATGTTGAATTCAAATTCCGACTGAAATTCGCCCAAATCTATATTTCTAACCGACAGTATCACCGTTGCGATTACGGCAATACCTATAATATTTTTTATGTTACCTTTGCTTTTTTCAGGCAATAGCATAGCAACTATACCATAAAGTATAAGCGACACAAAAATCACCGTTGCTATTTGCTTTATTAAGTCCATATTAACTCCTTAAAGTGACACGACCGTCAACGAGATAACAAAAAGAATAAAAAGCAGTACCGTTATACCGAGTATGAACGATATGCATGAGTCAACCGATTTAAGCAGTTCTGCCGACCTTTTTTCCGACAGTACCTCAGCAACCGACGAGCACAAAAGCAGACTTACTCTCCACAAAATCAGTTCCGCCACCGAAGGCAGTACGATTAGTGCGACGGCTATCACGCCGTATATAAGCACCGACGAGCCGAGCAGTTTTAAGCAACCTCTGACAGTACCCATCGCCTCGCTGACCGCAGTCCCCACTACGGGAACGGTGGTGCCTACCACAAATTTTGCGGTTTTTGAGGTCAAATTGTCTTGAGGTCCGCTTACGGCGGTTTGAATACTTAAAATACCGAGCAAAACGGTTGATAACAGCGACAAAGTCCAGTTCGATGCCTTTTTAATCGCATTACGCAAAGACGATACATTTATGTCGGGCGAAACCGAAGTCGCTATGCCGAGTGCCAACTGTATGCCTGCAACCGGCATTAAAACAAATGAAGCAATCCATGAAACCGCCTCGGCGGCAACTAACATGACCGATGAAAAATTTGCCGCGGTCAATGCTTTGCCGCTACTTGACAACATCGCAGCAAAAACCGGAATAAATGACAGCATAAAGGTTGAAACCGCTTTAATTGTGGTAATACAATTTGAAATCAAATCCACCGCAGGAACTGCCATGACAGCGGTTATACCTAAAGTTACTGCAAAATTCAACACTTTGTTTTCGCTGTATATACCGCTGATGCAGGTGAAAACAAGCAGTAACGCAACCACCGAACACCCTACCGCCAGCGGTGTTTTAAAGTGCTTTGAAAACACATCGGCTATTTTGCCGAACACTGATTTTAATGTAATGCTTTGGGAATCAAATCCACTGTCTAAAATACCGAAACCGTCTATCTGCTCTCTTACGCCGTCGGGCAAAGAGTCGCCTAACTCATCAGCGCCGCTTATGTTAAGTCCGTCAGAATAAATCTCATTTATATCAATCTCTTCGGCACCGAAAGCAGGACAAAACACTAAAAAGCAAAGCACCGCAAGTATACATAATATCTTTTTCATCCCATTAACTCCAACGCAGTATCAAGGATAAGACGAACTATGGGAAGGCTTAAAACCACAACCGAGATTTTGCCCGCAAGTTCCGCCTTTGCCGCTAAAGAGGTTTGTCCGAAATCCTTGCACAAATCGGCAGCAAAATCAGTTATGTAACAAATACCGAGTGCTTTGAAAACCGTTATAAAAATGTCACTGTCAATATCGCAAGTTCCGAAAAATGACGAAAGACTGTCCTTTATACTGCCTACTGCGGTAACAAGAAAAAACATCACCGAAACGCATACAACGGCGGAAAAGATGAGCGAATATTCGGGTTTATACTGTTTCAAAAACAGTGCCACCGCCGCCGCAATCATCGCAATAACCGATACAGTTATAATCATAACTAAAGCCCGAAAACCGATTTTACGGTTTCGAATAAATTGCCGATTTCGGTGACCACCATAATAAGTACAACTATCAGTCCCGCAAGGGTTGTGAGCATTGCCTGTTCTTCTCTGCCTGACCTTACAAGCACTTGATTGAGTACCGCAACGATTATCCCTATTCCCGCAACCTGAAAAATAAAATCTACATCCATTTTTTATTCCTCTTTAAATCAACATTATAAACAGTGCCGCTCCCACAAACATGAAAAGACTTTTAAAAAGTTTACCTTTATCGTGAAGTTCGGTTTCTGCTTCTTTTGACAAAACTTTAAACTTTTCAGAATAAAATTTACAGGTGTTTTCTTCCGCTCTTATATCCCCTGCACCGAATCTTGTAATAAATTCCGATATAATAAATACATCACGCTCTAAAATTCCCTCTTTTAAAAGTAATCTTTGTAACGAGGAAATATCGGTTATATTATCGGGTGTCACCTTATTTAAAAAGACTAATTCCTTCTTGCCGAACTCTTTGAAAATTTCAAATACACCCTCATTTTTATACCGCATAGCAGAAAAGCACTGTGACGAAAAGTTAAAAAGTGACGACAGATACCTTTTACGTCGACTGTATTTTTCAGCAATTAAAAATCCTGTGAGCGATACCGCAAGCGACAGCATAACGAGTCCCGACAGTTTAAGCCAATTCATATATTTTTTCCTTAATATTTTCGGTTAAAATCTGCGGTTTTTGACCTACCTCGCTCAAAAAAGCAACATTATTTATTGCTCCTGATTTTAAAAGTTTGACAATAGGTCCGCGTTTTGAAATTTCTTGCAAAGAGCCTAAATGTGCCGAAGTTATAACAGTAACGCCCGAAAAAAGGCACTCCAACACCTTTTCCGCTTCGCTTTCTGCGGCAAGTTCATCAAATGCTATAACCTCAGGACTTAAAGTTCTCAGTGCTATTTCCATACCCTCTCTTTTCTCGCAACCGTTTATCACATCGGTCAAAACGCCTACATCATTTTGCGGCACACCTTCTCTTACGGCGGCAATTTCACCTCTTGTATCAATGACCGTCACTCTTTTTCGCTCGGTACCGATACCGTTTGATATAAGACGCACCAAATCGCGAAGCATTGTGGTTTTACCCGAAGACGGCGGTCCGGCAATAAGAAGTCCTCCGTTTATATACGGGCAAAGCGGCAGAGCACAGTTTTTATACTCGGCGGCAATCCTTATATTTATTGAGGATATTGCCTTAAAACTGCTGACCTTACCGTTTTCGTAAACGGCGGTTGCGGCAAGTCCTGCCCGACAGCCGTTTTTAAGCACTATGTAACCCGACTTTATCTGCTCGGCAAAGGCGTATACCGAATATTCACACATTTTTTTAAATGTTTCGGCTAAAATTTCGGGAGTGACACAAAAAAGTCCTTTTTGAAAAAGGTAGCAGATATACCCTTCGGTTGACACAAAAACATTTTGACCGCCTACGGTAAGCGACAGAGGTTGTCCCGCTCTGAGTCTTATTTCGGTTAAATCTTTTATCACCTTTATCGGTAACCTTTTAAGTAAATTTTTCATTTCAAACGGAAAATAATCTATTGTAGTTAAAAAAACATTTTCTTTTTTATCTTCGGTCATGGCACGTCCTTCCTTTCTAAAACATTTTATGTTTAAGATATAAAAAAAAGACCGAACTTTTAAAAGTTCGGTCTAAACTCAAAAAACTATTCGCTTAAAATGTCCCTCATAATATAAGCAGACTTATAAATGTCACCGCCGCCCATGGTGATTATCACATCGCCGTTTTGAGCAATTTTAACGGCAACATCCGCCGCCTCTTGCAAATCACAAACACAGGTACAGCATTTAAGCCCCTCTGCCAACACTTCGGAACTTATCCCGCTTGTGTTGACTTCTCTTGAACCCATTATAGGGGTTAAAATAACCTTATCGGCTATCGACAAAGCCTCTGTAAACTCGTTTTTCAGAAGTTCTGTTCTCGAAAAAGTAAAGGGTTGAAATACTGCGATTACATTTTTAAATCCCAACTGTTTTGCGGATTTTAAAGTTGCGGCAATTTCGGTCGGGTGGTGAGCGTAATCGTCAACCAAGGTAATACCGTTCCACTGTCCCAATTTTTCAAACCTGCGGCCTGCACCGCCAAACGATTCAAGCGACTTCTTAATTCCGTCATTAGGCAACCCGTAGTATTTTCCCACCGCAACAGCCGACAGCATATTCATTACATTGTGTTTGCCGGGCACCGACAAATCAAGAGTCAAAAGCGGATTTCCTTTATAATTTACGGTGAATTTATAACCTTGACTTGAAACTTGTATATCTCTTGCTGTATAATTATTATGTGAGTCTATACCGAATGTAATAAGTTCGCCTTTGAAGTTCTCTGCCGCTTTTTTACATAACCGGTCGTCACCGTTTACAACGGCAACCTTTGACATATTTATAAATTTAGAGAACGATAAAACCAAATTATCCATGGTTTTAAAATAATCAAGGTGGTCATTGTCAATATTAAGCAGTACCGCCAAATCAGGTGACAACTGCAAAAACGTATCGACAAACTCACATGATTCACAAACCATATATTCCGATTTTCCCGCTATGCCGTTAGCATTTATAAGCGGCAGTCTTCCGCCTATAACGGCTGTCGGGTCAAGTCCGTTCATAATAAGCATTTGGGTAATAGCCGACGAAGTTGTGGTCTTGCCGTGTGTACCGCTGACACCTATGCAGCGGTCATATTTCCTTGTAATCGCACCCAAAAGTTTCGAGCGTTCCATAGTAGGAATACCCAACCGCTCTGCCTCAGTAAGTTCGGGGTTATCACAAGATATTGCCGCCGAATAAACCACAAGTTCAGCACCGATTACATTTTCCGCTTTATGCCCTAATGTAACCTTTATTCCTAAATTTTTTATTCTTTTAAGCGGGTCGCTTTCATTGACATCCGACCCCGTAAGCACATAACCCTTAGAATGGAGTATCTCTGCGAGCGGACACATCCCCGACCCGCCGATACCTATCATGTGTATTTTTTTTACATTTTCAAAGTTTAAATCGCCCAAATTTTCTTTCACGGTTTAACACTTCCTTTTGCGTTCTACATTCATTATATATTCTTTTTAAATAAAAATAAACAACTTTTTGAAAAACGGTGAAAAAAATGCTTTTTGAATTGCCAAACGAAATTTTAAACTGCATAAACACACTCGAAAACCGAGGATTTGAGGCATTTTGTGTCGGCGGCTCGGTGCGTGATTTGATTATGGGCAAAAAACCTCATGACTATGACGTCACAACCAATGCCACGCCTAAAGAAGTTGCGTCTTTATTTCCTAACACGGTACCAACCGGTATCATCCACGGCACAATTACTGTAATAATAGATAAAATGCCTATTGAGGTTACTACCTACCGTTCTGACATAGGCTATTCCGATAGCCGCAGACCCGACAGCGTAAATTTTCTTAGTTCTGTTGACGGCGATTTGAAACGGCGTGATTTTACGGTAAACGCCATATGCTATAACCCAAAAATCGGCATCTACGACCCGCTTTTGGGTGAAACTGACATAAAAAATAAAATTCTCCGCACTGTAGGTGAGCCAAGTCTTCGCTTTTCGGAAGACGCTTTGAGAATTATGCGGACATTCAGATTTTCGGCGACACTTGATTTCAATATTGAGGATAACACGTTAAAAGAAGCCCTTAAACTGTCGCATTTATTGAAAAATATCAGCGTAGAAAGAATTTTTTCGGAACTTAAAAAAGGCTTTTTGTCAAATCACCCCGAAAAATTATCGCCTATTATAATGTGCAAAGCATTGAATTTCTTAGGTTTTGACGCTCACGAAGTTCCGTCTTCACTTGCTCTTTTGCCGCAAGATTTTGCACTTAGGTTTGCAAAATACTGTGAAATGTCAAACGCCGATGCTAAAAAGATTTTAATAAATCTCAAATCGGACAATCAGACTAAACGGGATACCGAAAAATACCTTAAAATGTTTAGCATGCCGAAAAATTCAAGAGCCGATATTAAAAGGGTTTTAAATTTAGGCGGATTGAAACTTTCAGAAAATCTTATCACCGCTTATGACCTATTAAATAAAACTGATTATACCTCTGTTTTAGAAGATATTTTAGTTTCCCGCGAGCCTTACTGCATAAAAATGTTGGCTGTAGACGGCAACGACCTATTAAAACAAGGTGTTTTGCCTGCAAATATAGGTGAAACTCTAAATGCCTTGCTTGAAAAGGTTATTGAAAACCCCGAACTTAACTCAACCGAAGTATTAAACCAAATAAAATAAATTATATTTATACACACTAAAGCAGACTGTTCATTCACAGTCTGCTTTTTTGCTTATTTGCACTAAATTTTGTCAATAAGTGCCCTGGAATTTGTGTTTTAATATTGACAAAACGGCTTTGTGACTATATAATTATAGATGTGTACGCATAGTCTTTTCAAGGGACTTTTTATATGCGATTCCATGAGGAAGGAATGTAAGTATGAAAAAGAGAATTATACCTTTATTAATTATTGTTTTAGCCATTACCGCTGTTTTGATAACCGGTTGTTCGGACAAAACCGACATGGATAAATACAATAGTTCGGTTGCCGCCGATTTAGGCTATACCGTCGTTACAGTCGGTGACTTTACCTATAACATTTATGACGACCATGCCGAACTTGTAGGTTATGCCGGCTCAAAAACCGCAGTAGATATTGAGGCAACCGCCCAAGGAAAACCCGTTACTGTTATTGCAAACGGTGCTTTTGAAGGCAAGCCCATTAAATCAGCAACTATTCCCGCATCGGTTAAGGATATCAGTGCCTATGCTTTTTACGACACAAAACTCACTGCTATCACTATTCCCGAAGGCGTTGAAAGTATCGGTTATGCCGCCTTCGGCAAATGTACCGCAATTACTGAGATTGTAATTCCTAAAACAGTTACCCGCATAGGTTTCTACGCTTTCACAAACTGTAGCGGTCTTACTTCAGTCACGATGCCCGATACACTTACTTACATAGGTGAGCATGCTTTCCAAAACTGCACATCGCTCACAACCGTTAAAATTCCTGCCTCGGTTGAAGTTATCGAAAAGTTTGCGTTCTTTAACTGCTCCGCTTTGACCGATGTTGTTTTTACAAACGATTCTAAACTTATTACAATCGGTCAAGAGGCATTCAGTAAGTGTGGCTCACTTGTTGTGTTTAACCTTCCTTCATCGGTTGTTTCAATAGGCGAAAGAATTTTCTACAACAATACCGCTCTTACAACACTTAATGTTCCCGAAGGTTCAAAACTCGAAACAATCGGTGACGCCGCTTTCGGTAAATGCAGTGCTCTTACCTCTATGACTATCGCACCCAGTGTCAAGTCAATCGGCAATTATGTTTTCAGTGACTGTACTGCTCTTAAGTCGGTTTACACCGTAGGTGATCTTGAAAACATCGGTGACTTTGCCTTTAATAAATGTATAACACTTACAGCCTTTGGAAGAATTGTCGACGGCAAAAAGCCCACTGAAATAGTTGTCCCCGCCTCGGTTAAAGACCTTGGAAATTACGCCTTCAACGGTTGTATCGCCGTAACTTCGGCAAAATTAAGTTCTAACCTCACTACACTTTCAGAAGGCACATTTAAAGATTGTACCGCTCTTACCAAAATTGATACAGGTATGATTGATACTATTGCAGCAAGTGCATTCGAAAACTGCACCGCTCTTAGCAACATAACATATTCCCCTGCACTTAAAACCATTGAAGCCTCATCTTTCAAGAACTGTACCTCACTTACTGTCGTTACAGTTCCCGACACAGTAAGTTACATTCGAAACAATGCATATGAGGGTTGTACTTCCATTTCAAACTTTACTCTACCGCTAAAACTAAGAGTTATAGGCGACTCTGCATTCGCCGGTTGCACCGGTCTTACTTCAATAGACCTCAACCGCGAACTGCTTACCACAATAGGCAAATCAGCATTTGACGGTTGCGTAGGACTTACTTCAATTTACATTCCCGACAGTGTTACCGTTATAAGTGAAAGTACATTCAAAGGCTGTGTTGCAATTACCGAAATTCGTATTCCCGATAGTATTACTAGTATCGGTGCAAGTGCATTTAACGGTTGTATTGCCCTTAAATCGGCAATTATTCCGGAAGGCGTAACCGTTATAAACGATGCAACCTTTGAAGGATGTACCGCTGTTGAAACCATTGACATCAAAGGTGCTATTACAAAAATAGGCAATACCGCATTCAAAGGCTGTGCTTCTCTCAAAGCAATGCCTCTTGCAGATACACTTACTTCTATAGGAACTTCTGCTTTTGAAGATTGTAAAACACTTGAAACAGCCAATGTTCCTGCCGGCATTTCCGTTCTATCCGATAAAACATTTCTTAATTGTTCCAATCTTGTGACCGTAACCTTACCAGAAAAACTCAAGACAATCGGTTCTAGTTGTTTTGAAGGATGTTCCGCCATCGTAAATGTAACGGTTCCCAACAGCGTAAGCACAATCAATACAAGTGCCTTTAAGAACTGCAAATCTCTCTTATCGTTTATATTCCCCGATGATGTTAATACTATCAATTCAAGTGTACTTGAAGGTTGTAAATCACTTACAACTGTTGAGTTTGCAGGCAAAGCCCGTACTGTAGGCGACAATGCTTTCAAGAACTGTTCTTTACTTACCGAACTTCACTTCTCAAGTTCTACCGAAAAGGTTGGTGAGAATGCTTTCAGCGGATGCGATGCCCTTACTGTTAAATGTGTCGAGGGTTCAATCGTAGGTAACTACATTGTTGATACAGATATTAAGTATGAATTTGTAAGCGACAGCGAAATATACAATGACGACGACGGTCCTAATGTTGTACTGTTCATTATCATAGTTGTTATATTTGCATTACTCGTAGCCGGTGCAGTTACACTTTATATCTTCTTAAAGAAAAAAGAAGCAAAAGCACGTATACTTTCCGAGGCTGACAAAAGAGATTAAGTAGAATTATCACCTGCCAAATCATTTGGCAGGTGATTTATTGTAATTACTATATAACGATATGCGTAACACTTTTAGGTGTTTCACCATTCGCGTGCCATATATATACATTAAAATTTTATAAACAACTAAGAGGCACCCTCCCCTAAGGAGGGTGCCTCTTAGTTGTTTTTTATCATCTTTAAAATTAACCTTCGTAATTATATCCCATTTCAATTGCTTTGAGATTTACATCGAGCAGATCGGCATGTTTTGCAGACACAACCTTTTTAAGTGCATCTGCGATATTATCGTACGATACAACATTAGCATCTTTAATCATTTTACCTACCATAATCATATTGGCAAGTGTCGGGAAACCGGCTTCCTTAGCCATGGCGGTAGCGGGAATATAATATGCATCTACATCGGCACGTTTAACCTTGCGGTCAATAAGTGTAGAGTCTACAAAAATCTTAGCACCTGCTACTGCAGAATCCTCATACTTATCAAGTGACGGAAGGTTCATAACCATAAGTACATCGGGGGTTGATACTATTGGAGAGCCTATGGGAATGTCACTGATAATGACACTGCAGTTTGCAGTACCGCCACGCATTTCGGGGCCGTATGACGGCAACCAACTGAGTTGTTTACCCTCAAGCAAGCCCTTATATGCGATAAACTTACCTGCAAAGAGAACACCTTGACCGCCGAAACCGGCGATAAGCATATTTACTGTACTCATTTCTGCTCCTCCTTTGCACTTCTGTCTTTATAAACACCGAGAGGATAGTAAGGAATCATTTTTTCTTCTACCCATTCCAATGCCTTTTGAGGAGTCATACCCCAGTTTGTCGGGCAAGACGAAACAACCTCAATAAGCGAAAAGCCTTTGCCCTCAATCTGATTGCGGAAAGCCTTTTCGATAGCCTTTTTAGCAACATT
>JAZNLA010000067.1:0-1874 GCA_045578845.1 Acutalibacteraceae bacterium | reverse complement strand
GGAAAGAACAAACCCAACCTGGCCTTGTACTTGGTTCGCCCCTCGTACAGACGGTAAAGAGGGAAGTCCTTTCAAGACCGCTTACGATGTGATGAATAATTGGGGCGCTAACCACGGCGCAATCTCTTACGGACATATAGGTGCAGACCTTATTACTATGTGTTCAATGCTTAGAATCCCTGTTTGTATGCACAATGTAGCAGAAAGCGATATATTCCGTCCTGCCGCTTGGAATGCATTTGGTATGGATAAGGAAGGACAGGACTATAGAGCTTGTGCTACTTATGGCCCTCAGTTTAAAAAGTAGAAAAAATATAAATACTTAAGAGGGGAATGATTATGATGCGCAAATTATTAGCCATAATGTTAACAGTAGTGGTTTTATTCACTATGGTTGCTTGTGGCGGTAACAAAAAGGGTAATAATTCAATCTCTTCAAGCGGTGGATCATCAGTTACACAAAGTTCAAGTAGTGACGATAATTCTTCATCTGCTAATTCGTTCGGTTCGGGTTCCACAAACAATTCCGGAACAGGTACGACCAACGGCGAACTATATTCAAAAATCATTACTTTTACTAGCGCAGATTTAAACAAAACAAAAACAACAAAATTTGTTCAACCTAAAAACGTTATATATATGATTGGTGACGGTATGGGATTAAACGATATTGCAATTTGCAATAAGTTTAGTGAAGACAAATTTGAGTTTGGTCTTCTTATAGACCATTTACCGAATATTGGCACTGCAACTACACACTCTGCAAGTAATGCTATTACCGACTCGGCAGCAGGAGGTACGGCACTTGCTACAGGTTTAAAAACCAATAACGGCACTATTGGTAAGGATACAGGTGGTGCAGATCTAAAGAATGTAAGCGAATTAGCGCGCGAACTTGGTAAAAAAATCGGTGTAATTACTAACGACAATGCATACGGCGCTACACCGGCAGCTTTCTTAGTACATGACCCATCGCGTCAAAATACCGAAGCAATTTCGCGCAAAATTTTCCTTATGAAGCCGGATTTTTTTGTAGGCAGCGATACAACAGGCTTTACAAATGCTATTAAATCGGCCACAATTACGTCAACTGTTTACGATTCTGTAAATTGGGCATTTACCTTTGACGAATTCGTTCCCAAATTGCAAGATAAGAATACTAATAATCTTCCGTTTTTTGGTATAGCGCCTTTAGTAGATAATCAACTAGCGCACACAACCGAAATTGCGTTGAACACATTAAAAAATAACGAAGAAGGCTTCTTCCTTATGGTTGAAAATACAGGTGCAGACAACGCAGGTCACAGCAATAACATTGCAAACAAGGTATCTACCGTTGCGATGTTTGATAAAGCAATAGCCGTTGCAGCAAAATTCTGTATTGAAAATCCCGATACAATTCTAATTATTACATCCGACCATGAAACAGGCGGCGTTACCTTACCTAATAAGGAAGACTATCTACTTAGCGAGGTTACCTTTACAACAAATCAGCATTCTGCAGCCGATGTCGGCGTGTTTGCAATGGGTTACGGTACAGAATATTTCAACGGCAAAAAGGTTGATAATACCGATATTGCGCTGTTTGTTATGTTGGCATTACGAGGCGAGCAGAAACGATAAAAATACAAAAAGCAGGTCGAAAGACCTGCACAATGTTAAGACTAAATCTTGCTAAGGGCTTAGGTCCTGTTTTACAGCTAGCAGAGGGTTGGACAGTAAATCTTCCAGACGATGTATCCGATACACTTATGGAAAGAACAAACCCAACCTGGCCTTGTACTTGGTTTGCACCTCGTACCGACGGTAAAGAGGGAAGTCCTTTCAAGACCGCTTACGATGTGATGAATAATTGGGGCGCTAACCACGGCGCA
>JAZNLA010000066.1:0-71710 GCA_045578845.1 Acutalibacteraceae bacterium | reverse complement strand
AGTTCAACCGGCTCCATCATTTGACCCATAGTGCCGTCGGCGAGTATCATTGCCGGAACGCGATATTTATCGGACAAATCAAAACATTTTGCAGTCATATCTGCCATTTCCTGTACCGATGCTGGTGCCAAAACAATAAGGTGATAATCACCGTGGCCGCCGCCCTTTGTTGCTTGGAAATAATCAGACTGTGACGGTTGAATTCCGCCAAGACCGGGGCCTCCGCGTTGTACGTTTACTATAAGTGCCGGCAAATCACTTCCTGCAAGGTATGAAATACCCTCACCTTTAAGCGATACACCGGGGCTTGACGACGAGGTCATAACACGGAAACCTGCACCTGCAACGCCGTATACCATATTGATAGCGGCGATTTCACTTTCAGCCTGTAAAAACACACCGCCGATTTTGGGCATACGCTTTGCCATATAAGCCGCAATTTCGGTTTGCGGAGTTATAGGATAACCGAAGTAATGCATGCAGCCTGCTCTGATAGCGGCTTCGGCAATAGCTTCGTTACCTTTCATAAGTACCTTTTCACCCATTTATATCACCTTACCTTTCAACCTTTATAACACAGTCAGGGCACATGGTTGCACAAAAAGCACAGCCGATACACTTAGACTCGTCGGTCATTTCTGCAGGAGAATGACCTTTTTTGTTGATTTTGCCTTTGGCTATTGCAAGAATACCCTTTGGACAGGCGTTAACGCAGAGACCGCAACCCTTGCAAAGGTCAGTATTAAATGTTACCTTAGCCATATTCATATCCCCTTTTATTAAAATAATTTACTTTGTAAATCGAGCGAAAAAACGTCTGAAATTTTATCTGTTAATTTTTCTGCTACATTTCGATTAGCCGTTGTAAACACAATCGGCAAATTTGAAAGTTTAGACAGTTCGTTTGTTTTTTTTAATGTGGCAATCACATCTTCGGGCGTGGTTTCGTCACCTATATTGGAATTGTTTACAATCCCCGTAAAGGGCAAACCGCCCGCAACTTCAATTTCACGCATAACCTCTAACGCCTCATTAGGTGTTGTAGTTAGCGGTCTGTAGAAGTTGGCAACAAAAAGCATCTCGAAATTGTTTTCCTCTAATATTGACGGTGTATAACGCCCCAGTGCATAAGCACCGCGGTCGTCACCACCGATATCCATAACAACGTAACTTTCTTTATCCTGCACCGTTTTGTACATTTCCTGAGGTAAAGCCGGCAGGTCTACATTTGAGTTGGCAAACTCAGGAGAAATAAGTTCTATCCCTTTTTGTTTTAAAAGTTCTTCGCTGTCTTTTGTTCTGAAATACGGATTGACAATATCAAGGTCGGCTATAATTACGGGCAGCCCTTTATCTTTTAAATGCACCGCATAGTTTACCGCAATATTTGTCTTACCGCTGCCGTAATGTCCGGCAAAAAGTGTTATTCTTTTCATGATTAAAGTTTATTACGCTGTATTTTACCGCTGACCGTTTTAGGTAACTCGTCGCGGAAAACCACGATACGAGGATACTTGTACGGTGCAGTGCGGTTTTTAACGTAGGTTTGAATTTCTTTTTTGAGTTCATCTGAAGGCACAGTGCCTTTGGTAAGCACTATACTTGCTTTTACAACCTGACCTCTGACCTCATCGGGTGCCGCCGAAACACCACATTCCAAAACATAGGGCAGTTCCATAAGCACATTTTCGATTTCAAAAGGTCCTATACGGTAACCCGACGATTTAATAACATCGTCAACCCTGCCGACATACCAAAAGTAGCCGTCTTCATCACACCAAGCGGTATCGCCTGTATGATAAAATCCGTCATGCCAACATTCGTCGGTCTTTTCTTGGTCTTTATAATAACCTCTGAAAAGTCCGCAAGGAACTTTATCTTTAATATTTATACAAATTTCGCCCGTTTCACCGACCGCAACATCATTGCCGTCAGCATCAAGCAGGTGAATATCATATAGCGGAACAGGTTTACCCATTGAGCCGACCTTAGTGGTAGTACCGACCAAATTGGCTAAAGCACAGGTTGTTTCGGTTTGACCGAATCCTTCCATAATTTGAAGTCCAGTAGCCTTTTCAAACTGACGGAAAACTTCAGGGTTAAGTGCCTCACCCGCAGTTGTCATATGCTCGATAGAAGATAAATCGTACTTAGATATATCCTCTTTTATTAACATTCTGAGCATTGTGGGCGGTGCACAGAAGGTATTTATTTTGTACTCTTGGAACATGGGCAGTAACTCATGTGCATCAAAACGGTCAAAGTCATAAACAAACAGACCGGTTTCGCACAGCCACTGTCCGTAAATCTTACCCCAAGCCGCTTTTGCCCAGCCTGTGTCGGAAATGGTAAAGTGTATTCCCTCGGGATTTACACAGTGCCAATATTTTGCTGTGATAAAATGTCCCAACGGATATTTATAGTTATGTACTGCGATTTTGGGATTACCTGTTGTGCCCGAAGTAAAGTACATAAGCATGATATCATCGCCTTTAGGCGAATCTTCGGTGCGTTCAAACTTACCGGTATAGAGCGAATATTCTTTATCGAAATCTCTCCAACCGTCTTTACATCCACCAACCATGATTTTATGTTCCAAACAAGGGCACTCTTTAGCGGCAATATCGACCTCGTTCGAAACTTCGCCGTCGGCAGTGCAGATTATAGCCTTAATGCCTGCGGCATTGATACGGTAGGTTATATCATGCTCTTTAAGTTGATTGGTGGCGGGTATGGCTATTGCACCGAGTTTATGAAGTGCTATCATTGAGAACCAGAACTGATAATGCCTTTTAAGTATAAGCATTACCTTGTCGCCTTTGCCTATACCAAGCGATTTAAAGTAGTTGGCGGTCTGCGACGAGTAACGTTTCATATCGGCAAAAGTGAATTTGCGTTCATTCTTTTCGCGGTCCAAATGAAGCATTGCAAGTTTTTCGGGCTTTTCTCTGCCTAAACGGTCAATAACATCAAACGCGAAATTGAAGTTATCTTCATTTTTAAATTCAATCTTGGTTACAGTACCTTTTTCATTTTCGGTAGGAATGACAAAATCTTCCCAAACGCGGGTTTCATATACTTTGGGCTCAGGTCTTTTCTTGGCAAAAGTAACCTCTTTAGTACCGCCGTGGGTGAGTTTCGCTATAGGCTCGCCTGCGGGATTTAAAACAATAGCATAAAATACGCAACTTTTACCGTCAACGGCTATCATACCGTGAGGGACCGAACTGTCGTAATAAATACTGTCGCCCTCTCTTAAAACCTCGGTATGGTCACCGACCTGTACCTTCAAAGCACCGCTTATGACAATATCGCACTCCTGACCTTCATGGGTAGTAAGTTCAATATCAGCAGTTTGGGCAGACTCGCTATATTCAGACACAACATAAAGTGGCTCTGCAATACGGTTCTTAAAAGCCGCGGCAAGGTTATAGTAAACCATGCCATGTGCCTGCTCAATCTTTTGACCTTCACCGTTTCTTGTAACGGTATAGCCTGCAAGACGGGGGCTTGTGCCCTCAATAATATCGGTAACGTCAACGCCGAGTGCCAAAGCACACCTATAAATGAAGGCAAAGTTAAGGTCGCTTTCGCCCGCCTCACAGGTCAAATATTCTTCGGTTGTGACACCCGTTTTTTCAGCCATTTGTTTGGGTGTAAGACCGATAATCTCTCTTAAATCGGCAATACGCTTCGCCATTTCACTTATGCGAAGTTCAAGTCCTGTGGTTTTCATAAATTTCCTCCAGAAATTCTTTGAAGAAGGTAAATCAAAAAACCCGCCTCAAAGATATAATCCTTTGAGACGAGTTATAAATACTATTTATATCCCGCGGTACCACTCAAATTGTACGAAAAAACGTACCCCTTCAGACTCTGACAAGTCCTATGCTTTAACGCAGCAGAAACGGAAAGGTTCTACTAACCTAAAAAGGTTTTCTTCCTTTCAGTTCGGAAGTTACAAACTAAAGGCTCCGTAATATCGGCTTTCACCAACCGCCGACTCTCTGAATTAGAAACCGAAAGTTACTCTTCGTCAAAACTTTTATGTAAACGATTATACCAAATTACAATTTATTTGTCAATAGCACGAAAACAATTTTTATTTGACAAAAATTAGAGTTTATTACGCTGGATTTTACCGCTTATGGTCTTAGGCAACTCGTCACGGAAAACGACCAATCTCGGATATTTATAAGGTGCAGTATGTTCTTTTACGTACTGCTGGATTTCCTTTTTGAGTTGTTCTGAGGGAACGGTGCCCTTAGTAAGCACAATGCTTGCCTTGACAATTTGACCTCTGACCTCGTCGGGTGCCGCCGAAACGCCGCATTCCAAAACATATGGCAGTTCCATAATGACACTTTCAATCTCAAAAGGTCCTATACGGTAACCCGAAGACTTAATGACGTCATCAATACGGCTGACGTACCAGAAGTAACCATCTTCGTCACGCCAAGCGGTATCACCCGTATGATAAGCTCCGTCATGCCACGCGTCAAGGGTTTTTGCCTCGTCGCGGTAGTATCCGCTAAACAGTCCGCAGGGTGTGTTTTCGTTCGTTCTTACAACAATCTCGCCGACCTCACCGTTTGCAACGGGATTGCCGTCAGGGTCAACAATACATACATCATACTGCGGCGAAGCCTTACCCATAGAGCCGATTTTAGGCACAGTGCCGCAAAGGTTACCTATTGTAAGGGTGGTTTCGGTTTGACCGAAACCTTCCATGATTTCAAGTCCTGTTGCCTCTTTAAACTTGCGGGCAACTTCGGGGTTAAGTGCCTCACCCGCGGTGGTCATATGGCGAATAGACGATAAATCGTACTTGGAAATTTCCTCTTTCACTAACATTCTGAGCATTGTAGGCGGTGCACAGAAGGTAGTTATATTATACTTTTTAAACATGGGCAAAATATCGCTTGCGTCAAAACGGTCAAAATCATAAACAAATACCGCACCCTCGCACAGCCACTGGCCGTAAAGTTTGCCCCAAAGCGATTTACCCCAGCCTGTATCCGAAATGGTTAAATGCAGTCCGTCACGCTCACAGCAGTGCCAATATTTAGCCGTCACAAAGTGACCCAAAGCATAGGTGTGCTTATGTGCTGCCATTTTAGGATTACCGGTTGTACCCGAAGTGAAGAACATTAACGCTAAATCGTCACCGCATGATGTATCTTCCGTTCGGACATATTTGCTCGAAAAAAGACCGTAATTTGCATCAAAATCATGCCAACCGTCCTTTTTGCCGCCGACTAAAATTTTGGTTAAATTAGGACATACCATACTTGCACGGTTAACCATATCCGAAACATCGCCGTCGGCAGTACAAACAATAGCCGAAACGCCCGCGGCGTTAAAGCGGTACTCAAAATCGTGGTCTTTGAGTTGGTTTGTGGCGGGAATGGCGATTGCACCGATTTTATGCAGTGCCACCATTGAAAACCAGAACTGATAATGCCTTTTAAGAACAAGCATTACCCTGTCGCCCTTTTTAATTCCGAGCGAAGTAAAATAGTTGGCAACCTGAGCCGAAGCACGTTTAATATCCTTAAAAGTGAAACGTCTTTCTTGCTTTTCTTTATCAATATGAAGCATTGCAAGGCGGTCTGGGTATTTGTCGGCAATTTCGTCAACAATGTCAAAACCAAAGTTAAAGGTGTCGGTATTGGGGAACGAAATTTTTTGCAAAGCACCCTGCTCGTCTTCTTCGCATTTTACAAACTTTTCGCAGATAAGTTTTTCGGTGCTTCTTGTCGATGCAATACTTTCTCTTACGGTTTCCTCAGCAGTATCCTCACCGGGTAGTACAACCGCACAAAAAACGCAATCTTTTCCGTCAACCGCAATCATACCGTGAGGGGTTGAACTGTTATAGAAAATACTGTCGCCTTCACCTAAAACTTCAACATGTTCACCGATTTGCACCTTTAAACTTCCGCTCAGTACAAGGTCAAATTCCTGTCCGCTGTGTTTGGTTAGGTGGATTGGATGATTTTGAAGTTCGGGCGAATATTCATAGCGGACCCAGTAAGGCTCGGCTAATTTATTTCTGAAAGCGGGTGCCAAGTTGCAGATTTCAATGCCGTCTTCTTTGGCGGTTTCCCTGCCCTGACCTTTTCTTGTAACGGTATACGAAGAAAGTTTAGCTGTTTTACCTTCCAAAAGTTCGGTCAGTTCCATACCGAAAGCAAGAGCACATTTATGAATGAAAGTAAACGGCATATCTGCCTTGCCGTTTTCATAAAGACTGTATTTGTCTTCATTTATTTCAGTCTTCTCTGCCATAAGGGATTCAGACCAACCCATTATCTCACGCATCTCCTTAATTCGGGATGCAACCTCGGACAGTTGGGTCATGGCGGTTTGTTCACTCATTTTAATTACTCCTTTCCAAAATAAAAAACTCATCTCAAAGATTTTCTTTGAGACGAGTTGATAAGTACAATCAATACCCGCGGTACCACTCAAATTGCGTTAAAAACGCCACTTCGAACTCTTAAAAAGTTCTATGCACTAACGTAGCATTCACGGAAGACATCTACTAAGCAACAGCCTTTTGAACCTTCGGCTCGGAAGTGATGGGAACTGAATAGACCAAATATCGGGATTGCACCGTCCCCGACTCTCTTAAAATCGGCATTATCCGTCCGTCTTCGTCACAGCCTTTAAATGTTTGAAATATTATACACCTATACAAAAATTTTGTCAAGTGATTTTTTAAATTTTTATATCAAAGAGTCTTGACGCGTTTTTATATAAAATTGCGTTCTTTTCCTCTGAATTAAGGTCAAGTGAATTAAACCTTTGCAATTCTTCTTTCGGTTCCCACATGGGATAGTCGGTACCGAAAAGTACGCGGTCGGCACCGTATTTCCTTATAACCTCAGTTGCCTTTTCGGGCGAAATGGCATACAGCGACGACGAGCAGTCAACATAAAAGTTTTTAAAGCCTTTTAGTTCTGCCACCGCCGTATCCCAAATCGACCAACCGCCGAGGTGGGCACCTATAACGGTTAAATTTTTATAGATTTCAAGTACGGGTTTTAAGCGATTGGGGTTTGAAAAATCATACCTGTTATCACCCGTATGCATTAAAATCGGCAGTTTACCCTCGCACTTTTCGTATATTTTAAGGCAACGGTAATCGTCAATCTTAAATCCTTGAATATCGGGGTGAAGTTTTACGCCTTTAAGTCCCAAAGCAATTATTTCCTCGATATCGCCGTCTAAATTTTCACTGTCGGGGTGCAAGGTGCCGAGTCCCGTAAAAATCCCCTGTGATTTTTCCACCTCGTCGGCAATAAAACGGTTGATAGAACTGACTTGAGCAGATTTTGTGGCAACCGAAAAGACCAAACTATGCGTAACGCCTGCCTTTTTTGACCTTTCTATCATATCGGCGGTAGTGCCGCCGCTTGTCATCCGGATACTATAAAAATTGCCTATACTCTCAACCGCTTTGGCGGCTATTTTTTCAGGGTAAATATGGCAGTGACAATCAATTATAGGACACACATTGCTCACCTTACAATCCTAATTTTTCTACCGACTCGTCACGCATTTTATATTTGAGAATTTTACCTGCGGCGTTCATCGGGAATTCCTTTGTGAAAATAAAATATCTCGGTACTTTGTGGCGTGCCATGAAACTGTTGCCGTATTCACGCATTTCTTCTTCACTCGACTCCTCGCCCTTGTTAAGGATAATCCAAGCACACGCCTCTTCGCCGTAGCGTTTATCGGGTACGCCTACAACCTGAACGTCTTTAACCTTGTCGTGACCTAAATAAAACTCCTCAATCTCTCTAGGGTAAAGGTTTTCGCCGCCGCGGATAATCATATCTTTAAGTCTGCCTGTAACCTTATAATATCCGTCGGGCGTGCGGCAGCAAATATCACCCGAATGTAGCCAACCGTCTTTGTCAATGGTTTGTTCGGTAGCACGCGGCATTTTATAGTAACCCTTCATAATATTGTAACCGCGGGCTACAAATTCACCGTTTTCGCCGTCGGGCAGGTCTTCGCCCGTTTCGGGGTCGATAATCTTACACTCAACACCGGGAAAAGCACTTCCAACCGTTTCAACTCGGTGGTCGATATCCTCATTGACCTCGCCCATAGTACAGCCGGGCGAGGCTTCGGTTTGACCGTAAACACTTATAATTTCTTTCATATTCATTTCGTCTGCCGCTCTACGCATAAGGTCGGGCGGACAGTTTGCACCCGCCATAATTCCTGTGCGGATATACGAAAAATCGGTTTTGCTGAAATCCGCATGGGCAAACATGGCTATAAACATGGTGGGAACGCCGTTAAAGCAGGTTATATGCTCGTCATTTATGCAAGCGAGCGATGATTTAGGCGAAAAATACGGCATTGGGCAGAGCGTTCCGCCGTGTGTCATGGTAGATGTCATAGAAAGTACCATGCCGAAACAGTGGAACATAGGCACCTGCACCATCATACGGTCGGCAGTGGACAAATCCATTCTATCGCCTATTATTTTACCGTTATTGACAATGTTGCGGTGAGTGAGCATAACGCCTTTCGGGAAACCTGTAGTACCCGAAGTATACTGCATATTACATACGTCATCGGGTTTAACTTCGGCGGCACGGCGGCGGACTTCCTCAATCGGGACAAGTTTTGAACGTGCAACCATTTGCTCCCAAGTAAGGCAACCGTCCATGGTAAAGCCTACAGTTACCACATTCTTTAAAAACGGCAATTTTTTGGAATGAAGCGGCTGTCCCGCCTTTAGGTTTTCAAGTTCGGGGCAGAGTGTCTGCATGATTTCTTTATAATCCGAGTCCTTGCAACTGTCAATCATAACAAGTGTGTGGGTATCGGACTGGCGGAGAAGATACTCTGCCTCATGCAGTTTATAAGCAGTATTAACCGTAACCAAAACGGCACCGATTTTAACCGTTGCCCAAAAGGTTAAAAACCACTGCGGTACATTGGTAGCCCAGATAGCAACATGATAACCGGGTTTTACGCCGAGCGAAACAAGAGCGGCGGCAACCTTGTCAACATCTTCTCTGAACTGACTGTATGTCCTTGTATAGTCAAGTGTTGTATATTTAAACGCATATTGGTCGGGGAATGTTTCCGCCATGGTGTCAAGCACTTGCGAAAAGGTTTTGTCTATAACATCATAGCGTTTCCAGACAAAAGCACCTGTGTGCGAACGGTTATAGTAAAGGGTATCTTTTTTTTGCTCGCCTGCGGCAACCGACATATAGTTTACAAAATGTGTAAATACTATGTCGCTGTTGCTTATTTCGTCATTTTGCTCAACACAGATATATCCGTCATAATTAAGCGAACGCAGTGCAAAAACAAATTCTGCCACAGGCAGTTCGCCCTCACCTATTAAAACTTTTTTGCCGTTTTTACGGTCGCCGATTTTAACATTGCAAATATAAGCACCCAAGGTTTGTATGGTATCCTCGGCGTTTTCATTGGCGTCAAAATAGGTTGCACCGATATTCCACGATGCACCCACCGAGCCCATTGCAAACATATTTATTATATCAATCACATTTTCGGTATCGGCATATTTACCTACCGTTTCAAAGGCTAAAGTAACTCCTAGGTTTTCGGTAAGCGGCATTATGGGGTTTAAAACCGAAAGGATTTCTTCTTTAGTTGCCGTATCGTCTAAAGTTACAATGACAAGCGGCACTGAGGAATAACTTGCGGTTTCGATGTATTCTTTTAAAATTTTGGTATCACCGACGTTTTTACCTATCTTTTTAGGGTAGCAAAGAGCCGAAACGGCTATATGGCGGTTGACGAGTTTTCTTTTGGCACCGGCACTGCTCATTGCACCGAAAAGACTGTCGTCACCGTTCATATTGGATTTATTTATATCACATATTTCAAACCCGCTGAAACCGTAATCACAAGCAGTATTGCATACCGCCGTATAATCGGCTTCGGGTATAAAACTTGTTGAAAAGGATAATTTCATAATAAATTCCTTTCAATTACTGTTCGGTGTAAACAATTTTATTAAGTGCATTGATATATGCACGAATACTTGCACCGATAATATCGGTTGAAATGCCTGTGCCCGAATAAAGCACACCGTCACTGCGGAGTTTAACAACCGCTGAGCCTACTGCCTCATGGCCTTCGGTGACCGACTGAATTTGAAAATCATCAAGTTCATAGTGGTGGCCAACTATCTGCTCAATGGCTAGAAAAGCGGCATTGATAGGTCCGTCACCCGCACTGATACCGCTGAACTTCTCACCGTCCTTAGTAAGCGAAATACTTGCTGTTGCAGTGATAACATTACCGCTGTTTATAACATAACTTTCAATATGATAGGTTGAGGGCACCTGCATGGCGGCAGTGGCAACCATAGCGTCAAGTTCCTTTTTCCCTACCACACCTTTTCTCGCACTAACCCTTTTAAACTGCTCAAAAACCTTGCCGTTATCCTCGTCGGACAATTCGTAACCCAAATTCTTTACGGCACGGCTGACATCGGCAAGTGTACTGTCGGCAGTGAGTTTCACAGAAGATAAAACGACACCGTTAGTATCGGTTTCGGTTTTGACATTTTTAATCAGTTGGTCAACATCGCGGTGAACGCCCGAAATATTAAGTCCACATTCCAATCCCAAATCGTTACCTTTAGCACGGATAAAGTCGGCAAACTGACCTGCAGAAAGGGTACTGTTGCCTACCGAGGCGGTCTTAACACCGTCTGCCCCTGCCAAAAGTACAGCAACGGCACAGGCGGTAGCCATACTGATTGCATTGGATACTGTGCAGTAAATCTTTTTATCTACTGCCGATTTTACGTCCTTAACCATTTTAGCAAACTCATCGGGCAACATTATACCTGCGTCGTCTGAAAGTGTGATTATTTCAGCACCGTTCTCAGCAGCGGTTTTGCAGAGTTCTACTAAAAATTCCCTCTCGGCACGCGAAGCATCGGCGGCAATAAATTCAACATCACTGCATTTTTTTGCGGCAGCAGAGCAAAGAGCCGCGGCAATTTCAAGCATTTTAGGTGCCTTTACATGGCAAAGATATTCCATGCCGACGGTTGACGAAGGAAGTACAACCTGAAGTCTTTTATTTTTAGCGGAACTGATACTCTCATATGCAGTGTTCACTCCCTCTTCGGTCATACCGACGGGGATTGCCACAACACAGTCAACCACCGAAGCGATTGTACGGTTAATAACAGCATCCTCTTTTTCATTTTTAACTTCGCTAAGTTCAATAGCGTCAACGCCGATTCCATTTACACACCTTGCGATTTCGGTTTTGGCACGAAACGTAAGTGCGTTATCTTCCGCTGTAATTTTAAGTGTAAAATCAGACACTTCAATTCTTTTCATGATTTTCTCCTTTTTAGTCACTCTGCGAAAAAAAACCGCAGAGCCATATTCGCTCTGCGGGATGATTAATATAAATTAACCACGGTACCACCCGTATTGCCGTTAAAACGACCACTCTGTAAGGTTCTTAATAAACCCCTGACCTGTAACGGGACCACCCGTAACCTCTTACTGTAACTTTCGGAGATTAGGCTCAGATACGAGACAGTAAATGCGTTTTAATACCGACTCACACCAACCGACGGCTCTCTTAAATCAAACACGCAAAAACTTAATATCTTCAACGCTTTTTAGTATTATATCACTGAATATTGCCTTTGTCAAGTGCTTTTTTGCAAAACGGCACCCGCATAATACCACGCCAAAATCTCCTTATAATTACTGCCTTGCAGTGCCATAAACTGTGCCCCGTACTGACTCATACCAACACCATGGCCGTTACCCCTTACCGTAAATGTAAAGGTATCGTCGGCAAAGGTTACGTCAAAATTTGTACTGCGTAAATCCAAAGCCGTTCTGACCTCGGTACCTTTTACCTCTTTACCGCCCACAGATAGCGAAACAATGTACCCCGACGGCGATCTTGAAACACCTGAAAGCCAATCCTTCGGCTCGCCCTCTAGGCTACCGCCTAAGGTTTCTATATGTTTTTTCATATCCTCTAAGCCAACCGTTACGGTGCTTAAATAGTTTGGACTTAAAATATCACCGACGCTTTCAACCGCCGCAAGGCAAGGATATTTTTCGCCCCAAACATTTTCCGCTGCCTCAGTTTTACCTCCCGAAATGTCGTGGTAAATGGATAATATCGGTTTTCCGTCATAAGTCAATATTTCGCCCTCGACCGATTTCACCGCTGACATCACCTTATTATAATACTGCTCAAAATTCTCGCCCCATCGTTCCTTTAACTGTTCTGTCGATAAATAGGCTTGGTCTTTTTTATAATCGTCACACATATCGTAACGTTCTTTCGTTCTTTCGCCCTTTTTTCGGCAGGCGAAGGTATACGCCGCCACAGCCTGTGCTTTAAGTGCCTCCTCACTGCTTTCGGCACCGATTTCCGCCGCCACTACGCCGCATATGTAATCATTAGCACTAAGTGTTACCACCTTATCCGTTTCGGTTATAAGTATTCGAAACTCGTCACCTTTGACCTCTGAATAACTTGAATTATCATTACTTGAAGCAAGCGGCGGTGCGGTTTCTTTCATAGATATAAGCGGAAACAATACCATACATAAAAATATTATTACGGCAGAGGCTAAATACAGTCCTTTCATATATTAAATCCCTCTTTAAATTCAAAAATATTTGACAAACAGTATGTTTTAGTCTAAAATTGATTTATCCGATATAAATATATGTAGGCTTTGTCCTTTTAATTACTTTTAGGAGGTGCAGTTTGAAACTTAAACTGAAATTTACCACAAAACTGTACTTGGGTGTAAATATTTTAATTTTTATTTTCCGCACTTTGCAGATTGTTTTGCTGACCGAAAAAGGCACGGCATTTTTAAAAGAAAAATTTACGGTAATCAATATTTTGTTACCCGTTATATTGATGTTATTGCTGATTTATACTGCGGCTAACTCTTACCTTGCAACAAGACAGCCGACATCGGTCGGCAAAATGGGAACATTCGGCTTTGTAATATGTATAATAAGCAGTGTATTTATATTTGCGGGCAGTATTTCTACGCTTATCTTCCGTCCGTCGGCATGGGCGTTACTTTTTGCGGCGTCATTGGGTGCTGTTTTCGGAGTAGTGCTTTTTGCAATACCGCAAATAAAGGAATATACCTTCCCGAAACCCGCCGCACTGTTATTTGTGTTTTTCGGGTTAACATCCCTTATAGCCGCATATATGTACTATAGTGAACATCCTTTAAGGGCCCGCACAGTATACGAAATAACGGCACTCATAACAAGCGAACTGTTTTTCCTTTGTTTAGGCAAAGCAATCAGCGATGTAAAACCACAAAAAAACTTCAGACTTCTTTACCCGCTCGGCATAGTATCATCGACCTTGTGCTTTAGTTCATGTTTGCCCGAAATCACCGCAACGGTTTTAGGGTTTGGCAATAGAGTAACCGACACTTCGGTTTCACAGTTTATAATTATCGGTATAGGACTGTTTACAGCGTTTGTAACAATATCCTCATTCCGCCGAGCAAATACTAAAAGACAGTAAAAACACATATATTAAAATATTATAAAGAAACAACCGCACGGAAGTTAAAATTCTGTGCGGTTTTTTACGCGATATTTATTATTTCTATTCCTTTAGATTTTGCATAGTTTACAGTATAAACCGTTCCGCCTATATCTTTTTTAAACAACAAATACACACACTGCTGTTATTTACTAAATGGCGGTTTCGCTACCATACTACACCGACAAATTATCCAAAAACGGAGAACAAGGTAACACATTACTTTACAAAAGGTAATATAAAAAATTGTAGTATTTATTTTTTTACTTAAAATTATTGGCAAAAACAATTTTTAAAATATTTTAGAGAAGTCCGTATTTTAGTACTTTTGTGTCGATATAATTATAAATGTAAGGAATAAAATTTTAAAAAAACACTTGACAAAGCCAATTCCTTATGCTAAAATAAAGATACCGAACAAATGTTCGGAAAGGAGATTTTTAAAATATGAGTATATTTATAACAGTTTTACAGATTGCCGTTGCCGCCTTTATTATATGGGGACTTTTTAACGAAAGCAAACTTGTTGATTTTGAAGATTGGCTTATTGCCAAAATCAAGGCAAGGGTAAAACATAAAAATCACAATACATACCACCGCAGTTCCAATGACCGTAACTGTGCTTGAAACTATGTAAAAAAAGTCCATCAACCGTAGATTACGGTTGATGGACTTTTTTCTTTACACTAATTCACCGTCACAGCAATCCCTTCCTGCAGCGGTAATTTTAACAGGTAAAATCTTACCCTCTAAATGTTCGTTACATTTAACCTTAACCTTTGTATAGTTTTCGGTGTAGCCTTCCCACACGTTATCTGAAACCGTTTCAAAAAGTACCGACTGCACTGTGCCTATTTGCGACTGCAAAAATTCTTTTTCGGCAAGTTTGCATATATCCGCCATGATTTTTGAGCGATGTTGACGGATACCCATGTCAACCTTTAATGGATTTTTAGCGGCAATCGTTCCCTCGCGTTCGGAATAAACAAAAACATGAGAACGGGCAAAACCTATTTCCTTTACAAAATTGCATGAAGCTCTAAAATCCTCATCGGTTTCACCTGCAAAACCTACCATAATATCGGTAGTAATTGACGGACTTTTAAACGTTTTACGTATGCGGTTTACAAGGTCGCGGTAAAATTCGGTATCATACTTACGGTTCATTGCCTTTAACGTATTATCGGCACCCGATTGAAGTGACAAATGAAACTGCGGGCAAAACTTTTCACATTCGCTAAGACGTATTAAATCATCATCTGAAATTTGGTCACATTCAAGCGAGCCTAAGCGGACACGCTTTATCCCTTCCACCTTAGCCACCGACAAAACAGCTTCGCACAGACTGTCACCCGTATCGGTTCCGTAAGCCGACAGATTTATACCGACCAGCACCGTTTCTTTATAGCCTGCCTTTGCCAGTCTTTTAGCCTCGGCGGTGATACTTTCCAAAGAACGCGACCTAACCCTGCCTCTTGCATACGGAATAATACAGTAGGAACAAAACCTATTGCAACCATCTTCAATCTTAATATACGAACGGGTATGTTCGGAAAATTTTGATACATTAAGGTTTAGTATTTTTTCATTTTTTTCGTGAGGTACAACACTTAAAATGCGATTTTTGTCCTTAAAAAAACATTCGACAAGCGACGGAATTTTATCGCTTTCGGTATTGCCTACTACTATATCCGCCTCTTTTATTAAAGCAGACTCTTCGGGAAACGCCTGCACCATACAACCGGTCAGCACGATTACGGCATCGGGCGACAAACGTCTTAGTCTTCGCACCGTTTGACGGGTTTTGCGGTTGCTTTCGGCAGTGACAGTGCAGGAATTTACAACCATAACATCGGCAGGAGTTTCGGGCGGTAAAACTTCATACCCTAAGGCTTTGAATATTTCCGAAATAGCCTCAGACTCATACTGATTAACCTTACACCCCAAGGTACTAAACGATACCGTCATAAATTCACCGCCTTTCTTTTCACTTTTCATGATTTTAACACTACACCTTTTGTTTGTCAACTAAGACCGACCAAAAGGTTTATTTTAATGTTCTCATAGCATTTAATATGCTTACAACCGCAACGCCAACATCGGCGAACACCGCAAGCCACAGCGGTGCAAAACCTATCGCACCGAGTATTAAGACAATCGCCTTTATGCTCAGTGCAAAAACAATATTTTGGCGAACAATCGACATGGTTTTACGGGAAATTTTTATAGCCTCGGCTATTTTCCTTAAATCATCGTCCATAAGTACAACATCTGCCGCCTCAATCGCGGCATCCGACCCGACACCGCCCATTGCTATACCTACATCGGCACGCATAAGCACCGGTGCATCGTTTATGCCGTCACCCGCAAAAGCAACCTTTCCGTTGCCTTTAAAATTCAGTAAACTTTCTAAAATTTCCACTTTATCCGCGGGTAAAAGTTCAGCGAAGTATTTATCGACACAAAGAGTTTCGGCAACCGATTTTGCCGTTTTAATACGGTCACCTGTTAACATCACAATATTTTTTACACCGCTTTTTTTAAGTTCCTTTAAGGCAGTTTTGGTGCCTTGCTTTATACTGTCGGAAATGACAATATAACCCTTGTAAGTTTTTTTAACAGCAATATGCACTACGGTGCCTACAGTATCGGTCGGCTTACAACTTATACCGTTTGTTTCCAAAAGTTTTTCAGTACCCGCCAAAACCTTTGCACCGTCTACGGTTGCGGTAACGCCCTGCCCTACTAATTCGGTTACATTTTTAACCGAATTAAGGTCAATTTTTTTGCCATATGCCGCTTTTATCGACCTTGCTATTGGGTGATTTGAAAAACCTTCGGCAAAGGCGGCGAGTTTTAATACTTCTTTTTCGTCTTCGGCAACAATCTCGGTTACCGAAAAATCACCTTTTGTGAGCGTACCCGTTTTATCAAATACTATCGTTTGGACTTTCCCCAACGTTTCCAAATAGTTTGAGCCTTTTATAAGTATACCTTTTTTAGATGCAGAGCCTATACCGCCGAAAAATGACAGCGGTACAGAAATCACAAGAGCACAGGGGCAGGAAATTATAAGGAAGGTCAAAGCTCTTACAAGCCACAAGGGAAACAGTGACAAAAATGTTCCCTTTAAAATAACGGGCGGAAGTACTGCTAACATCACTGCGCATATCACTACGGCAGGTGTGTAATATTTTGCAAATTTTGAAATAAAATTTTCCGATTTTGATTTATGCTCGCTCGAATTTTCAACGAGTTCCAAAATTTTTGAAACGGTTGACTCCGAGAATTTTTTTGTAACCTTGATTTTAAGCGTACCGCTCATATTGACGGTACCGTTTAGTACGGTATCGCCCTCAAAAACGGCTCTCGGCACCGATTCTCCCGTAATTGCCACGGTATTTATATCGGAATTCCCCTCTAAAATCACGCCGTCTAACGGGATTTTTTCACCTGCTCTGACCGTAATAATTTCGCTGACCTCAACCGTTTCGGGGTCAACCTCTAAAAGTTCGCCGTTGGTTTCTATAAATGCAACATCAGGGCGAATGTCGAGAAGTTCCGCCACCTGTCGGCGGCTTTTACCGACAGCGATACTTTGGAAAAGTTCACCCGTCTTATAAAAAAGCATTACAAATACCGCTTCTAAGTATTGCGGCTCGGAACTAGGAAAAAAGCCTATTAAAAGTGCCCCCAATGTGGCTATGGTCATAAGCAGATTTTCGTCAAACGCCTGCAAATTTTTTATGTTTTTAACCGATTTTAAAAGCACATCATAACCTATAACAAAATACGGTACCAAAAATATTGCAAGCGAAAGTATTTCCGTTTCTTTCGGCACAAAAAGGCGGTCGGTCACAGCCGCTGCTATAAGTAAAACCGCCGAAATTATTATTCTTAATAAATTCTTTTTTTGTTTACAGCTCATTTTACAATCAAACGGCAGTCAGGCTCGATTTTTCTGCAAACCTTTTCTGCTTTTTTTACTATTTCATCAAAATGCTCGTCATCAGCTTCTAAAGTCAACTTCTGTGCCAGAAAATTAACCGATGCAAAGGTAACACCGTCTATTTTCTTGATACCCTCTTCCATTTTTGCAGCACAGTGTGCACAGTCAAGGTCTTCTATCTTAAATACTTTTTTCATAACTACACCTCATTCTTTTATATGTTCCATGCCGTTATTTAATATCGTGCGGACATGGTTATCGGCCAATGAATAAAACACCGTTTTGCCGTCACGCCTCGGTTTTACAAGGTCGGACTGTTTAAGTAGTTTCAGTTGATGTGAAATTGCCGATTGACTTACCCCTATTAAGGTTGAAATATCGCAAACGCACATTTCCGCCTCAAGCAACACATAAAGTATCTTCACCCTTGTAGAGTCACCGAAAATTTTATAAAGTTCCGCGAGGTCGTAAAGTATTTCGTCGGGCGGAAGTTTACTTTTGACCGATTTTACCGTTTCTTCGTGTGCGTGAATATAGTCGCACATCGGCACTTTACAGTTTGCATCTTTATTAGTCATTTAAGTACCCGCTTTCATATGAATAATTGTTCATATGTTCATTATATCACTTGAATTAAATTTGTCAATACTTATATTCGATAAACCTCCTCAAAATAAAACACTGTGCAAACTTTTTGTTTGCACAGTGTTTTTGCTTTTATCTTTCCTCGCGGAAATAGGACAATCCCAATGCCTGCGGGGGTTGATTTTCTTTTTTGTTTCTCATACTTGTTATGACAAGGACAATAATGGTTACAACATACGGAAGCATTTTAAAAAGTTCTTTTTCGGCAAGACCTACTCCTTCTATATAGGTACTTGAAATATAAAGTGCACCGAAAACTATTGAGCCAAATACTGCCAAATTCGGTTTCCAAACGGTGAATATTACAAGTGCAACCGAAAGCCAACCAAAAGCATCAATACAATATTCCCAGTTACCGTTTAAGTAGTCCATAATAAAGGTAAGGCCGCCAAGTCCCGAAATTCCGCAGCCTATACAGGTTACAAGATAGCGGTAAAGCGATACATTGATGCCCGCCGCATCGGCGGTCGCAGGATTTTCACCGACCGCTCTGAGATTCAATCCAACCCTTGTTTTTGCAAGTACAAAGGCAGTGATAAGAGCAACCGCTATTGCGAGATATATTAAAATACCATGCGAAAAGAACAGTTCACCGATAAAGCCTAAGTTTTTGGCAAACGGCAACGGCTCAGTGAAATACTTACTTGCTCTGCCGAACGAAGGACCCGCTTTTGCAATCATAAAATCCGATATACCGATACCAAATGTGGTAAGTGCAAGACCGGTAACATTTTGGTTTGCTCTGAGCGTTACAGTTAAAAAACTAAACAGTAATCCCATAAGTGCACCGCCTATTACAGTGGCAATAATAGGTATTATTATTGCAAGAAAAGGTGACGCATGAATCCCGACCTCTTTAAGATAAAGATACTCTGCATAGCAACCGCACGAAGCACCGACGCACATTACTCCGGGAATTCCCAAATTCAAGTGTCCCGATTTTTCGGTCAGTATCTCTCCGGTAGAGCCAAAAAGGAATACCATTCCAAGTCTAATTGCACTGACAAGAAAGGGTAACATTTATGCATTCTCCTTTCTGCTTTTGGAAACAACTATTTTATAATTTAAGAAAAACTCACAGCCGATAATGAAGAAAAGTATAATACCCGTAACAATATCGCTGATTGCTTGAGGTATTCTGAAATCAGACGAAACCTGTTGTGAGCCTTTTTGTAAAAATACAATAAGGAAACTTGTAAATATCATAAAAATCGGATTAAACTTTGCAAGCCACGATACCATTATCGCAGTAAATCCTCTTCCGCCTGCCGTTTCAGTATTTATAGTGTGGTTTGTACCGCCGACTAAAAGCAGACCGGCAATACCGCACAGTGCACCCGAAACAACCAGCGTTCTTATAATAACCTTTTTAACATTTATACCGATATAGTTTGCGGTATTCTCACTTTCACCGACAACCGAAATTTCATATCCTTGCTTTGTGTATTTAAGATAAATATACACAACGATAGTGAGAATTGCTATAACGATAACATTTAAAAGATACGGTTTGCCGAACAAAATAGGAAGTCCGTACTCGGGCATGGTTGCTATAACTGTTGAATTAGGACCTGCAAATTTTCTTAAGAAAAAGGAAACCAACTGAATTGCAACATAGTTCATCATAAGAGTGAACAGTGTTTCGTTAGTATTCCAATATGCCTTAAATATTGCAGGAATAACCGCCCAAATAATACCCGCCAAAACAGAAGCGACCACCATCACAAGTGCAAGTACGGGAAGCGGGAGTTTATCGCCCAAAAACATCATAACCGATATGGTTGCAAGTCCGCCGATAAGCACTTGTCCCTCGGCACCGATATTCCAAAATCGCATTTTAAAAGCAGGGGTAACTGCTAACGAAATGCAAAGCAAAATTGCAGAATCCTGTAAAAAACTCCAAACTCTTATATCCCTTACTTTGGCGTCTAAGCCGATTACACCGTCAATCATGGAAGTATAAACGGCTATAGGATTTTTATCGGTAAGAAGTGTTATTACAATTGCAGCGAAAACGAGTGCAAAAATAATTGCTACGGCACGAATACCAAGTCCTTTATACCAAACCAACGGCTCTCTTTTTACTATATGAAAGGTCGGGAAGTTAATCTTCTTTTTATTTATCATTGCTTAACCCCTCCTTTACCTTTAGTCATAAGAAGACCTATTTCTTCTTTTGTTGCAGTTCTTGCGTCTACAATTCCCGTTACACTGCCCGAACCTATTACTAAAATTCGGTCGCAAAGTTCCAACAAAACGTCGAGGTCTTCACCGACGAATATAACGGCAACACCGTTTTCTTTTTGTTGATTTAAAAGATTATATATCGTGTAAGACGAATTTATATCCAAACCTCTTACCGGATACGCCGCCATAAGTACAGTCGGCGAAGCAGCGATTTCACGCCCGACAAGTACCTTTTGAACATTACCGCCCGAAAGACGGCGAACAGGAGTAGATTCACTGGGGGTTACGACCTGCAAATCGTCAATAATCTTTATTGCAAGGTCTTTAGGTGCCTTACGCTCTACAAACAAAGATTTACCCTTGCGGTAAGAACGCAGCATCATGTTATCTACAATATCCATATTGCCGACAAGTCCCATACCCAGTCGGTCTTCGGGCACAAAAGACAGACGAACACCGAGTTCTCTTATCTGAATAGGTGTCTTATTTCTGAGGTCTTCTACATTTCCTGTTTTTGGGTCATGATAATAAATATCACCTTCGGTAAGTTTTTGAAGTCCGGCAATAGACTCAAGCAATTCACGCTGACCTGAGCCGGCTATACCTGCAATACCCAAAATCTCGCCCGATTTTACAGTAAACGAAATATCGTCAAGTAATTTTACCCCTTCGCGATTGATACATGTAATATCTTTTACAACCAATCTGTCCTTCGGTTCTTTGGGCTCACTGCGGTTAATATTAAGACTTACCTTTTTACCGACCATCATTTCGGTTAATTGGGTTTCGTTTGTTTCGCTTGTGTTTACAGTGCCTATGTATTCGCCTTTTCTGAGGACCGAAACCTTGTCGGACAGTGACAGCACTTCGTGAAGTTTGTGTGTAATTATAATTATGGCTTTTCCGTCATCACGCATTCTGCGTAAAACCGCAAACAGTTTTTGCGTTTCCTGTGGCGTTAAAACAGCAGTAGGCTCGTCCAAAATAAGTATATCTGCACCTCTGTATAACACCTTTAAAATTTCAACCGTCTGCTTTTCGGAAACCGACATTTCGTGAATTTTTTTCTTGGGGTCAATCTCAAATCCGTACTTTTGACTGATTTCTTCAACCTTGTTTACAGATTTCTTAATGTTGAACTTTTCTTTACCTTTTAATCCTAAAATGATATTTTCGGTCGCCGAAAAAACATCAACAAGTTTAAAATGCTGATGTATCATGCCGATTTTATAGCGAAAAGCATCTTTAGGAGAACGTATTACAACCTCTTGCCCGTCTATAAAAATCTGACCTTCATCCGGAAAATAAATACCGGCAATCATGTTCATCAAGGTGGTTTTACCACTTCCGTTTTCGCCGAGAATTGACAATATCTCACCATAATTAACTGTAAGATTAACATTAGAGTTCGCAACAACACTGCCGAAGGTTTTAGTGATGTTTTTCAGTTCTATAGCAGCATTTTCCAACTTTAATTTCCTCCTGATAATATTTAAGCCTTAAAAATACCTATTTAAAAAACAAGCATTTTTAAATCTTAAAATGAGATTAGGCGGGGCAGTTTAGTGCCCCGCCCACTTAAAATTTTTAATTAGAATCTCTCGTTAAGACGAGTGATTCCGTCAACCTTAAGGTCAAAGTAAGGTGCCGAACGTTTGGTAGACTCGCTGAAAGCACCGCCCTCAATAACTTCGGTATCTGCAACATAATCGCCCATATCGTCAACATCTGCCAAATAGGTAGTCATTTGATTACCTTCAACGGTAAACTTAGTATTGTCAAATACCTTAACACTTCCGTCTTTAAGACCGGTTATAACCTCTTTAATCTTATCAACAGTGCCTTCTGCAGCAACATCTAAGTTAATACCGGTAAGAACAACCGAGCCTTCTTTAATACCGCCGCACCAGTCAGCAGCAATCTCTTTACCCTCTACAGCACATTTAATAATGTAATTATAGTAAGGAGCCCAGTTGATAGCAGAAGAAACGATAAATGTTTCAGGGCAGGATTCATATGTACTGCCGTTGTAAGATACGTTGGGAACGCCTGCAGCCTCACAAGCACCGGGAGCACCCATAGAGTCAGCATGCTGGCTGATAAGAACGCACTTCTTGGCAATCAAAGCCTCAGCAGCGTTTTTCTCTTCGGTCGGGTCATACCAAGAACCGGTAAACTGAACGTCCATAGTAACAGAAGGACAAACAGATTTTGCACCGAGGTAGAAAGAAGTATAACCAGAAATAACCTCAGCATAGGTAAAAGCACCTACATAACCCATTTTTGCCTGTTCAGCAGTAATAGTGCCTGCAGCAATCATTTCATTAAGTTTTAAGCCTGCAGCAACACCGGCGAGAAATCTACCCTCATAAATAGAAGCAAATGCATTATGGTAGTTAGGAAGATTTTCAGTGTGAGCCTTTGTGCCGGTAGCATGGCAGAACTGAACATTCGGGAACTCTTTAGCAGCCTTAATCATGAATGATTCATGGCCGAAAGAGTTAGCAAATATAACATTACAACCTTGTGTAGCAAGGTCTTTAGCCGTATTGTAACAAGAATCGTCTTCGCCTACGTTAGTTTTAACGATAACTTGAGAGTCCTTAAGACCTGCTGCTTTTTGAATGGTATCAACAGCATTAAGGAAGTTAAGGTCATAGGTCGAGTTTTCATCATGCAAGCAGATGAAACCGATTTTAAAACTGTCGGGAACTGTATAGTCGATTGTGAGGTCAGTAGCCGCAAGAGGTGAATCACTCATACCGAGCAATTCTTTGTCATCGCCGCCGCAACCGGAGAATGCAATGCACATGGTAAGTATCATTGCAAGTGCTAAAATAAGTGCAAGAATCTTTTTCATTTTTACTTCCTCCAAAAAAATTATTTATGTAAAATTTTTTTACATCAAAACAAAAATGGTCGACTTTATTAAACAAAAAACCTCTGGTTCTTCGCTTTAAAGCCAACCTCCCTAAAACAAATTTTCTTACTTAAATATCGTACCACATAAAAAAACAGATGTCAACATATTTTGACATCTAAATTCCTTTTTACGTTCATTAAATTTATATGAAACCACAAAAATAAAACCCGCCTTTTGGAGACTTCCCATAAGGAAGTCTCCAGTTTTATTCGCCTTGCGGCGAGTTATATTGCTTCGCAGTTTTATTATGTTTACGCATAGTTTTATTGCCCTTCGGGCAGTTTTGGTGGCGGATAAAATAAAACTGTAACCGTAAGGTTACAATAAAACTTTTGCAAGGCAAAAATAAAACTCTGTACGAAGTACAGAATAAAACTAAAAATGTTTTTCGCTCTGTTCTGTGGGTTTGGGCAACTGCCCAATGCATTTGTGCATACAAATGCGATGCTGGCTCTAACAACAGAAAGACACAAGATAAAGCCCGATGAAATTCATCGGGCTTTAAAATATCCTTATAAGAAGTTGCCTTTTGGCGGGTTTTTAGTTTAAAAAATTACTTTATTAACTCGATAATTGCCATTTCAGCAGCGTCACCGCGGCGAGTACCGGTCTTAGTGATACGGCAGTAACCGCCGTTTTTCTCAGCATATGCCGGTGCAATTTCATCATAAAGTTTTTTAACAACCGATTCCTTAGTGATGAACGCCAATGCCTGTCTTTTGCTGGCAAGACTGTTGTCTTTAGCGAGTGTAATATATTTCTCGGTCATAGCACTGACCTCTTTTGCTCTGTATACGGTAGTTTCAATCTTACCGTTTTCAAGCAAGAAGGTAACCATTGCTCTAAGCATTGCGGTTCTGTGGTCGCTGGCTCTTCCGAGTTTTCTTGTTCCGGGCATTTAACTCACTCCTTTGAGAAAGCGTATTATTCGTCGTCGTTTGCAAGGGTAAAGCCAAGCGAATCAAGTTTGGCTACAACCTCTTCAAGCGACTTTCTGCCGAGGTTTCTAACCTTCATCATATCCTCTTCGGTTTTACTGATGAGGTCCTCAACAGTGTTGATGTTTGCACGTTTTAGACAGTTGAAACTGCGAACCGATAAATCAAGTTCTTCAATGGTCATCTCAAGAATCTTATCTTTTCCGTCGCCGGCCTTTTCAACCATAATCTCACTGTTGGATGCATCCTCAGAGAGGTCGGTGAAAAGTTTGAGATGTTCAGTGAGGATCTTGGCAGACCAAGACACTGCCTCTTTAGCGGTAATAGTTCCGTTGGTCCACACCTCAAGTGTAAGGCGGTCATAGTCGGTTTGCTGACCAACACGGGTGTTGTCAACATCGTACTTCGCCTTTACAACAGGAGTATAAATAGAGTCAACGGGGATAACGCCAATAGGCGTATGGTCGGTCTTATTCTTCTCAGCCGGCACATAACCTCTGCCCTTATCAATGGTAATTTCCATAATAAGTTTACCACCCTTATCAAGAGTAGCAATATGAAGGTCGGGGTTGAGAATTTCAACTTCGCTGTCTGCCTTAATAGAGGCACCGGTCACTTCACAAGGACCTTCAGCCTCAACATAGACTGTTTTGACAGTGTCGGAATGAAGTTTAGCGGTAAGACTCTTAAGATTAAGGATAATTTCGGTTACATCTTCCTTAACGTTGGGAATCGTAGAGAACTCATGCTGAATACCGTCAATTTTTACCGAGGTAACAGCAACGCCTTGAAGCGAAGAAAGCAGTACTCTTCTAAGGCTGTTGCCTATAGTAGTACCGTATCCGCTCTCGAGCGGTTCAAGTGTAAACTTACCGTATTTTCCATCCGGCGTCATATCCAGTGTTTCAATTCTGGGCTTTTCAATCTCTATCATAAAAGAAAGCTCCATTTCTCCGCACGATAGTTTATGGTTTAAAACCCGACGGAATGTGCGGGTATCCATTCGGGAGTCATCATTAGTTTAACAAAACAAACCGTTTGATGGGAAGGAAAACCTGAATATAGGTTCCTTCCTAAACAAAACAGTTATTATTTTGAGTAGAACTCGACGATGAGTTGCTCCTCAACGGGTGCATCAATAGCATCACGCTCAGGAAGATTTACTACCGAAACGGTGAATGATTCGCCACTTGCATTAAGCCATGTGGGAACGGGACGACCGCCGTTAGCCTCTAAAACAGCCTTGATTTTTTCACTCTGACGGCTTGCTTCACAAATAGTGATGACATCGCCTGCTTTGAGCAAATAGGAAGCAATGTCAACTCTGCCGCCGTTTACCATAAAATGACCATGGCCAACAAGTTGTCTTGCTTCTGCACGAGAGGACGCAAATCCTGCTCTATAAACTACGTTATCAAGTCTTGATTCGAGAATTCTTAAAAGGTTCTCACCGGTAACGCCGGTTTTACGTTCTGCCATTTCAAAATAATGACGGAACTGAACCTCGTTGACGCCATAATAACGTCTTGCTCTTTGTTTCGCACGAAGTTGCAATCCGTATTCGGAAGTCTTCTTGCGACCTTGTCCGTGTTGACCGGGAGCATATGCTCTGCGGCCTACCGAGCATTTTTCTGAGTAGCAGCGTTCGCCTTTGAGGAATAATTTTTGACCCTCGCGGCGGCAAAGTCTGCATACAGGACCGGTATATCTTGCCATCTGTTACACCTCCAATAATTAGACACGTCTTCTTTTAGGAGGACGGCAGCCATTGTGCGGGATAGGAGTAACGTCTTTAATAAGACTTACTTCTAAGCCTGCGGACTGAAGTGCACGGATTGCGGCTTCACGTCCGGCTCCCGGACCCTTGACGTAAACTTCAACTGACTTTAAACCATGTTCCATAGCGGCTTTTGCAGCAGTTTCGGCAGCACTTTGTGCAGCGAACGGTGTCGATTTTCTTGAACCGCGGAAACCGAGTTCACCGGCAGATGCCCAAGAAAGAGCATTACCCTGAGTGTCGGTTATGGTAACAATGGTGTTGTTGAAGGTCGATTGAATATGGGCAGCACCGCGTTCAATATTCTTTTTCTCGCGGCGTCTGCGAGTTGTTGTACCTTTGGTTGTAGCCATATTTTACTCCCTCCGCTTACTTCTTCTTGTTAGCGATAGTCTTCTTCGGTCCCTTGCGGGTACGAGCGTTAGTCTTAGAACGCTGACCTCTTACAGGAAGACCTTTTTTGTGACGAGAACCACGGAAACTACCGATTTCAACAAGTCGTTTAATATCGAAGGCTATTGCACGGCGGCGGTCGCCTTCAACCTGAAGATTGTGGTCGATATATTCACGTAATTTTGAAATATCGTCCTCGGTAAGATCCTTGACGCGTGTATCGGGGTTAATTCCGGTAGCCTCAAGAATCTTTTTGGATGTTGTAAGACCGATACCGAAAATATAGGTGAGTCCGATTTCAACTCGCTTATTATTCGGAAGGTCAACACCGGCTATACGTGCCATTTATCAATGCACCTCTCATTCTTTAGATAACACAGGTTAACCCTGACGCTGTTTGTGCTTGGGATTCTCACAAATTACCATGATTTTTCCCTTGCGTTTAATAATTTTGCATTTGTCGCAAATTTTCTTTACAGAAGGTCTGACTTTCATCTTATTTTACCTCCAATGTGATACCTGACTTATTTGGAACGCCAGGTAATGCGTCCTCTTGTCAGGTCATAGGGTGACATTTCAACCGTTACTTTATCTCCTGGCAGTATACGAATGAAGTTCATACGCAGTTTGCCGGAAATATGAGCAAGGATTACGTGTCCTCCCTGAATTTCTACCTTAAACATCGCGTTGGGCATTGCCTCAACTACGACGCCTTCCAACTCAATCATATCCTCTTTGGACATTCATATCTCTCCCTTGTCTGAAAGTTCGTTTCTAAAATCGCTTAACGCGTGTCGTAACGACCTATTGGTTTTTAACTGTTCCTCATTTAAACAGGTATTAGTTAAAGAAATGTGTTTTAGGTTTTTCAGTTTTGGACATTCCAAAGGTCTTTCCTTACCGTCGGCAAGTACTACTCCCTTAGGGTCCAAAGAAATCACCGCCATAAACATTCCCTTATCTCTGCCCGCTTTTGAGCGAACCACAGTACCTCTTTCCGGCGGCATTCACTTTCCCCCTATCATGCTATTGTCAAGATTTTAGGGCCGTCTGCCGTTATGGCAACGGTGTGCTCAAAATGAGCCGAAAGCGAACCGTCAGATGTTAGCACCGTCCAACCGTCCGGCATAACCTTTACATCATATGAGCCCATATTTACCATTGGCTCAATTGCAAGTGTCATACCAGGGACAAGGCGAACTCCTCTGCCGGATATTCCGTAATTGGGTACCTCCGGGGCTTCATGAAGTTTTGTGCCTATTCCATGTCCGACATACTGACGAACTACCGAATAACCACGAGACTCAACATATTGCTGCACCGAGGCTGAAATATCGCCGACTCTGCCCATAGGAACCGCACGTTTGATGCCCTCGTACAGACTCTCTCGTGTCGTGTCCAACAGCCGCTTTGCCTCAGGTGAAATGTCACCGCAGGCAAATGTTGCGGCATTGTCGCCGTTAAATCCCTCGAATTCCGCACCAAGATCGACGCTTACGATATCGCCGTTTTTAAGAATGCGGTCTTTCGCAGGTATGCCATGAATAACCTCATTGTTAATAGATATACAAGCGGTTGCCGGGTAGCCGTAAAGTCCTTTAAAGTTGGGTTTTGCACCTTTACTTAATATAAACTTTTCGGCTATCCGGTCGAGTTCAAGTGTTGAAACACCGGGCTCGACCGCCGAACCTATAAGTTTGAGTGCCTGAGCCGAAATAACACAGGCTTCTTTCATAATGCCAAGTTCTCTCGCTGTTTTGAGTACTATCATCTTAAATACCCAATGCTTTGAAAACAAGGTCTGTTGTTTCCTCAACCTTATCCTGTCCCTTGACCGATTTCAACTTACCTGCATTGCGGTAATAATCCTTTAAAGGCTCGGTCTGTTCATGATAAACTTTAAGTCTGTCAAGAACGGTTTCGGGAGCGTCATCTTTACGCTGAATAAGGTCCGCTCCACACTGATTACAAACGCCGTCTTTTAGAGGACGTTTATACTCCAAGTGGTAACTTGCACCGCAAGCGGGACAGACACGTCTGCCGCCAAGTCTTGCAGTAATGGCATCGTCACTGACATCAATGTCCAAAACACAATCAATTTCGACACCTAAACTGTCAAGTGCCTCAGCCTGAGGAATTGTTCTTGGGAAACCGTCGAGTATAAAACCGTTTTTACAATCGTCCATAGCAAGACGGTCCTTAATAATACCGATTACAACATCATCGGATACCAATTTGCCTGCCTCAACGGCGGCTTTGGCTTTTTTGCCCATTTCGGTGCCGTTTTTCATGGCCTCACGAATGATGTTGCCGGTTGATATTGTAGGAATTTCAAGACGTGAGCAGATAATCTCAGCCTGAGTACCTTTGCCCGCACCGGGGGCACCGAGAAGAATAAGTTTCATAAGTTTCCTCCCCTTAATCAAGGAATCCCTTGTAGTGACGCATCATCATCTGCGATTCGAGATTATTGACCGTTTCTAAAGCAACACCAACGATAATGAGTATCGAGGTACCGCCAATGGATACGCTTGAAAATACCGGACTAATCAAACCGAATATTATCGGTCCTATAGCAATTACACTTATGCAAAGTGCACCGATAAGGGTGATTCTCGATAAAACTTTTTTGATAAAATCTGCAGTGGGCTTGCCGGGTCTGATACCGGGAATAGCACCGCTGTTCTTTCTTAAATCATTAGCCATTTCTACAGGATTGTACTGAATTGTGACATAGAAATATGCAAAAGCAATTATAAGTCCCAAGTAGAGTACAGCGTAGAATATGCCCTGAACACTGAAAAGTTCAAGTATTTTATAGAACCAATGGTCGTTATTCGTGTTCCAAAATGACATAATCATTGTAGGAAGCATAAGAATTGAACTTGCAAAGATGATAGGCATAACACCCGACATATTAACCTTAATAGGTAAGTGGGTATTGTTACCGCCGTACATTTTGCGGCCTACTACTCGTTTTGCATACTGAATGGGGAGTCTACGCTCAGCGTTTGACATCCATACAATAAAGGCAATAACAAGAAGGAATACGATAACAAGGGCAACCGTAGCAATTTTATAACCTTCAAGTTGCCAGAAGGAATAAATAGCTATTGCTGCATCGGGAGCACGAGCAATAATACCTGCAAAAAGCAGAATAGAAATGCCGTTGCCGATACCCTTTTCATCAATCTGTTCACCCAGCCACATAACAAGTGCCGAACCGGCAGTAAAGCAAAGTACATCGACGAAACCGGCGAATATTAGTGCTCCTGTACCCTTTACACTAAGCATGCCGCTACGGGAAAGATAGATGTAAAATGCGGTACCTTGAATAAGACCGAGAATAACAGTTGTATATCTTGTAAGTTGAGCAATCTTCTTACGACCCTCTTCACCCTCTTTAGACAATCTCTCAAGTGCCGGAATAGCAACACAGAGAAGTTGGAGGATAATGGAAGAGTTGATGTACGGAGAAACGCCCATGGCGAAAATTGCACCGTACTCAAGTCCGCCACCGCTGAGTATCGAAAAATATTTGAAAATGTCTTCAGTGCTTTCCTTCATTCCCTCTGCTAAAGAAGCAGGGTCAATGAAAGGAACGGGAATAACGGAACCTATGCGGAAAATGACAATGATAAAGAGAGTAAAAAGAATTTTCATTCGGAGATCTTTAATCTTCCATGCATTCTTAATTGTCTCTAACATATCAGAGTACCTCGTACTTTCCGCCTACAGCAGTAATTTTATCTTTTGCAGAGGCAGAGAAAGCAACCGCTTTAACGGTAAGTTTCTTGGTAAGTTCACCGTTACCCAGAATCTTAACTCCGTCATACTCCTTCTTGATAATGCCCTTTTCGATAAGTGCGGCTGCGTCAACAACTGCACCATCATCAAATGCGTTCAGAGCCGAAACGTTTACAGCAACAAACTCGCTTGCGAAGATGTTGTTGAAACCTCTCTTCGGAACACGTCTTTGAAGAGGCATCTGACCGCCTTCAAAGCCAAATCTCTGTCCGCGGCCTGCACGGGCCTTTTGACCCTTGTGACCTTTACCGGCAGTTTTACCATTGCCGGAACCATGACCTCTGCCGATACGCTTTACCTCTTTGGTAGAACCTGCAACGGCTCCAAGTTCATGAATTTTCATAGTTCGCACCTCCTTGCTTACGCTTCAGTTACCTCGACGAGGTGGATAATTTTCTTGATTTTGCCCATGGTAGCAGGATTGTTCGGCTGAGTAGTCGAATCACCAATCTTACGAAGACCAAGAGCATAAGCGGTAGCAATCTGATCGTCTTTGCAGCAGATAAGACTTTTTACCAACTTAACGTTAAGGCCTGCAGCCTTTTTCTTTGTAGCCATGTTGCTGCTCCTCCTTAACCTAAAATTTCTTTAACGGTCTTTCCGCGAATTGCTGCAACCTCTTCTGCGGTTCTAAGAGCCTTAAGACCTTCGATGGTTGCTCTTACAACGTTATAAGGGTTGTTGGTGCGGAGAGCCTTGGTACGAATATCAGTGATACCGACAGTTTCAACAACTGCACGGACAGCACCGCCGGCGATAACACCGGTACCGGGAGCGGCAGGTTTCATAAGAACGGAACCTGCACCGTAATTGCCGATAATTTCGTGAGGAATTGTGGTACCTTTAAGCGATACCTTAATAAGATTTTTCTTTGCATCTTCAATGCCTTTACGGATAGCATCGGGAACTTCGCCCGCCTTTCCTACACCGAAGCCTACAGTGCCGTTACCGTCACCTACAACAACCAAAGCAGCGAATTTCATAATGCGTCCGCCCTTAACGGTCTTAGATACTCTGTTGATAGCAACGACCTTTTCTTTTAAATCCATTGTGGATGCGTCAATCATAGTAGCCAAAAGTGTTTTCCTCCTTCTTTAGAACTTGAGGCCGCCCTCGCGGGCTCCTTCGGCCAGCTCTTTGACACGGCCGTGGTAGATATAGCCGCCGCGGTCAAATACGCAAACTTCTATACCCTTACTTGCGGCACGTTCAGCAATCAACTGTCCAACTTTGCGGGCCTCTTCCTTGTTGCCTTTGCAATCGCCGAAATCTTTTTCGACCGACGATGCGGCTGCAAGGGTAACACCCTTTACATCATCGATAAGCTGGGCGTAAATATTGCTGCGGGAGCGGAAAACGTTAAGACGGGGACACTCAGCAGTACCGCTAATTTTGCCGCGTACACGAGTGTGTCTTTTAAGACGAGCCTTATTTGAATCAGGCCTTGTAACCATTTTATTTTCTCTCCTTTATTACTTTTTAGCGCCCTTACCGGCTTTACCTTCTTTACGGCGTACATATTCGCCAACGTACTTAATGCCTTTACCTTTATAAGGCTCGGGCGGACGTTTCTCGCGAACTTCAGCCGCAAACTGACCAACCTTTTGCTTATCGGGACCGGAAATAACTATAGAGTTCGCATTAGGAACTTCAATAGTAATACCGTCCACCTCAGGAATAATAACCTGATGAGAAAAACCAAGGTTCATTACGAGGTCTTTACCCTGTTTTTGAACACGGTAACCAACACCGTTTACCTCGAGTTCTTTTTTGTAACCATCCGTTACACCGACGACCATGTTGGATACGAGGGTGCGAGTAAGGCCATGCAGAGCACGGTCGGTCTTGTCGTCTGAAGGACGGGTAACGAGAATTTCGTTGCCTTCGACCGCAATCGTCATTCTGCTGTTGAAGGTCTCGGAAAGGGTACCTTTAGGTCCCTTTACGGTGACAGCACTGCCGTCGATTTTGACTTCAACCCCTGCCGGAATGGCTATAGGTTTTCTGCCTATACGTGACATTTACTGTACCTCCCCTTACCAGATGAATGCAAGCACTTCGCCGCCAACATTTTCACGGCGAGCCTGCTTATCGGTCATAATACCTTTTGATGTAGAAAGAATAGCGATTCCAAGACCTCTCATAACCTTGGGCATATCTTCCACGTTACTGTAGATACGCAGTCCGGGCTTTGATACTCTCTTAAGGCCGGTTATAATCTGCGATTTGTTAGGACCGTACTTGAGTGCGATCTTAATAACTCCCTGCTTTCCGTCATCTTGGACGGTGAAGCCGCTGATGTATCCTTCGTCGAGAAGAATCTGAGCGATTGCTTTCTTTACGTTAGATGCGGGTACATCAACCGAGTCATGCTTTGCCGAACTGGCGTTACGAATTCTCGTAAGCATATCGGCTATTGTATCGGTGATTTGCATACCGTCAACCTCCTTTACGTATTGCTGATTACCAGCTAGCCTTCTTTACTCCGGGAATTTCGCCCTTGTAGGCTAATTCTCTGAAGCAAATGCGGCAGACACCGTACTTACGGAGATAAGCATGGGGGCGACCGCAGATTTTACATCTTGTGTACTCTCTGGTCGAAAATTTTGCAGGTCTTGCCTGCTTGACTTTCATTGATGTCTTAGCCATGTTTACGCTCCTTACTTCGCGAACGGGGCACCCATTAAACTTAACAGTTCGCGGGCTTCCTCGTCGGTATTTGCGGTTGTAACAAATATAATGTCCATACCACGTACCTTGTCGATTTTATCATATTCGATTTCAGGGAAAATCAACTGTTCCTTAACGCCCATAGAGTAGTTGCCTCTACCGTCGAAGGAGTTGGGGTTGATACCTCTGAAGTCTCTTACTCTCGGTAAAGCGGCATTGAAAAGACGGTCAATAAACTCGTACATCTTTTCGCCTCTGAGAGTAACCTTGGCACCAATCGGCATACCTTCACGAAGTTTGAAGTTCGCAACCGACTTGCGTGCTTTGCAGACTACGGGTCTTTGACCGGTAATCTGACTTAAATCACTGACGATAGCATCGATAATTTTTGCATTATCTCTTGCTTCGCCGCAACCTACGTTAATTACAACCTTATCGAGCTTCGGAATCTGCATGACGCTCTTATAATTGTATTTCTTCATCAGCGCAGGGGCGACGTTTGCTTTGTATTCGTCCTTTAGCCTTGCCATGTCATGTCCTCCTTGAAACTCAGATTGTTTCGCCGCACTTTTTACAGATACGGTCTTTTTTACCATCAGCATAAATCTTATGACCTATGCGGGTAGGTTTTTTACATTTGGGGCATACAACCTGAACCTTGCAGGCGTAGATTGCACTTTCTGCCTCAATAATACCCGAGGGGTCACCTGCCTTACGGGGTTTAACATGTTTTTTAACCATGTTAAGTCCTTCTACGATAACCTTACCCTCTTTGGGGCTAACCTCGAGAACCTTTCCGGTTTTACCGCGGTTTGCGTCATCTCCGGTGAGAATAACAACGGTATCGCCGGTCTTAATGTTCATCTTACTCATGTCCGTGTACCTCCATTAAAGAACTTCAGGAGCAAGAGAAAGAATTTTCATATAATCCTTCTCACGAAGCTCACGTGCGACCGGTCCAAAAATACGGGTACCTCTGGGGGTCTTATCTTCTTTAATAATTACTGCGGCATTTTCATCAAAACGGATATAAGAACCGTCATTGCGGCGAAGACCTCTGCAAGAACGTACTACTACGGCCTTAACTACATCGCCTTTTTTGACGGTGCCGCCCGGTGTTGCTTTTTTAACCGAAGCAACAACGACGTCGCCAATATTGGCATACCTCCTGCCGGAGCCGCCAAGTACACGGATGCACATAAGTTCTTTTGCACCGGTATTGTCGGCAACCTTGAGGTAAGTCTGCTGCTGTATCACAGTCTTTTCCTCCTTTAGACTACTTAGCCTTTTCTATGATTTCAACTACACGCCATCTCTTATCTTTCGAAAGAGGACGGGTTTCCATTACAAGTACACGGTCACCGATTGAGCACTCATTGTTCTCATCGTGAGCCTTGAACTTTACGGTGTTTTTGATGATTTTCTTGTAAAGCGGATGCTTTACATTATCCTCAATAGCAACTACAACGGTTTTATCCATTTTGTCGCTTACAACCTTACCAACTCTTGTTTTACGAAGGTTTCTCTCGCTCATACCTCAGTACCTGCCTTTCCTTAAGAATTGGTGCCGTTTAATTCGATTTCGCGAAGTAAAGTTTTTACTCTTGCGATATCTTTCTTAACGGCTGCAATTCTGGTAGGGTTGTCGAGCTGGTTAATGGCGTTTTGGAAACGAAGGTTAAAGAGTTCTTCTTTAAGTTTCTTAAGTTGCTCTTCTAACTCGACCGGAGTCTTATCTCTAAGTTCCTTTACATTCATTACTGCTCACCACCCATTTCCTTAGTTACAAACTTACACTTAATAGGCAACTTGTTAGCGGCAAGACGCATGGCTTCGCGGGCAACCTCCTCGGAAACACCGCCGATTTCAAACATAACTCTGCCGGGTTTTACCACCGCTACCCAATATTCGGGAGAACCTTTACCGGAACCCATACGGGTTTCAGCCGGTTTCTCGGTAATGGGCTTATCGGGGAAAATCTTAATCCAAACCTGACCGCCACGTTTAATATAACGGGTCATGGCGATACGGGCTGCCTCTATTTGATTTGAAGTGATCCATGCAGGCTCAAGTGCCTGAAGACCGAAATCACCGTTCGATACGGTGTTGCCGCGAAGGGCTTGACCTTTAAGGCGGCCTCTGTGAACACGGCGGTATTTAACACGCTTAGGTAACAGCATCAGCGTGAGCCTCCTTCCTTACGGGGCTTGCGGACATCGTGAAGGACCTCACCGGTGTATATCCAAACCTTAACACCTATGCGACCATAGGTAGTGTGTGCCTCGGCAAAGCCGTAGTCGATGTCGGCACGAATGGTTTGAAGGGGAATTGTACCCTCACGGTAACTTTCTGAACGGGCAATTTCTGCACCGCCAAGACGACCGGAAACCTGAGTTTTAATGCCCTTTACGCCGAAACGCATGGCACGACCGATTGAGAGTTTCATAGCACGGCGGAACGATACACGTTTCTCAAGTTGTGCTGCAATGCTCTCTGCAACCAAAGTTGCGTTAACATCGGGGTTTTTAATCTCAACGATATTGATGAATACATCTTTATCGGTGTTGAGTAATTCTTTGCATTTTACCTTGAGTTTCTCAATTTCTTCGCCTTTGCGACCGATTACCATACCCGGTTTTGCACAGTGGATATGAATTCTAACCTTTTTCGCATCGCGTTCAATCTCAATTTTAGGAACGCCGGCAGAATAAAGAGTCTTTTTCAGGTACTTACGGAGGTTATAGTCCTCAACCAAAGTATCGCCGAAATCCTTATCCTTGGTGAACCAACGAGAATCCCAGTTCTTGATAACTCCAACACGGAAACCGTGCGGATTTACTTTCTGGCCCATAACTTAACCTCCTTCTTAGTCTTCACGTTCCCTGAGTATCAGGGTAATGTGAGATGTTCTCTTTAAGATGCGGTGTGCTCTGCCGTGGTCTTTGGCTCTGATTCTCTTTAAGATAGGACCGGGACCTACATAGCACTCTGCAACGTAGAGTTTAGAAACATCCATATTATGGTTGTTTTCTGCATTTGCCATTGCTGATTTAAGCAATTTTTCAAGATACTCGCAAGCGGCCTTCGGTGTAAACCTAAGAATAGCCATGGCTTTGTCTGCGTCCTGATTACGAATAAGGTCGAGGACGATTTGCACCTTGCGAGGTGATATGCGGGCATATCTGAGTGTTGCCCTTGATTCCATAGTCATACTCTCCTTTCGACCGCTTACTTCGTTGTCTTTGCACCGGCATGACCTTTGAAGGTTCTTGTCGGAGCGAATTCACCGAATTTATGACCGACCATGTCTTCGGTAACATATACCGGAACATGTTTTCTGCCGTCATGAACAGCCACCGTGTGTCCGACGAAATCGGGGAAAATCGTGGATGAACGGCTCCATGTCTTTAAGACACGCTTTTCGCCGGCAGCATTCATTTCCTGAACTCTTTTCAAAAGGACAGGTTGAATGTACGGGCCTTTTTTAACGCTTCTTCCCATTGTTCTTTCTCCTTCCGTCGATTACTTCGCATTGCGGCGTTTAACAATATACTTGTCAGACGCTTTATGCTTGTCACGGGTTTTGTAACCCATGGTGGGTTTACCCCAAGGTGTTACCGGACTGGGACGACCGATAGGTGCACGTCCCTCACCACCACCGTGGGGGTGGTCACACGGGTTCATAACAGAACCGCGAACTGTAGGACGCCAACCCATGTGGCGTTTACGACCGGCTTTACCGATATTAACATTTTCATGTTCGGGGTTGGATACAACACCGATTGTGGCCATACAAGAAGCAGGAACATTACGGAGTTCTCCGGACGGAAGTCTTAAAAGAGCCATGCCGTTTTCCTTAGCCATAAGTTGTGCCATATTACCTGCGGAACGGGCAAGTTGTGCACCCTTTCCGGGGTAAAGTTCGATGTTGTGTACGGTTGTACCAACGGGTATATCACTGAGTTTCAGTGCATTACCGGGTTTAATGTCGGCTGTGGGACCTGAAATGATAGTGTCGCCTACCTTAAGGTCTTGAGGAGCGATAATGTAACGCTTCTCGCCGTCCTCATACTGAACGAGGGCGATAAATGCCGAACGGTTGGGGTCATACTCAAGAGTCATAACGGTAGCGGGAACGCCAACCTTATCTCTCTTAAAGTCAATGATACGATACTTAACTCTGTTGCCGCCGCCGTGATGACGTACGGTAATGCGTCCGTAACTGTTACGGCCTGCATTTTTCTTAACAACGCCGAGCAAACTTTTTTCGGGTGCTACTTTAGACAGTTCGGAATAATCCATAACGGTCATGCCGCGGCGACCCGGAGTAGTCGGCTTGTAATGCTTGATTGCCATTTAGTTTCACTCTCCTGTTAGGCTTAGCGGAGTTTTACTCCATACATTGCCTTTATCGTTAGTTAATTGTTACATAAGACCGTCGAAGAATTCGATTGTCTTGGAATCTTTCTTAAGGGTTACGATGGCCTTTTTCCATGAAGAGGTCATACCCTCGTAACGTCCCATACGACGTTTGTGACCGCGTACACTTACAGTGTTAACCTTTTCGACCTTAACGCCGAACTTTTGCTCAACTGCACGTGCGATGTCAATCTTGGTTGCATCGCCGGCTACCTTGAAGGTGTACTTCTTATCGGCAAAACCGGCCATGCTACGCTCTGTAACAACAGGAGCGATAATGATGTCTTGAGGTGCTTTCATTATGCATATACCTCCTCAAACTTTGCGACGGCATCTTTTACGATTACGAGTGTATCTGCATTGAGAACATCATAGGTGTTAATTGTGTTGACCTGTGCGGTCTTAACACCGGGGATGTTAGCAGCACTCTTAACAGCAAAGTTGTCATTGTTAGCGAGAACCATAAGTGTTTTCTTGCCAACGCCGATTGCCTTTAAGCAATCAACAACCGTCTTTGTTTTATAGCCTTCAAGAGTAAGGCTGTCAAGAACGATAAGCGACTCAGTGAGTACCTTATCCGAAAGAGCAGATTTAAGTGCTAACTGTCTTTCCTTCTTGTTGATGGTGAAATAGTAATCTCTGGGCTTGGGACCGAGAGCAATACCGCCATGTCTCCAATGAGGAGCACGGGTTGAACCCTGTCTTGCATGGCCTGTTCCCTTTTGTCTCCAAGGCTTCTTACCGCCACCGGAAACTTCGGAGCGGGTTAATGTCGACTGTGTGCCCTGACGCTGATTAGCGAGGTAGTTCACAACCGCCATGTGCATAACAGCCTTATTGGGCTCGATGCCGAACACTGCATCGCAAAGTTCGATATCCGAAACCTTTTTACCGGCCATATCCAATACTGCAACAACTGGCATTTTTACTCACTCCTTCCTTATGCTTTAACGCTGTCGAATACAACTACTACAGCACCCTTAGGACCGGGAATGGCACCCTTGATTGCTATAATATTGTTTTCAGCGTCTACCTTGACGATTTCAAGGTTTTGAACGGTCACACGCTCATTACCGAGGTGACCTGCCATCTTTTTGCCCTTCATAACACGCGAAGGTGTAGAACTGGCACCTAACGAACCGCCGTGACGGTGAACAGGGCCTGTACCGTGAGACTCTTTAAGGCGAGAGAAGTTCCAACGCTTAATTACGCCGGCGTAACCCTTACCTTTACTTGTGCCTCTTACATCAACCTTGTCGCCCTCTGCGAATACGTCAGCCTTGATGATGTCGCCTACATTGTAAGCCGAGCAATCGTCCATTCTGAATTCACGAAGAACCTTCTTGGGAGCAACATCTCCCTTGGCAAAGTGGCCCTTCATGGGCTTATTTACCTTTGTTGCTTTCAGGTCGCCGAAGCCTACCTGAATTGCATCGTAACCGTCATTCTCAACTGTTTTCTTCTGGCTTACAGCACAGGGGCCAGCCTCGATAACAGTAACAGGAACAACGTTACCGTTTGCGTCAAAAAGTTGGGTCATGCCTAACTTCTTGCCTACAATACCTTTTTGCATTTTTTATCCTCCTAAATGGTTATTGGTTGACAGATTTCTGCCAACATGACCTGCCCGCGGGAAATTAAAGTTTAATTTCGATTTCTACGCCGGCGGGGAGCTCAAGACCCATCAGAGCTTCAACAGTTTTGTTGGAAGGTCTGAGAACGTCGATAAGCCTTTTGTGGGTTCTGCTTTCAAACTGCTCACGGCTGTCCTTATACTTATGGACTGCACGAAGAATGGTTACAACTTCCTTTTCAGTAGGAAGGGGTACGGGACCCGAAACTCTTGCACCTGTACGCTTAGCGGTCTCGATAATCTTCTCGGATGCCTGGTCGATGAGTGCATGGTCGTAACTCTTCAGTCTGATTCTGATTTTTTCCTTAACTGCCATTAACTTTCGCCTCCTTAAAAAGTTCGGCGGGCAACGCTTGGTTATCTGTTTTTTACACAGTACCGCGTGTTTCTTTCAGTACCATTATAAAATCCGAATTGCCAAAGGGAAACTTTTGCAATTCGGGACAGACAGAAGCGTTTTTGTTCCACATTCGCAAGTTATGGAACAACGCAAAATTTTGTCGCCCGATTTAAAATCTGGACATACTCCGCGGAAATTTCCCGACTCTTTTGGTCGGCCACCTCCCGCATCAACGCATACCTGCACATTACGTGCCTTAGTACTATACCATATAGCCTTTTAAATTGCAAGTATTTTTTTGCAATTTTTTCATTTTTTTTGAAAATTTTGATAAACTTTATAAATTCGAGTATTTTTAGACGGTTTTTTACTAAAAAATCGTTCAAAAATTAAATATCGGTGCGGCATTTTCCGCCTCACCCTACAAAAAATAAAAACCCACAGTTCCCAAGGAACTGTGGGTTAATGAATCTTGTTTTACCTATAACTAAAAATTAGTTAATTTTGGTAACAACGCCCGAACCAACGGTACGGCCGCCTTCACGGATAGCGAAGCGGAGACCTTCTTCGATAGCAATCGGGGTGATGAGTTCTACGTCCATCTCAACGTTATCACCGGGCATGCACATCTCGGTGCCTGCAGGTAAACTTACAACGCCGGTAACGTCGGTAGTTCTGAAATAGAACTGAGGACGGTAGTTATTCATGAACGGAGTATGACGTCCGCCCTCTTCCTTGGTAAGAACGTAAACTTGACCATGGAATTTAGTGTGAGGATTGATGGAGCCGGGTTTGCAGAGAACCTGCCCACGCTCAACTTCTTCACGGCCTACGCCACGGAGAAGTGCACCAACGTTATCGCCGGCCTCACAGTAATCAAGAGTTTTACGGAACATTTCCATAGAAGTAACAACAACTTTACGACGCTCTTCGGTAAGACCGATAATTTCAACTTCGTCGCCTGCGTTAAGTTGACCACGCTCTACACGGCCGGTAACAACAGTACCACGACCGGAAATGGTCATAACATCTTCGATAGGCATAATGAAGGGAAGGTCAGCCTTACGGTCAGGAGTAGGAATGTAACTGTCAACAGCATCCATAAGTTCCTGAATAGGTGCATAAGCAGCATCGGTAGGATCAGAAGAAGCACACTCGAGAGCAACAAGAGCGGAACCTTTGATGATAGGAGTATCGTCGCCGGGGAACTCGTACTTGTCGAGGGTTTCACGGATTTCCATCTCAACGAGGTCGAGAAGTTCAGGGTCGTCAACCTGGTCTACTTTGTTCATGAATACAACAATGTAGGGAACGCCAACCTGACGAGCAAGGAGAAGGTGCTCCTTGGTCTGAGCCATAGGACCGTCGGTAGAAGCGATAACGAGGATAGCACCATCCATCTGAGCAGCACCGGTGATCATGTTCTTAACATAGTCAGCGTGTCCGGGGCAGTCAACGTGTGCATAGTGACGAGTATCGGTTTCGTACTCAACGTGTGCGGTATTAATTGTGATACCACGCTCTCTCTCTTCGGGAGCCTTATCGATGTTTGCATAGTCTTCAAACTGTGCGTAGCCCTTTAAAGAAAGGAACTTAGTGATTGCAGCAGTAAGAGTGGTTTTACCATGGTCAACGTGACCGATGGTACCAATGTTTACGTGCGGCTTGGAACGTTCAAATTTTGCCTTTGCCATTTGGAATTTCCTCCTTGAATGAATATAAGTTTATTTATTTTTTATTGGTCTCTTATTAGTTTACCAAATATAAGAGCAAATTTCAAGAGAAATTTAAAACGAAAAATTATTCGCCTTTAGTTCTCGTAGAAATGATTTTTTCGGCAATGCTCTTCGGTACTTCCTTGTAACCGTCGGGTTCCATTACATACTGGCCACGGCCTTGAGTTTTGGAACGGAGGTCGGTAGCGTAACCAAACATATCACCGAGAGGAACGCGGGCGTTAATCTGCTTAACACCGCCGGACCTGTCTTCGAAGCCTTGAATTTCGCCGCGGCGGGCATTAAGGTCACCGATAACATCGCCCATGTAATCCTCAGGAACAATAACAACAACCTTCATGATAGGTTCCATAAGAACCGGGTCGGCCTTTTTGCAAGCCTCTTTGAATGCCATAGAACCGGCAATCTTAAATGCCATTTCAGAAGAGTCAACTTCATGATAAGAACCGTCGTAAAGTTCTACCTTAACGTCAACTACATTGTAGCCGGCGAGGACACCGTTTTGCATAGCACCCTTGATACCTGCGTCAACAGCGGGGATATATTCCTTGGGAATAGCACCGCCGACAACGGCATTGATAAACTCGTAGCCTTTACCGGTTTCGTTAGGCGACAGTCTGATTTTAACATGACCGTACTGACCTTTACCACCGGACTGACGTGCATACTTGCAATCAACATCAGAATTCTTGCGAACGGTTTCTTTGTAAGCAACCTGCGGTTTACCGACATTAGCCTCAACCTTAAACTCACGGAGCATACGGTCAACGATGATTTCAAGGTGAAGTTCACCCATACCGGCAATAATGGTCTGACCGGTTTCTTCATCGGTATAGAACTTGAATGTCGGGTCTTCCTCAGCGAGTTTGGAAAGGGCAATACCCATTTTTTCCTGTCCTGCTTTGGTCTTAGGCTCAATAGCAACACGAATAACCGGCTCGGGGAAGTTCATAGACTCTAATATAACGGGATTTTTTTCATCACAAAGAGTATCACCGGTAGTGGTATTTTTAAGACCTACTGCGGCTGCGATATCACCCGAATAACAGGTTTCGATATCTTCTCTGTGGTTGGCGTGCATCTGTAAGATACGGCCAAGTCTTTCCCTTTGGTCCTTGATGGGGTTATAAACGGTAGCACCTGCATCTACGCTACCCGAATATACACGGAAGAAGCAGATTTTACCGACAAACGGGTCGGTAGCAATCTTAAATGCAAGAGCAGCAAACGGCTCGTTATCACCGGTGTGTCTTACATCTTCTTCTTCGGTATCAGGGTTAATACCCTTGATATCGGGAACATCGGTAGGAGCGGGCATATAGTCTACGATTGCATCAAGAAGGGGTTGAACACCCTTGTTGCGGTAAGAAGTACCGCAACAAATGGGAACCATTTCATTAGCAATTGTAGCCTTGCGGATGACAGCCTTCATTTGTTCGATAGTAGGCTCTTCACCTTCAAAATATTTCTCCATGAGTTCTTCGTCTTGTTCGACGATGTGCTCAATGAGTTCTGAACGGTATTTCTCGGCAAGTTCTTTCATGTCGTCGGGAATTTCTTCGCGGCGAACATCTTTACCGAGATCGTCATAATAAACTTCTGCGTTGTTTTCAACAAGGTCGATAATTCCCTTAAATGTGTCCTCAGAGCCGATAGGCAACTGAATGGGAACAGCATTACACTGGAATCTTTCTTTAACCATATTAAGAACATTGTAGAAGTCGGCACCCATAATATCCATCTTGTTGACGTAAATCATACGGGGTACACGGTATTCGTCGGCCTGTCTCCAAACAGTTTCCGACTGGGGCTCAACACCTCCCTTTGCGCAAAGAACGGTAACAGAACCGTCAAGTACGCGGAGTGAACGCTGAACTTCAACAGTGAAGTCAACGTGTCCGGGGGTGTCGATAATATTGATACGATGCTCTTTCCAGAAACAGGTGGTAGCAGCAGAAGTAATGGTAATACCTCTCTCCTGCTCCTGTGCCATCCAGTCCATAGTGGCGTCACCGTCGTGGGTTTCGCCTATCTTATGGGTTTTACCTGTATAGAACAGAATACGCTCGGTAGTTGTAGTTTTACCTGCGTCAATGTGAGCCATGATACCAATATTTCTTGTTTTTTCAAGTGATACTTTTCTTGGCATATTATCCTCCACATTTCTCTGAAAAATTCAGAGCAAGTAAAATCACGATTACCATCTATAATGAGCAAAAGCCTTATTAGACTCAGCCATTTTATGGGTGTCTTCACGCTTCTTGGCTGCACCGCCGATGCCGTTTGTTGCATCGAGGATTTCAGCAGCAAGACGCTCTTTCATTGTTGCTTCCGAACGGTTGCGGGCATAGGTTGTAAGCCAACGCAGACCGAGAGTTTGCTTTCTTTCGGGTCTAACCTCGAAAGGTACTTGATAAGTGGCACCGCCCTTACGAACTGCTTTTACTTCGAGTTGCGGCATTACATTTTCCATAGCCTGTTCGAAAACCTCAAGGGCCTCCTTACCGGTCTTTTCGGAAATAATGTCAAACGCTCCGTAAACAATTTTCTGAGCGACACCCTTCTTACCGTCTAACATAATATTGTTGATAAGACGGGTAACGATTTTGGAATTGTAAAGCGGATCGGGCAATACATCACGTTTTGCGATAAAGCCTCTTCTTGGCACTTTAACTTCCCTCCTTCACATAATGATATCATAGGTACTCGAGTGACAAATCCCGTTAGTTCCATTTTAAGAGGCGTTACATATATATAAACGCCATTTTAAAGAACAGCGACAAAAGATTCGTCGTTAATTTAGGCAATTTTATTTAGCACCTGCCTTGGGACGCTTTGCTCCGTACTTCGAACGAGCCTGCATTCTGTTAGCAACACCTTGAGCATCAAGGGTACCTCTGATGATGTGGTAACGCACACCGGGAAGGTCCTTAACACGGCCGCCTCTGATAAGAACAACCGAGTGTTCCTGCAGGTTGTGTCCGATACCGGGAATATAGGCTGAAACTTCGATACCGTTGGAAAGACGTACTCTGGCGATTTTACGAAGAGCCGAGTTCGGCTTTTTAGGAGTCGATGTTTTAACGGCAGTACAAACGCCTCTCTTTTGGGGAGAATCGTTGTCGGTTAAACTTCTCTTCATAGAGTTATAACCCTTTAAAAGAGCAGGAGCCTTAGCCTTTTTCTCGATGGTCTGACGACCCGAACGGACTAACTGGTTAAAGGTTGGCATATTACACCTCCTAATGAAAAAATGTATACGACGCAGGCAGACTAAAGCCTGCCTGCGTAATATATAAATTGTAGGTTTGGACAATCGTCCGCACACTGATAGAGTTTAACACCGATAAAGTAGTTTTGTCAAGTATTTTCTAAAAATCTATTAAGAATTTAAAAAAATATTATCACAAAGTCGGTGTTTCTATGCCTTCTAACGGAAATACGTCATCATTGACTGCGAAATCTGCAGTATCTTCTGTGATTTGCTCGTCATCTTCTTGGTAACACTTCATGCCGGTACCTGCAGGTACGAGTTTACCGATAATAACATTTTCTTTAAGACCGAAGAGCGGGTCAATTTTACCTTTAATTGCGGCATCTGTAAGAACTCTTGTGGTTTCTTGGAATGATGCAGCAGAAAGGAATGACTCTGTAGCGAGCGAAGCCTTTGTGATACCGAGTAAAGTCGTGTCATAGGTGCAAAGTGCAAGACCTTCTTCACCGGCAGCCATTCTTGCTTCGATTTCGGCATTTGCGGCATAAACTTCGCCGCGGTCAACCATAGAATTCGGAATGAAGGAAGTGCTTCCCGCATCGACAATTCTGAACTTACGCATCATCTGGCGAATGATAACCTCGATATGCTTATCGTTGATTTCAACACCCTGTGAACGGTAAGCGTTCTGAATTTCTTTAATAATATAGGTTTCAACTGCTCCGGGACCGCTTACTTCAAGAATATCAGCAGGTGCAATCGAGCCTTCGGTAATCTGATGTCCTTTTTCAATAACATCGCCGTTTGCTACGGTTACGCGGTATCCGAACGGAATAACATACTTACGTTCCTCAGCGGTTTCGGCATCGTTAACCAACACAACGCGGTTCTTTTTATCCTCGGTAAGGGTAACTGTACCCGAAATTTCCGAAATAATTGAACTGTGTTTAGGTCTTCTTGCTTCAAACAGTTCTTCAACACGGGGAAGACCTTGGGTAATATCTTCGGTACTTGCAATACCACCGGTATGGAAGGTACGCATGGTCAACTGTGTACCGGGCTCACCGATAGACTGAGCGGCGATAATACCGACAGCCTCACCGACTGTAACAGGGAGTCCTGTTGCAAGGTTCATACCGTAGCACTTCTTACATACACCGTGTTTAGAACGGCAGCAAAGAATTGAACGAATATCAACCGAAGTTGTGCCCTTTTCCATGATAATCGCGATGTCCTCATCGGTCATCATGTGCTGATTGTCAACCAAAATTTCACCGGTTGCCTCGTCAACAAAATTATTCAAGAGGTATCTGCCGAGCAATCTGTCTTCTAATTTTTCGATAACCTGATTGCCTTCCATAATGGCTGTTACGGTAAGACCTTCATCGGCACCGCAATCGTCCTCACGAATAATAACATCTTGAGATACGTCAACCATACGGCGGGTAAGGTAACCCGAGTCAGCAGTTCTAAGAGCGGTATCGGCAAGACCTTTACGGGCACCACGGGAAGAAATAAAGTACTCAAGTACATTTAAGCCTTCACGGTAGTTAGCACGAATAGGAATTTCGATAACTGCACCTGATGTGTTGGAAATAAGTCCACGCATACCTGCCAACTGTTTAATCTGGCTCATAGAACCACGGGCACCTGAGTCAGCCATCATGAATATGGGGTTGAACTCATCAAGGTTGCCTTTAAGGGCATCGGCTATTTCGTCGGTAGCATCGTTCCAAATCTTAATAACCATGGAAAGACGCTCATTATTGGTTAAGAATCCGCGGCGGTAAATTTTCTTTACCTCGTCTATTTTTGCCTCTGCTTTAGAAATAATTTCCTGTTTCTGCGGAGGAATTATAGCATCGGAAACAGCAACGGTGATAGCACCCTTAGTTGAATATTTAAAACCGGTGTCCTTGATTTTATCAAGAACTATTGCGGTTTCGGAAGTGCCGCACAACTTAATACAACGATCGATAATTTTACCGAGTTGTCCTTTGCCGACCTTAAAGTTGTTTATATCGTCACATGACAAAATCCGAGTGGCGTCAGGGTCCTTGGGTGTGAAGCAGATTTCAAGGCGGAATTTATTTTCCGGCTTAGAACGGTCTGCAAATCCCAAGTTCTGAGGAATAGACTCATTGAAGATAAGGAAACCTACGGTACACCATGTAAGACCATATTCACCGTCTTTTTCCATGCGGACACGGATAGGTGCGTGAAGTCCGACAATACCGTCGCTATAAGCCATAATAGCCTCTTCCTTATCACGGAAAACCTTATTGGCACCCGGCTCATCGGGTTTTACGATGGTAAGGTAGTATGAGCCTAAAACCATATCCTGTGTGGGAACGGTTACAGGTTTACCGTCAGAAGGTTTAAGCAGGTTGTTTGCGGCAAGCATAAGGAATCTTGCCTCTGCCTGTGCCTCAGCGGAAAGAGGTACATGAACAGCCATTTGGTCGCCGTCAAAGTCGGCGTTGTAAGCGGTACATACGAGCGGATGCAGTTTTAATGCACGTCCCTCAACAAGTACCGGCTCAAAGGCTTGAATACCGAGTCTGTGAAGTGTCGGAGCACGGTTGAGAAGTACGGGATGGTCCTTGATAACCATCTCAAGTGCGTCCCAAACCTCGGTTCCGGCACGGTCAACCATTTTACGTGCGGTTTTAACGTTGGAAACCACACCTGTTTCTGCCAAACGTTTCATAATGAAAGGTTTGAACAGTTCGATAGCCATTTCCTTAGGAAGACCGCACTGATACATTTTAAGTTCGGGTCCTACAACGATAACCGAACGGCCGGAATAGTCAACACGTTTACCGAGCAGGTTTTGACGGAAACGTCCCTGCTTACCCTTTAACATATCGGAAAGGGATTTAAGTGCTCTATTGTTGGCACCTGTAACGGCTTTGCCGCGGCGGCCGTTGTCGATAAGAGCATCAACAGCCTCCTGCAACATTCTTTTTTCGTTGCGAACAATTATATCAGGTGCACCGAGTTCAAGCAGTCTTTTAAGACGGTTGTTACGGTTGATAACACGGCGATAAAGGTCATTAAGGTCACTTGTGGCGAAACGTCCGCCGTCAAGTTGTACCATGGGACGTAAATCGGGCGGAATTACAGGGATAACATCTAAAATCATCCATTCGGGACGGTTGCCCGACTGTCTGAATGCTTCCATAACCTCAAGTCTTTTAAGAAGTCTTACCCTCTTTTGACCGGTTGCATCTTCTAACTCTGTTGCGAGTTCTTTACAGGTTTCTTCTACATCAATCTCCGAAAGGAGTTTTTTAATTGCTTCTGCACCCATGCCTGCTTCGAAGTCATTCTCATACTTCTCACGCATATCATTATACTGAGCCTCGTTAAGAAGTTGTTTCTTTTGAAGCGGAGTATTACCGGGATCGGTAACAATATACTGCGAGAAATAAAGGACATGCTCTAAAAGGCGGGGAGAAACGTCAAGTACAAGTCCCATTCTTGACGGAATGGTCTTGTAGTACCAAATGTGCGAAACGGGGGCAGCAAGTTCAATAGAACCCATTCTCTCACGTCTTACCTTGGCACGTGTCACTTCAACACCGCAACGGTCGCAAATTTTACCTTTATAACGAATTCTCTTGTACTTACCGCAATGACATTCCCAGTCCTTTTGGGGTCCGAAAATTCTTTCGCAGTAAAGACCGTCACGTTCAGGTTTTAATGTTCTGTAGTTAATGGTTTCAGGCTTTTTAACTTCGCCGTGAGACCAGCTTCTTATCTGTTCGGGAGAAGCGAGGCCAATTTTTATGGATTCAAATTCAATACTTTCCATCTGCTTTACTCTCCTTTTCAGTCGTTATCTTGGTCGTCGAATACAAGGTCGGTATCGTCATCATCGACTTCGTCAATAATGGGGTCGCCGTTCTCGTCTTCAAGTGTGTAGCCGTCAAGTGTGTCGGCAACGGTAGGCTCGTTAAATTCAGGGTCTTCGGTAACGGGCCTTGAGAAACCTAAATCGTCATCATCGTCAAAGGTCTGTTTAAGGTCGATTTCATTTTGTAATGCATCAAGTACCTTAACATCAAGACCCAAGGACTGAAGTTCTTTAATAAGAACTTTAAACGATTCTGGAACACCCGGCTTAGGTACGTTTTGACCTTTAACAATAGACTCATAGGTCTTAACACGGCCGACAATATCGTCCGACTTAATGGTCAAGATTTCCTGCAAGGTGTATGCAGCACCGTAAGCCTCCAAAGCCCAAACTTCCATTTCACCGAAACGCTGACCGCCGAACTGTGCTTTACCGCCCAAAGGCTGCTGAGTAACCATTGAGTACGGACCGGTTGAGCGGGCGTGAATTTTATCATCAACGAGGTGATGCAGTTTAAGGTAGTACATATAACCGACGGTTACGCGGTTGTCAAAAGGCTCACCGGTACGGCCATCAAAAAGTTGTGTTTTGGCATCTTCGGCAAACGGAATGTTCGAGAAGTCAATGCCTGCGGTAGAACGGTTGGGGTTTTCGTCACTCTTGGTGTAGTCCTCAGCCATTTTGAACATCTGGCGAATATCCGACTCATGTGCACCGTCAAATACGGGGGTGCAAACCTTCCAGCCGAGAGCCTTTGCGGCGTAGCCTAAGTGAACTTCAAGCACCTGACCGATGTTCATACGTGAAGGAACGCCCAATGGATTAAGAACGATGTCAAGCGGAGTACCGTCAGGTAAGAACGGCATATCTTCGCTGGGCAGTATTCTCGAAACAACACCCTTATTACCATGACGTCCTGCCATTTTATCGCCGACAGAAATCTTGCGTTTCTGTGCGATATAGCAACGGACAACAAGGTTTACACCGGGGTTGAGTTCAGAACAGTTAGAACGGTCAAAGACCTTAACATCAACAATAGTACCGTATTCACCGTGAGGTACTCTAAGCGAAGTATCCTTAACCTCTCTTGCCTTTTCACCGAAAATAGCACGCAATAAGCGTTCTTCGGCAGTAAGTTCGGTTTCGCCCTTAGGTGTAACCTTACCGACAAGAATGTCACCTGCTCTAACCTCTGCACCGATACGGATAATACCGCGTTCGTCGAGGTCTTTCAAAGCGTCGTCACCGACGTTGGGAATATCGCGGGTGATTTCCTCAGCACCAAGTTTAGTGTCGCGGGCTTCAATATCGTATTCCTCAATATGAATAGAGGTATACATATCCTCTCTTACTAACTTTTGGTTAATAAGAACGGCGTCTTCATAGTTGTATCCTTCCCATGTCATAAAGCCTATAAGAGCATTTTTACCCAAGGAAACTTCACCGTTGCTTGTAGCAGGACCATCGGCAATAACTTCGCCTGCTTCAACGGTTTGGCCTACATTTACAATAGGCTTTTGGTTAATACAGGTACCGTGGTTTGAACGAAGAAACTTAATAAGTTCATACTCGTCCATCTCAGAGGCACTGACCTTAACCGTAATTTTATCTGCACTGACCGAGGCTACGGTACCTGCACGTTTGGCGAGTACAACAACACCCGAGTCAACTGCAGCCTTATATTCCATACCGGTACCTACAATGGGGTTCTCGGTTTTAAGAAGCGGAACAGCCTGCTTCTGCATGTTCGAGCCCATAAGTGCACGGTTGGTATCATCGTTTTCAAGGAACGGTATCATAGCGGTTGCTACCGAAACAACCATTTTAGGTGAAACGTCCATGAAATCGACATCGGCACCATTGGTTTCAAGGAACTGGTCGCGGTAACGTGCATTGATACGGTCATTTATAAAATGACCGTTTTCATCGAGCGGCTCGTTAGCCTGAGCAACAATATACTCGTCCTCTTCATCGGCGGTCATATAAACAACTTCATCTAATACTTTGCCGGTGGTCTTGTCTACCTTGCGGAACGGTGCTTCAATAAATCCGTATTCATTGATTTTAGCAAAGGTTGCAAGGTAAGAAATAAGTCCAATGTTAGGACCTTCCGGTGTTTCAATCGGGCACATACGGCCATAGTGGCTATAGTGAACGTCACGAACTTCGAATCCTGCACGGTCACGCGACAAACCGCCGGGACCTAAAGCCGAAAGACGGCGTTTATGAGTGAGTTCTGATAAGGGGTTAGTCTGATCCATAAACTGTGACAAAGGTGACGAGCCGAAGAACTCTTTTATAGCAGCAACAACAGGGCGGATATTAACCAAGGTTTGCGGAGTAATAACATCCATATCCTGAGCCTGTAATGTCATCTTTTCACGAATAACTCTTTCCATTCTTGAGAAACCGATGCGGAACTGGTTCTGCAAAAGTTCACCGACACAACGGATACGACGGTTGCCCAAATGGTCTATATCATCAACATCGCCTATTCCGTGCGGAAGTCCGAGGAAATAGTTGATAGATGCATAAATATCGTCAATAGTAATGTGCTTGGGGCAAAGAGCAGTGATATTATCTTCAATAGCCTGTCTTATAGCCTCTTCGCCTTCATTGTTTTCCAAGATTTCTTTAAGCACTGCAAAAGAAACCTTTTCTTTAATATCAAACTCAGATAAATCGAAGTCGATAAAATCTTTAATGTCTACGGTGCCGTTGGAAAGTATCTTAACCTCGTTGCGTTCACCCTCATTTTCGAGAACATCGAGGTATACTTCGTTAACACCCTTTTTCTGAATTTCGCGAGCCTTTTCGCGGGTGACGGTTTCGCCTGCTTCGGCAATAATTTCACCGGTTAAAGGATCACAAACAGGGCGTGACAAAACCTTGCCGGCAATACGGGCGGCAATAGCGAGTTTCTTATTATATTTGAAACGGCCGACCCTCGACAAATCGTAACGGCGGTCATCAAAGAACAACTGCTCTAAGTGGCTCTGTGCACCTTCAACTGTTGCAGGCTCACCGGGACGCAGTTTCTTATATACCTCGATAAGTGCCATGTCGGTATCAACAGTGGTATCCTTTTCAAAGGTGGCGGTCATACGCTCGTCTTCGCCCAAAAGTTCGCTTATTTCAAAGTTAGACTGAACGCCCAAAGCGCGCACAAGTTGAGATAACGGCAACTTGCGGTTTTTGTCTATACGGACATAAAGCGAGCCGTCGGGTGCGGTTTCATATTCAAGCCAAGCACCGCGGTTAGGAATAACGGTAGAACTGAACAGTTTTCTGCCCGACTTATCAATAACGCAATCATAGTATACACCGGGTGAACGTACAAGTTGCGAAACAACAACACGCTCGGCACCGTTGATAACAAAGGTGCCCGATTCTGTCATGAGCGGAAAATCGCCCATAAACACTTCGTTTTCTTTTATTTCACCGGTTTCAACATTCTGCAAACGTGCCAATACCTTTAAAGGTGCAGCATATGTTGCATCCCGTTCCTTACACTCGGTAACGGTATATTTAGGTTTATCGTCAAGACGATAGTCAATGAAATCGAGAACAAGGTTACCGGTATAATCGGTAATAGAAGACATATCCTCGAAAACTTCCTTCAAGCCTTCGTTAAGAAACCACGAATACGAATCCTTCTGGATTTCGATTAAGTTCGGCATGTCGATTACTTCACCGATTTGCGAGAAGGTCATTCTTTCGTTCTTTCCGTACTTTACGGGTTTTACTTTCACCGTATTAAGCATGGGCTTTAATCACTCCTTGATAATATTTCCGCTTGATTTCGCATAGCACCGGAGTATCCTCGGCAGGTACCTTGAAATCACAAAAGCATCTGCCGTATATGATGCTGCTTTTCCAATAATCTTTGGGCACATATTTTGCTTGTTTTCGACGACTTTCATCTTAAACAAACGGCTATGAGCCCATGATTAAGCAGTATACAATTATATACCGACAAATGCTATATGTCAAGTGAAAATATTCAATTTTTACAAAATTTTTCTAAAGGCGGAATTTTTTACAACTTTAACTGTTCTGCCCTTTTTAATAAGAGGGTTACGGCTATACCTATAAGTGTGCCCGTAACAGCACCCGAAATCATAAGAAACGGCAGGTAAGCAAGTGAAACTTTAAAACTGATAACCACCGCCGCACAGAGTAGTTGCCCCACGCCGTGCATTACGGCACCCGCAACGCTGACACCGATTACCGAAAAACATTTGAACTTCCAAACGCACCACATGGTTAAAACCGCCAAAACACCGCCCGACAGCGAATAGACTAAACTCAGTGCGTTGCCAAATAAAATACCCACTAAACATATTCTCGCTACATTTACAATAAGCGACGGCACAAATCCGTTTTTGTAAAACACATAAAGTGCAACGGCATTGGCAAGTCCCAATTTAATGCCGGGTATTCCGAAATCAAACGGTATCAAAGTTTCTATAAATCCGCAGATTAGTGCCAATCCCAACATGACACCGAAATACGCCGTGTTTCTTGCCGCTTTTCTTTCAGTCATATCTATTCCTCAATCTCAACGGTCAGTTTGTGCGGCAAACAGACAATCATTTGACCGTCGCTTTCTATTTTAATATGTCTAACACAGTATTTGTCGGGGCAGTCGGCAGAAACTATTTTCACCGTACCGTTTTCAATAAGCAGTGTGTTTGTGCCGTATTCGGTTTTAATTTCATATTCTCCGTCTGTATCCATCTTATACTCAGCAAAAGGTTTGTTGTCTACCGAAACAACCGCTTTACTGCCCGATTTTAAGGTAACGAACGACAAAACGAGCCAAAACACCGCTACTGTAACTACGGCTGATATTAAAATTATGTCTGCCCGTTTTATCATACTTTCGCCCGTCCTTTAAGATAATATATGAAATTATACACCTATTTTTGCCGTTTTACAAGATTTAAGTCTTTTTCTTGACTTAAACCCCGCAATACTGTTTAATATATTTGTAAAGGTTAGTACTTTTTAGAAAAAGAAAGGCCGACATATGAAACGAATTACCTGTTTAATAATTGTTACACTGTTGTTGCTCTGCTCTTGTAAAGGGTCAAATGAAAAGAAATATACAAAGACCAAGGTGCTGATGACCACCGTTGTTACCATCACTGCCTACGGCGGAAGTGAAGAAATTTTAGACGGTGCTTTTTCGCTCTGCGAAAAATATGAGCAGATGTTCAGCCGTACTGTGATGGGCAGTGACGTAAGCAAACTTAACTTAAACGGCACCGCCGACATTTCACCCGACACTTTAGAACTTATAACTATAGGGCTTAATATATCAGAAAAAAGCGGCGGTGCGTTTGACATGACCGTTTTACCTTTGTCGGTGTTATGGGATGTTGAAAATGCCACACTGCCCCCGTCGGCGGACAGTATAAAGTCGGCTTTAAAATCTGTAAACTATAAAAACTGTTCGGTAAAAGACAATACTGTGAAACTTATAAACGGTGCCGAAATCGACCTCGGCGGAATTGCCAAAGGATATATTGCCGACCGCGTCAAGGAATACCTTTTGGAAAACGGCATTAAAAAAGCAATTATAAATTTGGGCGGAAATGTCATGTTACTTGGCGAAAACGAGCAGTTTACCGTAGGTATTCAAAAACCGTTTTTTGAAAACGGTACCGTAAAGCTTAAGCTTTCCTTAGACGACAAAACCGCTGTAACATCGGGAATATACGAACGGTATTTTGAGCATGACGGCAACATTTACCACCATGTAATCGACCCTAAAACAGGGTATCCAAGCCAAAACGAATTGACCTCGGTTACAATTATATGTTCCTCTTCTGCCATAGCCGACGGGCTTTCAACCGCCTGCCTTGTTTTAGGCGAAGAAAAAGGACTTAGCCTTATAAAACAGTACGGTGCCGAAGCGGTATTTATAAAAAAAGACGGAAGTTTCACCCTGTCCGACGGTCTTTTAGTGACCGAAAACGGCAAAACTCCCGTAATAGCATTAAAGTAATTATTTCTTAGCCTTATTAAGTGCTTCGTTTATAAGGTCAACGTAGTCCGAAACGGCTATGGTGCAACCCGTAATAACATCGGTTTTGCCGTCACCTTTAAGGCTGACCGCGTCAACACCTTTTTCGGTGACATACCTTTCGAAAAAGGCGATTTCTTCATGCCAACCGTACTGTGCACCGCCCTTTTTCATGTCGTACTTACCGCTTTCGGCGTGTGCTTTTTTGGTACCGCCGTCTTTGGAGTCGGCGTCGCAGTCAACCGAATAAACCTTTCCGTTTTTAACCACGACCTTAGCGGTTGCTTTGTACCCACTGTCGTCATAAGACGGTGCCGAGGCTTTGTACTCGCCGTCTTTGTATTCGGCAGTGCTGTTTGTAACCGAGCCTGCCGACGAAGACTCGGGCACCGTATCACCGCCGCCGCAAGCAGCAAGACACATCATCAGACAAATGACCGAAAGTATAAATGCCGAAAATTTTACAAATTTCATAAAATTACTCCTTATAAATCATTTGTCATTATTTTAAGGAATTTTAATGAAAATATACTAAAAACAAAATCGCCCGAATTTTCGGGCGATTTTGTTTTTACATCCAATTATTTTCTTCTTCGGTTCTGCCGGGGCGGGACATCAAACGTTTTAACGCCAGCGACGGCTCGTCACCTTTATATAATATATTGTAGCACTCTTCGGTAATGGGCATTGAAATTCCGTACTCTTTAGCCATGCCGTTTACAATCTCAACAGCATAGTATCCCTCAACCGTACCGACCGTTTTCAGTGCCTCTGCAACCGACACACCGTTGCCTATAAGATTGCCGAAACGGTTGTTACGGCTATGCTCGGACATACAGGTAACTATCAAATCACCGAGTCCCGAAAGGCCCATAAAGGTTTTAGTGTCGGCACCTAATTTCACACCGAGTCTTGCTATTTCGGCAAGACCTCTTGTCATAAGTGCCGCCCTTGTGTTATCACCCAAATTCAATCCGTTTTCTATACCCGACGCTACGGCAATAACGTTTTTAAGTGCACCGCCGACCTCAACGCCGACAACGTCACTGTTGGTATAAATGCGGAAATTATTTGAAATAAGTGCCTCTTGCACCGATAAAGCCGCGTTCACGTCTTCGCTCGCCGATACAACCGATGTTGGTACACCGCGGGCAACCTCTTCGGCGTGCGACGGGCCCGACAGCACTACCACCTTTTTATCGGGCAGTTCTTCTGCTATTACTTCAGAAAGCCTGCTTTTAGTGGCCTTTTCAAAACCTTTCGCAACATTTATGACAATATCGCAATCAACCGTTTTAAGCCTTGCCGCAGTTTCCCTTACGGCAAATGACGGAACGGCGATTATTATAAAATCCCACTTTTCATTTGAAGTAAGTTTTGTAGTAATCTCTATATCTTCGGGGATTTTTACACCTTTTAAAAGTTTGCTTTCGCGGGTGGATAAAAGTTCTTTAACCTCGTCTTCAAAGGGTGACCACAGGGTTACGTTATGCCCTTTTTTGTAGGCACCCAAAGCAAGTGCTATTCCCCAGCCGCCCGAACCTAAAACCTTAAAGTTTGCCATTATTTATTCGGCTCCTTATTTTTCTTTATGGTAAATTTCTTTTCCTCGCCGCGTATTAAACGGACTATATTTGAACGGTGCATGAATATTATAATAAATGAAATTATGCCGAAAAGTATACATTGAATTAAAACTTCGTGCTCGGTTTCGGGTATGCGTTTTGCAAACGCGATATTAAAGAAAGGCAAGGTTGCCGCACCCATGATTGAGCCTAAAGAAACAATGCGGAAAATAAGCATTAACACTACAAAAATGGCTATGGCTATAAGTGCCGTCTGCCACTGGCAGACAATGGCGATACCCATTGTTGTGGCTACACCTTTGCCGCCTCTAAATTCGAAGAATACAGGGAAAACGTGGCCGAGCAAACACAAAATTCCGCAATAATAAATTGCAAATTCGGGTCTTAAAATATCTAAACTTAACTGCTCAAAAACATAAGGGAAAATAACCAACTTTGCCAAAAAGCAAACCGCCACGCCCTTAAAAGTATCAATTAAAAGGGTTACGACACCGGGTAAAAAACCCAAAGTCCTCATAATATTGGTCATACCCGCATTACCGCTGCCGTGATTTCTTATATCGTCATGTGCAACAATACGTGACACGATAACGGCAGCATTAACACTGCCTAAAAGATATGAACCGATTAGTGAAATTACAACTAAAAACCAAGCCATAGTACTACTCCTACCAAAAATTACACCTTGCGGTCGCCGCGTTCTCGTATAACAAACCTTACGGGCGTGCCTTCAAGACCGAATATCGAACGGATTTGATTTTCCAAATAACGCTGATACGAAAAATGGAAAAGTTCCTCTCTGTTACAGAAAAAGACAAATGTCGGCGGTTTGGTCGACGCCTGTGTCATGTAATAAATTTTAAGTCTTTTACCTTTATCGGTCGGCGGTTGAACGCGTGCAGTAGCCTCTGCCAAAACGTCATTAAGCATACCTGTAGAAATTCGCATTGTGTTTTGCGAATGAACAAACTTTATAAGTTCAAAAAGTCGGTCGAGCCTTTGACCTGTTTTTGCCGAAATAAATATAATGGGTGCATAGGGCATAAAAGCAAAATCGTCCATGAGTTGTTTTCTCATATTATCCATGGTTTTGCCGTCTTTATCGACTATATCCCACTTGTTTACGGCAATAATTGCGGCTTTGCCCTCAGCCATTGCAAGACCTGCAACCTTAGAGTCCTGCTCAGTAAAGCCTTCGGTTGCGTCAATCATAATCACGCATACGTCGGCTCTTTCGACCGCCATTTTAGCACGCAAGACACTGTATTTTTCAATGTCGTCGTCAACCTTGCTTTTTCTTCTGATACCTGCAGTGTCGGTGAAATTATATTTCTGCCCGCCTACCGTAACAAGCGTATCAATGGCATCGCGGGTGGTACCCGCAATATCCGAAACAATGGCTCTTTCTTCATTACAGACGGCATTGATAAGCGAAGATTTACCTGCATTCGGTTTGCCGATAACGGCAACATTTATGATGTCCTCGTCTTCGACCTCAAACGCCTCGTAATCTATATATTCGAAAACCTTGTCAAGCAAATCGCCCGTACCGTGACCGTGAACACTCGAAACGGCTACAGGGTCGCCGATACCCAAATTATAGAATTCGTAAAATTCCATAGGTACAGAGCCTAAACGGTCACACTTATTCACACAAAGCACAACCGGTTTGCCGCTTTTTTGAAGCATTGTGGCAACCTCGCTGTCCGAGGCGGTAACACCGCTTTTTAAATCGGTAACGAAGATTATAACATTAGCCGTATCAATGGCGAGTTCAGCCTGAGCCTTCATTTTCTTTAAAATAACATCGTCGGTTTTAGGCTCAATACCGCCTGTATCAATAAGCATAAAACTTTTACCGCACCACTCGGCATCGCCGAAAATGCGGTCGCGGGTGACGCCCGGGGTGTCATCAACTATTGAAAGTCTTTTCCCGCAAAGTTTGTTAAACAGTGTCGATTTACCTACATTCGGTCTGCCGACCACTGCTACTATAGGTTTTGCCAATTTTTTATCCTCCTATTTCCCTGCCAACGCAGAGATGAGCGACCACCCGTCGTTATCCACTATCCGTATATCTACGCCCAAGGCTTTTTTGACCTCGTCAACGGTGACACTGTCCAAAAACATATCACCCTCATGCCTTAACATTGCCGACGGAATAAGTAACTCGTCGCCCAAATCTTTACCCTTTAACTGCTTTATAATATCGGTACCGGTCACAAGTCCCGTCACCGTTATTTTGCCGCCGAAAAAGTCATTTTTTATTTTTAAAACCTTACAATCAAAATTATGCCATTTTTTCTTTACATTGTCAACAATATTTAGAATAAGCGGATAAGCCGCTTCGCCCGTTACCGACGATATTTTTCGGTTATTTTCGGGTGGGTCTATATCAAATATAGCCTCTTCACATTCGTTTTTAAGCATTGCCCACATTCCGACTCCGTTTTCAAGTTGAACAAAGTCGCCGTAAAAATCGGCTTCAGGCAACGGCTTTTCTGCTATTATATAAAATTCATCGGCGGCAAAAACACGCCTCTCGCCGTATTTTTCTACAGTTTTATTGCCGAAATCTTCGGTAATTTTCAGCACTTCTTCTGCCGTTTCTTTTGAATACGGCTCTAATTTTTCAAGTCCTTCTCGGTGTCCGCTGAGGCCTACAGGCACACAGGCAACACTTTTTACCGCCTCATATTCAGTCAAATCTTCAAGACTTCTTATTAGTTCTTTGCCGTCATTTAAACCGGGGCACAGCACAAGTTGACAGTTGACGCTTATCCCCGCATCGCAAAGCCTGTAAAGAATATCAAGCGACTGCCCCGCAAAGCGGTTGTTCATCATTTTAACCCTGAGTTCGGGGTTAGTTGTGTGCACCGAAACATTTACGGGACTTATATGCATTTTTATTATTCGGTCAACTTCATGTTCGGTGATATTCGTCAGTGTAATATAATTGCCGAACAGAAAAGACATTCTTGAGTCATCATCTTTAAAATAAAGCGACTCGCGTAAACCTTTAGGCAACTGGTCAATAAAGCAAAATACACATTTGTTGCGGCAGGAATGTTGCTTGTCCATTAAATAGGTTGAAAACTCCAGCCCAAGTTCATCATATTCTCTCTTTTTTATATTTGCGGTTTTTATTTGTCCGCTTTCGGTTTCATACTCTATAGATACATCGGTATCATTTTGGTAAAACCTATAGTCCAACACATCTATTATTTCCTGCCCGCAAAGTTTTAACAGAGTATCCCCTGCTTTAATACCCAAATTTTCGGCATACGAGCCTTTTTCTACCGAACTTATTTTCACAGCCATTCCCGTCACCTACCTTAAACTAAAAAATAAGGGAAGGATTACTCCTTCCCTTTGGAACTGCTAATTAGTCTGCAACCTTGACAACTTCACGGTTGTTGTAATAACCGCAGGCAGGGCAAACGCGGTGAGGCCTTTTATATTCACCACAATGCTCACACTTAACAAGTGCGGGTGCACTCATTCTCCAAACATTAGAACGTCTTTTGTTCTTTCTTGCTTTAGAGGTTTTTCTCTTAGGAACTGCCATTTTAAACGCCTCCTTAAAAAATGCCTTATCTTAATTCTCAAGTAATTGGGCTAATGCGGCAAGCCGCGGGTCAACTGATTTGGTAGCACAACCGCAAGGGCCGTCGTTCAGATTTTTACCGCACTGTTGGCATAAACCCTTACAATCCTCACTGCAAAGATGCTTACTCGGTAAATTGCAGACAACCTCGGTAAATACGAGTTCTTGCAAATCGAGTTTAAAATCTTCAAGTAGGATTATTTCGTCGTTCTCGCCGTTTTCGAGTTTAGATACAAGAACGCGTTCTATCGGTACATTATAATGCTTTACCGTGTCACTACCGCAACGGTCGCACGGGGCTGTATATTCACAGTCGCAAATAACCGATAGTGTTACAATGCCGGCCCGACTGTAAGCACTGCCCTTTACCGTCACGGGTGACCTTAAAGGTCTTTCGCCGTAAAACTCAACATCGCTTAAATCAAACCTGCAATCGAGCGGAAGTTTCTCTCCGTCATTTACAAAAAGTGACCTTAAATCAAGAACCATACCACTCACCTCATATTGTCACACAGATTATTATATATAGCAAGGTTTACTTTGTCAAGACAAATTTTTCGGAAATTTAAGCATAAAAATAAACGGCAGACACAAAGTCTGCCGTTATACCCGATTTAGATTTTCTCTGCAAACTCGAAAACGCTTGCCGGAATATCACTCTCATCACACGAAACGGTGAATGTGAACTCGGTGTCGCTTATCTTTGACAAAGCCTCGATTTTCTCAAAGAACTTGGCTAACTCATCGAAATCTCTTGAGCAAATTCTCAAAACGGCATCAACATAAACATGGGTTAAATCGTAGTTACCTGCACAAATTCCCGAAAGGAAACCGTAAAAAGCATCAAACCCCGAAACACTGTAATGATCAGCGTCAACCAAACGAACACGATGGGTAATATTGTAGGTAAGAGTATCGCCTTTCTCAACACAAACAACGTTTCCGTCAGAGGCGTCGGCGGCGGCAGTTACAAGATCTATAAGTTTCTTGGTCTTTCCGCTTCCTTTTTTACCGATAATGAGTTTTAACATAAAAAACACTCCTTTGTATTTTTAGGCGGGGTTACCCCGCACATATTTTACTTAATTCTTGCTTCCAAAGCGGCCTTTTGCTCTTCGTAACCGGGTTTGCCGAGCATTGCGAACATATTCTTCTTATAACTTTCAACACCGGGTTGGTTAAAGGGATTAACACCCAAAATATAACCCGAAATTGCACAAGCCTTTTCAAAGAAGTAAATAAGTCTGCCGAGGTTTTCCTCGTCAGCCTTATCAACCTCAATTACAAGGTTGGGAACGCCGCCGTCGGTATGTGCAAGCACAGTACCTTGGAAAGCCTTTTCATTGACATACGACATTGTTTTTCCTGCAAGGAAGTTAAGTCCGTCACCGTTTTTCTCGTCAGGTTTAATAACTAAATCCTCGCCGCAGTCACCAATAGTTATTACGGTTTCAAACATTAAACGTCTGCCGTCTTGAATGTACTGTCCCATAGAATGAAGGTCGGCGGTAAAGTTTACCGATGCAGGGAAAAGACCTTTGCCGTTTTTGCCTTCGCTCTCACCGTAAAGTTGTTTGAACCATTCTGCCATCATAGTAAACCTAGGCTCATAGGAAACAAGCAGTTCAATCGACTTGCCTCTGCGGTAGAAAGCATTTCTGAGTGCTGCATATTTATAGCAGTCATTAGTTTCAATATCACAAACCGCATATTCCTCGCGGGCTTTTGCGGCACCGTTCATAAGTGCATCAATATCGGCACCTGCAACGGCTATGGGCAAAAGACCTACAGCGGTAAGTACCGAGAAACGTCCGCCGACATCGTCGGGAACAACAAAACTTTCATAACCTTGTTCGTCGGCAAGTTGCTTCAAAGTGCCTTTTTGCTTATCGGTAGTACAATAAATTCTCTTAACAGCCTCTTCATGGCCGTAACGCTCTTCCAAATACTCTCTCCAAACTCTGAAAGCAATGGCAGGCTCGGTAGTTGTACCCGATTTTGAAATAACATTGACCGAAACACGTTTGCCTTCACAGATTTTAAGTAAATCCTGCAAAGCCGAACCGCTTATGCTGTTACCCGAAAAATAAATATCGGGGGTGTTTTTGGGAAGATTGTTATAAATCGGTGACTTTAAAAACTCAATAGCGGCACGGGCACCGAGGTACGAACCGCCGATACCTATAACTATAAAAACATCGGTATCGGAAATAATTTTTTCGGCTGCTTTTTTTATTCTCGCAAATTCATCTCTGTCGTAATTTACAGGCAAATCAACCCAACCCAAAAAATCATTACCAAGACCGCTTTTATCGTTTAATATTTTATGTGCATCTGCAACCTGACCTTTGAGTCCCAAAAGGTCATCTTCATTTAAAAACTCGGCGGCGTAGCCGTCATTAAACTTTATTGCCATGGTAAAAACATCCCTTCAAAGTGCCACAAAACAAACATAGGGCTACATATCTTTAATTTATGTATTCATTATACAATACCGACTTAAAATTTTCAAGCAGATTTTTGAAAGTTTACTAAAAAACATACTTTTTACACACAGTAACAAAAAACCAACCCGCTGTAAACTGCTAAACAAAACAAAACATACAGCGAATCGGCTCTTATATAATGTATATTTAATTTTAAATTTTAAAACAACTTGACATCATTTTTAAAATTGCCCTTAAGTATGTCATTTTCAAAACCGACCTATCGGAAATAATTTTCACCGTTCCTATTTCCTCAGTACCTAAAAACACCCTCGCTACACCTATTTGCTGACCTTTTTTAATAGGTGCTTTTAAATATTCATGGAGTTCAACCGTTTGCGAAAGTTCCCCTTTACGCTGTTTCTCAATCAAAAAACTTTGCTCGTCTTGACAAACAGGTATAACAAATGAGCCGACTCCGCCTTTTACGGGAATCTCTGTAATCTCACTTAGGTCGGCTGTCACTGTAATACTTGTATAGGTAGCAAACCCGAAGTCAAGCAGTTTTCTTGCCCCTTGAAAGCGGTCATTACTCGTAGGTGCACCCATAACCACCGCAACAAGGCTTAATCCGTCACGCTCGGCGGTAGCAGAAAGGCAAGCACCGGCAACCGATGTCGTGCCTGTTTTAAGTCCCGTACAACCGTCATAAAATTTTACAAGTTTGTTTGTGTTTACAAGTTCCGACTGCCCGTTTCTCAAGGTTTCCATCCACACAGTAGAATAATTTTTAATAATATCGTGCTTAATAAGTTCCATGGACATTACGGCAATATCGTAAGCACTGGTCAAATGCCCGTCGGCGTCAAGTCCCGTAGCGTTTATAAATGTAGTATCCTTAAGCCCTAATTCCTTCGCACGCTCATTCATCATGGCGACAAAGCCCTCTTCGCTGCCTGCGATAGCCTCACCCAGTACAACGGTCGCATCATTGGCACTGCCTATCACCGCCGCCTTAAGCAGGTCGTCAACCGACATCTGTTCCCCCGGCTCCAGCCAAATTTGCGACCCACCCATTGAGCAAGCGTGTTCGCTTGCGGTAAGCATTGTTTCCAATGATAAAAGTCCCGATTCCATAGACTCAACCGTCAAAAGCAGTGCCATAACCTTGGTAATAGATGCGGGTGCCAACCGTTCATGGCTGTTTTGCTCGTATAATATTTTACCGGTTTTAACATCCATAAGTATCGCCGCTTTGGCGGGTATCTCAAGCACTGCCCCTACCCCTGCCGACACCTCGGTTGCATCAAACACAGGCGGCTCTAAAATATCAGGCGAATTATATTCGGTAGTGATTTTTTCATTTATTTTTTCCTCTGCCACATCAGCCGATACCGTAGTAGCGAACATAAAAATCACAAGTGACAGTATAAGGACACTTAATTTTTTCAAAATTCCCATATCCATTCCCCCAAATTCTATTTGGCAAATAATATGCAAATTATTTTAAAAAAATGCCCCTTGCCATGTAGCAAAGGGCACAACTTTAAAAATCTCCAAGTCCGAAACTGACCGACAGTGCTTGATTTATTTTATCCATTGACCCTACATCAAGGCTGCCCATTTTTTCTTTCAGCCGTTGTTTGTCAATGGTGCGTACCTGCTCCAATAGAACTATGGAATTTTTGGCAAGTCCGCTAAGGCTCGCATCCACCTTTATATGTGTCGGCAGTTTCGTTTTGTCCTGCTGACTTGTTATCGCCGCCGCAATCACAGTGGGACTGTACTTATTACCCACATCGTTTTGAACTATAAGTACAGGTCTTATTCCGCCCTGCTCAGAGCCAACAACGGGACTTAGGTCGGCGTAATAAATATCTCCTCTTTTAACAGTCATTGGTTTCACACTCCAAATTCTTATTCACTGTTATTTTTGCCCGTCACCGTAAAATTTAAACATATACCTTTTTTATCCCCTATTTATTTTATGCCGCATATAAGTTTAGGACACCGTACAACCGCTAAAATTCTACAAATTACAATTATTTTCATGTATTTTTTTAAATAATCATTGAAATTATTTAAAGATTAGGCTACAATAGAGATGTATTGAATTTTAGAAATGAGGGATACCGTGAAAAAACTGTTTTCTGAAAAAATTTACGATATTCTTGAAACCGAAGAAGGTTTTATTTTTGTTTACCGGCGTCCGGAAATAGAAGACCAAGTTGTAGTTTCGTACAAATCGGTTTCACTTGCTGACGGTGTTGTAACCAACCGCACCAAAGCTGATTATGAGTTTGTAAAATACGGTGAAAACTACCACCGTGTTAAATTCCAATCGGGGAATTTTATTTCCAACAGTTGTGTCAAACTTGAAAACGACCGCCTGTTTATAGTTTCCGATTCGGGCGATGCCAAAATAGTACAGTCAGACGGTGCTGTCGAATGGCAAGGCACCATTAAATATAAAGATTGCGGTCCCTCAGCAATCGCCAATGAGGGCCACACTTTATGGGCATCTTTCGCCGAAAAAAATGCTCTTATCCGCTTTAATCTCCGCACAATGCGTGAGGAACTGCGTATCGGCGGCTCTAACGATTCCTCGTTTGCCTCACCTACCGGAATGTGGATAGATGAGTCATCAGGCAAACTTTTGGTTTGCAACCGCGACGGAAAAAACATCTTGGAAGTCAACACCAAAACCTATACCGTCACCGAACGTGCTGTTTTTGACGAACCGGTGCTGAGGTACCTTAAAATCGGAAACCGTGAATTTGCGGTACTCGATTCAGGGCTTTACCTTTTATAATTTCTCCACCCCAACCTTAAAGGTCGGGGATTTTTTTAATCTTCCTCGGTCCACATGACATACATTCCGTATTTAAGTGCTCTTTTAAGCCGTTCTCTCGCCCTCTTTAGATGGCGGGATACGGTGGATTTGGTAACACCGAATTTTTCCGCCACCGCAGTAACCGTAGCACCGCCGTAATAATATTCAATAACCATATCCCTCTGACGGTCGGTAAGTTCGGTCTGCATAGCCTGTTTCAACGCCTTTTTCATAACACTGAGTTTTTTCGAGTTATCGCCTTCGGCGAACAAACTTTGGGTAGGAAATCGGTCCCCGAAAACCTCTAAACTGAAATCGGTCCGTTTCATTTTTTATTTTCTCCCCCTTTATAAGACATAAGCATTTTTGCAAGTTTACGGCATTCCGCCGCATCAAAATAGAGCGAAAGTATACGTCTTTTAAGTACAATTTTTTCGTTACCCGTAAAATCCTTACAGATTGCATTTAGTTCATGTATACGCTGTAAAAGTCGGTCGGCACGTTCTAAATACTCACGGCCTAAATCTGATAATTCCATTTTTATTCCCCTTTCAACACAGTTTGTGTTGATTTTCTGCTCGAGTGAAAAATTTTCATTTTATTTTTTTACAGGGCTCTGTAAAAAGGATAATAACACGAAATGTGTGAAATTTCAAGTTAAATCATGCATTTTATTCACATTTCGTGTGATATTACAAAAGTTGCACTAACTTTTTTGCAACTTTTATGATAAAAATAATTTTTATCCTGTTGAAATATTACACGAAATGTGTTAAAATAACTTTGAAATCGGAGGGAGTTTGGATAATGAATACAATCGGGGAACGAATAAAGTATTTAAGAAAGCAGTCTAATATGACACAAAAGCAGTTGGCACAACGCTTAAAAGTTTCGGCAAGTACCGTCGGAATGTATGAACACGACAGACGAAGTCCCGACAATGAAATGCTTATAAAAATCGGTAAAGTATTTTCGGTTTCCACCGACAGCCTACTCGGCGTGACCGAACTTTCAAATGAAGCGGTAGATATAATCAGCGAAATGGGACAGCGTATAAGATACGGCAACGAAATACTTCTTAACGGTGTACCGATGTCTAAAGAAGACCGCGAAAAACTGCTGAACGCCATAGAGGTTGCCACCAAGGTAATGCTCGCCGAAAAAGAAAAACGTGATAAGGGGTTATAAAATGAAACTTTTAATGCATACCTGCTGTGCTCCTTGTTCTATAATGTGTATAGAGTCATTAAGACAGGAAAACATAGAGCCTACACTTTATTGGTATAATCCCAACCTTCACCCTTTAAAGGAATATAAAATGAGAAAAAACACCATTTGCGAATATGCAAATGGTGTGAATGCAAAACTCATAATAGAAAACGAATACGGTTTAAGACGGTTTATAAGCGATATTTATCCCGACTTTTGCAACCGTTGCGGGTACTGCTACCGAACTCGGCTTGAAAAAACGGCCGAATTTGCGAAACAAAACAGATTTGATGCCTTTACTTCCACACTTTTTATAAGCCCTTACCAAAATCATGAACTTATGAAAGAAATCGCACTGGAATCGGCAGAAAAATACGGTGTGGAATTTTTATACCGCGATTTCAGACCCTATTTTAAGGAAGGACAGGAAAAAGCACGCGAACTTGACCTTTATATGCAAAAATACTGCGGTTGTATATTCAGCGAAGAAGACCGATATACAAAAAAGAAAAAGTAAAATGTAAATAAAACCTCAGTGTTGACAAACACGTAAAATTATTGTATATTAAGTAACGCATAAAATTTTGTTTCCGTAGCTCAGTTGGATAGAGCGACCGCCTCCTAAGCGGTAGGTCGGAGGTTCGAATCCCCTCGGGAACGCCAAAAAAATCCTTGTTCTTACGAACAGGGATTTTTAAATAGTGTTCTTTTGAACATCTATTTCAAAAAACGACCTGCAAAAATAAATGCAGGTCGTTCTTTGTATTTAAATATTCTTCAACAATTTTCCAAAAACCCTTGCAAGAAAGAATAAAATTATGTATAATAAATTGTTGATTAAAGGAGTGGGTTTAAAAGTGGCAAGGTTGGGTTTTGACAACGATAAATATATAGAATTGCAGTCGCAGAATATTCGTGACCGAATTGAAATGTTCGGTGACAAACTTTACATGGAATTCGGCGGCAAACTTTTTGACGACTTTCACGCTTCACGTGTACTGCCGGGTTTTGCTCCCGACAGTAAGGTAAAAATGTTGCTCAACCTTAAAGACGACGCCGAAATAGTCCTTGCCATTAACGCCGACGCCATTGAAAAAAACAAACGCCGCGGCGACCTTGGTATTACATATGATTTGGACACACTTCGTCTTATTGACGCTTTCAGAGGTATAGGTCTTTATGTCGGCTCGGTTGTTATAACCTTTTTTACAGGACAACCGCTTGCTTTGAATTTTGAAAAAAGACTTAAAAACCTCGGTATAAAAGTATACCGCCACTATCCCATTTCCGACTATCCGTCTAACATTCCGCTCATTGTAAGTGACGACGGTTTCGGTAAAAATGATTATATTGAAACCACCCGCAGGCTGGTTGTGGTGACCGGTCCCGGACCTTGCAGCGGTAAAATGGCAACCTGTCTTTCGCAACTTTATCACGAACACAAACGCGGACTCAGTGCCGGCTATGCTAAGTTTGAAACATTCCCTGTTTGGAACTTACCGCTTAAACACCCCGTAAATGTCGCTTACGAAGCCGCCACAGCCGACCTTAATGATGTCAATATGATTGACCCGTTCCATTTAGAGGCATATGGCGAAACCACCGTAAACTACAACCGCGATATCGAAATTTTTCCTGTACTTTCAGCCATGATGGAACGCATTATGGGTAAATCACCCTATAAAAGTCCTACCGATATGGGTGTTAACATGGCAGGTTTTGCGATTTCTGACCCTGATGCCGTCCGCGATGCCGCAAACCAAGAGATTATTCGCCGATACTATGCCGCACTTTGTTCGGTAAGACAAGGATTGTCCGAGCAAAGCGAAGTTGCAAAAATCGAACTGCTTATGAACAGACTCGGTATCGGTATTAACGACCGCCCCGTTGTTTCGGCCGCCCTTCAGAAGGCTGAGGCTACTGACGGCCCTGCAACCGCTATTGAACTTGCCGACGGCAGAATTATCACCGGTAAAACTTCCTCACTGCTTGGTGCATCTTCGTCAATGTTGCTTAACGTACTGAAGGTCTTGGGCAATATTCCCGATGAGGTACAGTTGCTGTCACCCACAATTATAGAGCCGATACAAAAAATGAAAACCGGCGTGCTCGGCAACCACAATCCCCGTCTTCACACCGACGAAGTGCTGATTGCTCTGTCGATTTGTGCCGCCACCGACGAAACCGCCAAAAAAGCACTTGAACAGGTTGAAAAACTTAAAGGTGCCGAAGCACATTCAACCGTAATTCTATCCCGCGTTGACGAGCAGACATTCCGTAAACTCGGCGTTAATTTAACCTGTGAGCCGAAATATCAGACCAAAAAACTGTACCACGCATAAAGGAGAATATTTATGAATTTGCCTAAAACTATCAAATGTAAAAATTGCGGAACTTTATACATTGAAACCCGCGGCAGATGTCCCAAATGCGGCACGGTTTATGTTGCTGAAAACGACGCCGACAAAAGCCTTACAAAGGCTATGATAATTGCGGCGGTTGCAATCGGTGCAGTGGCATTTTTAAGTTTTATAATCCCGCTTATACTGTCGCTTGTAAGCACTTTATTGCCACTTCTTGCGGCAATAATCTTTTTGATAATAGAGGCAATAAGCGAAGGTTTTTTCTCTAGCGACTTTTTTGAACAATCCATATATGCTTTAATAAATTTACCGTTTTTCTTTTAAAAAGACAACAAAAAAGGCTGTCCCGATGGGACAGCCTTTTTTTATTTTGTGAATTAGTCTTTAAGGGGAACGCCTTTACCGTCTTTGTTGATAGAGCCGGTGAAAATCATAATGGCTTCAATAAGTGCCCAAACTCCTGTAATAATACCGCCAAAACTACAAGTTAACAAGAAAATCAAAAGTTGAGCAACGGCTTTGCCTGTGTAGCCGAGATAGAAGTTATGTACACCGATACCGCCAAGGAAAATAGCAAGAAGACCTGCAGCTATTTTAGACTTCTGATTTTCGGGTGCTATAACGGTATCGCCTAAAACAACGCCGCACTGTGTACAAACAGCAGCACCGGGAACAGCCTGAGTTCCGCAGTTAGGACAGTAGTTTACACCCTGACCGGCTGCAACACCGCATTTAACGCAAACGGCAGCAGCGTCATCCATTTGATTTCCGCAATTTTTACAAAACATGATTAAATTCCTCCGAATGTAAAATTTAAGTAAACACCGCACAAACGGTATCTCTACTAATTTATATTATCATATGTATTTTTTATTTGCAACAAAAAAATGAAATTTGTCGACTTTTTTCGAAATTTCAACCGCTGATACGATATTATGCGGCAAATTTCATCCTAATTACTGCTTAAAAAAGTTTTGCTTTGGTGCTTACCTGCGATTTGCCGTGATTATAGAACTTACGATTGTCAAGTGCCCACATTTTATTGGTATATTCACCGTCATTGACAGTACCGACCGCCTCTTGGAGTTCATACATTCTTGCGTCTAAAAGGTCAAGTTCGCTTAGAAGTTCAGCCTCAATAAACATAGGTTTTACCGCGGCACCGAACTCAGGCTCGCCATGATGTGACAACATCATGTGCTCGAGCAAAAATTTGGTCTGTTCGGAAATATTTAAGTTTTCGGCAAATCGGTCAACAATTATTGCACCCTTTGCTAAATGCCCGATAAGGTTGCCCTCTAAAGAATATCCGCTGACCGTTCCGCTTCCGCTTATTAAAAATTCGTCGGTTTTGGCAATATCGTGAAGCATAGCACCACCCAAAAGCAGGTCGCGATTGACCGACGGGTAAATTTTGCAAATTGCATCTGCCAGCCTTACAATCGACAAAGTATGATACAAAAGTCCGCCGCGGATTGCATGATGCAACTTATACGCTGCAGGCCAAAACAGTAACTTTTCGCGATATTCATTATATATAGCAGTAACTATCGTTTTGATTTCCTCATCTTCAAGCCCATCGGCAATACTCATAAGTTCTAAAAACATGGCTTCGCCGTCATAATCGGCACTGGGCACAAAATCGGCAGGATTGACATTGTCCGACGTCACCGCCTTGCGTATACGTTCAACACGCAGTTGGTCAACACCGTTGTAAGGGCTTACAGTACCCCTCACCTTAACAATATCACCTGCCGAAAAAAGGCCTTGAACTTCCTCTTTGTAATCCCAAAGTTTGGCGTTAATTTCACCGTCTTTATCGCAAAGCGTCATATCCAAATACGGCATACCTTTGGCAGTAACCTTTTTATCTGCTGATTTTATCATTAAAAAATAATCATTATTACCCGCTTCAAAACTCATGATAAATCTCCTTGAAATAAATTATAAATAATTATACATCAAATGTATGAATTTGTAAATCAATTTTTAAAATTACTTCGGTTTACATAATTTGGAGTATTCACAAACAGCAAGACTGCTGTTATAATTCCCTTGACACATGTGTAACAAATAAAAAAGGAGATTTTATGAAAAAACTATCAGCGATAATTATTTCGGCAATTTTTGCAATGTCGGTTTTTGCACTTCCGACCAAGGCGTCGGAAATACCGCAAACCGCCAAAGCCGGCAGGGTTGCTACAAGATATACGGGACTTATTGTCAGAAGCGAAGCATCGGCGGACTCGGAAATTTTAACCTCACTCAAAAAAGACAGTTATGTAACACTGCTTAAAACTTCGGGCGACTGGTGGCAGGTTGAATACGAAGACGGCAAAATCGGTTACTGTTTGGCTCGATATATAAGTGAAGAAGATTCACAAGTCTTAACCGTTAAAATAACGTCAGGCAGACTGAATATCCGTGAAGGTGCCGGCACCGACAAAAAAATCATAGGTACATTACAAAGAAACGAAAATGTTATAACCCTTTCAACCGAAAACGGTTGGAATAAGGTGCTTTTCGACGGCTCTAAAATAGGTTATGTCAGTTCAAAATACCTCGGTGAAAAAGGGATATCGATAAACTTAAATGTTGTAAGTTTAAAACAAAACGACAGCCGTTGGGCAAATGTTGAGATTGGCACATCGGGTAAAACCATTTCACAAATCGGTTGTACCACTACAGCCATAGCCATGGTAGAGTCCTACCGCAAAGGTACTGTTATCCGCCCCGACACTATGTCAAAGCAACTCAAATACACAAGCAGCGGCAACGTTTATTGGCCGTCGGACTACCTTACTGTGACAAACAGTGTAGGATATTTAAACGGAATTTTAGAGCAACTAAAGAAAGGCAAACCGGTTATATTCGGCTCTAAAACCAAATACGGCAGTCAGCATTGGGTTGTAATAAAAGGTTATGAAGGTAACGGCATCGACCTTACGGCTAACGATTTCATCATAAATAACCCCGGCTCAAGTAACAAGTCTACCCTTGCCGACCACCTTTCCACCCACCCTGTTTTTTATAAATATTTGTACTATAAATAATATAAAGTTATTGTCCCCGCAACCAAATGGTTGCGGGTTTTTTTAGCCTTCTTCTCATAGGAAGGAGAAATCGCTTTCGGCGGATGAGGCGAACATTCCTAAAATGAACATCGTAGGGCTTCCCCGTTCGCCCGAAAATATCGCATAAATAAAAAACTATATATTGTCACCCCTGTAAGTAGCCGAAGGGTCTTGAAAAGATTCCTCGACTTTGCTCGGAATGACAATATGAGAAATGGCACATCACTGCCTGCAATCCAACTTGTCAAAAACACCAAAAAACATTCTGCAATCTTGGCAACTTTTCGCCTTGACTAATATAATTAACAAAGTTATAATTTAATGTACAAAATGTGGCGTGATATCCTTATGTCACAGTTTACATTTTTTATAAATGTCGAATTACACGCTGTAAAGGGTAGGTTTAATACATATTTCTTTGAGTTTCAAAGACAGGTCAGATATGTCCTTTATTTGATGTGTAAAACGGCGAAGGCTTATATTTTTTCGTGAAAGGAAATGATGATT
>JAZNLA010000065.1:0-16022 GCA_045578845.1 Acutalibacteraceae bacterium | reverse complement strand
CCGCAAATCGCAAAACCTTCGGCTAAAACAAATGAATTAAACAATGGTGTAACCGTTTTAATTGAATTTTTATTAAAAAATTCCAAAAGTTTGGTCATTGTTCCCCACCAAAGGTCGTGATTGCCTTTAATAATTACTTTTTTGCCCGGCAGAGAATCCAAAAATTTAAAATCTTCCAAACTTTCCTCTAATTTTAATGCCCAAGAAATATCACCCGGAATTATAACAGTATCTTCATCAGTTACAACTCGGCACCAATTAGCGGTCAGTCTTTCAACATAATTTTCCCAACCGTAAAAAATATTCATGGGTTTGTCGGCTGATAACGACAAATGCAAATCGGAAATAGTATACAGTGACATTTGTCGCCTCCTAAAGATTTATTGAAAAATAATCGGTTATACTAACTTTGTCCGAAGTATTCGGAAAATATATTTTAAAAAGGAGAACCCGTCATGAACGATAATTGCGGATGCAAAATTTCCGGTATCAAATGTGAGGTTGAAAACTGCCGTCACCATACTATTGACAACTGCTGTGATGCAGGTTGCATTAAGGTAGGTCCTCACAAAGCAGACTGCAGTAGTGACACCTGCTGTGACACCTTCGAGCAGAAATAATTTTAAAACCTCAAAAGCAGGACTGTTTCATTTAAAACAGTCCTGTTTTCAATTACTTTATTTTAAGAAAATCCAATACGAAGTCTGCCATATTCTGTTTTTCGCAAACGTTATTAAAACGAGGTGTGGCATTTTTCAAAGCCGCAATAGGTGCGGGAACTGTAGTTTTGGTTGCGTTACTTAAATCGTCGACCATTTTAAACTCGTCAGACGAGCATTTTTCGGGTGCTACGGCCTTTAAAACAGACGCCGAGAACTTATATGGGCTTGCGGTAGAAGCCACAACTACAGGTAATTTATCCCCTGTTTCGCTTAAATACTTATCCATAACCGAAACTGCAACGGCGGTATGGGTATCGCAAAGATAATTCTTTTTATCAAAAGTCGCCTTAATTGTATCAAGTGTGCCGTTATCATCACAGCAACCGCCGAAATAAAGACCTTTAAGTTTACTTAAAATCTCATCATTTATTTTAAATACCCCTGTTTCTGCAAGGTCTTTTTGAATTTTTGCGGTAAATATTGCATCATTACCCGAAAGGTGATACATCATACGCTCTAAGTTACTTGAAATAAGAATATCCATAGACGGTGACATAGTGGTATAAAAATCTCTGTTTCTATCATACACACCTGTGTTGATAAAATCGGTAAGAACATTATTTGCGTTAGATGCACAAATAAGTTTATTTATGGGAACACCCATACATTTAGCATAATAAGCGGCTAAAATATTACCAAAGTTACCGGTAGGAACAACGACATTGAAACCGCCTTCAAGATTTTCGCCCTTATTTAAAAGTTCACAGTAAGACGATACATAATAAACAATCTGCGGAACAAGTCGGCCCCAGTTAATCGAGTTGGCACTCGAAAATTCCATACCGTTATCCTGTAATTTTTGTTTTAAAGCACTGTCGGTAAATATCTTCTTAACACCGCTTTGTGCATCATCAAAATTGCCTTTTATAGCACAAACGCAGACATTTTTACCTTTTTGGGTATCCATTTGAAGTTTTTGCATGGGACTGACACCGCTGACGGGATAGAAAACTATTATTTCGGTATTGTCAACGTCACAAAAACCTTCCAAAGCCGCCTTACCTGTATCACCCGATGTTGCAACAAGTATAACCGACTTGCCCTTGCCGACCTTTTTGGCGGCAGTAGTAAGCAAGAAAGGTAACAGTTGAAGTGCCAAATCCTTAAAAGCACAGGTAGGACCGTGCCACAACTCTAAAATATATTTATTATCTTCTAAATTAACAAGCGGTGCAGGTTTGTTACCGTCAAATGTACCGTTATAAGCACCGTTTAAGCAATAATCAAGTTCGTTGTCTGTAAAATCATCCAAAAAAAGACTTAAAACAGCCTTGGCTCTGCCTATGTAATCAAGACCAGCCAAAGACTTAAAATCATTTTCAGTTAAGGTGGGTATACTTTCGGGAACAAAAAGTCCGCCGTCTTCCGAAATACCCTTTGAAATGGCCACAGCCGATGTAACCTTTACCGATGCATCTCTTGTACTTGTATAAAACATTTAAAATTCCCCTTTTAAGAATTATCCTTGTCATTCTACATCATAAATTATGATTTGTCAAAACCTTAGTGTAAAAATTATTAGAATTTTCAAAAAATATCTTATCCGCAACCGATTTTCCGTACTTTTCGGTGGTTTTTTCGATTAATTTTAAAACATCGGCTACAGTTTTAAGTTCATCACCCATATCTGCCCCGTCAAAATCACTGCCGATAGCCGTATTTTGTAACATACCTTTTTCCAAAAATATGTCAACTGTACAAAAAAAACCGTCAAAAACATCTGAACCTATAAATTCGGGATAAAACGGTATTCCAACAACCCCCGATTTTTCTTTTAATATATCCAACTGTTGGTCGGTAAGATTTCTTTTGTGCCTCGTTACAGCATCTAACCCCGAATGTGTAGCAACCACATTTTCGGCTAAGAGAACAGCCTCAAAGAAACTCTTACGGTTCAGGTGTGAAACATCAAGCACCATGTTATATTTATTAAGTGCTTTTATTATCTCTTTTCCTTTATCGGTTAAATTTCCGTCTTCCAACGCTCCGCCCGCAAGAAAAGTATCGTAATTCCAAGTAAGAGATACGGTTTTCACTCCTAATTTATATAAATTTTCTACATCCCGTTCACTTGATATAAAACAACCGCCCTCAAGTGCAAGTAAGCATTTATGTCCCGAAATATTCAGGTCATCGGCAGTTTTTACTATAGATATATTATTACTTTTGAGTTGGGTTATGCCGTTATTTAAAACACTTAAAAACCTATTTTCGGGGTTTTGTTCAGTCCCTTTTAAAAATACTGCAAACTGCGTTACGGTATTTTTGAAAATATTAAGATTTTCACTGTTTACCGCGAGCAGATTACTATTCACCTTTAAATTTTCATCATAAATTCTTGATAACGTATCCGAGTGCAGGTCAAAAAAATTCAAATCCGTCAGTCCCAAATGCATTTTCTATGTAATTAAGCCGCATTTTGCCGTCACTTGACACAAAAACTTCTGCAACATCAAATCTCGGTTGCAATCCTGCGGTATTACACTGCAAATATATGCCGGCAGTTGAAATAATTTTCCTTTGTTTGTTTTTATCGACAAACTCTTTAGGGGAAATCTTCGTATTTTCCGAACGGGTTTTGATCTCAACAAAAAGTATCAATTCATTATTTTCCGCAATAACATCAACTTCGCCAAAACGCGAGCGATAGTTCCTTGCAGATATTATAAATCCCTTTTTTCGCAAAAATTCGGCAACAAAAGTTTCCCCTGCGTTACCGATTTCGGTAGTTAACCCCATATCATTTTCCCTCAAAATACTTTTTAAAAAATGACGGGCGGTGAACAGGACAAAGTCCATACTTTGATACCGCCTCATAATGCAGTGCCGTACCGTAACCTTTATGTTTATCGAATCCGTATTCAGGATATTCTTTTGTATACGTTTCCATAAGTCGGTCACGAGTAACCTTGGCAAGCACCGATGCCGCCGCTATTGAACAAGCAAACGAATCCCCTTTAATAACCGTTTCACACGGTACAGTAATACTTTTCGGGACACGGTTACCGTCTATAAGGGCAAAATCGGGTTTAACATCTAAGCCTTTAATTGCACGGTTCATGGCTAAAAATGTAGCATTTAAAATATTAAATTCTTCGATTTCTTCAACACTTCCGAAAGCAACCGAGTAACTTACAGCCTTTTCTTTGATTATATCAAAGAGGACTTCTCGCTTCTTTTCGGTTAATTTTTTCGAGTCGTTCAAGCCTTCTATGTATAACCCTTCGGGCAAGATAACCGCTGCGGCACATACGGGACCGGCCAAAGGACCTCTACCCGCCTCGTCTACACCGCAAACAAGTTTGTATCCGTTTAAAATCGCCTTTTGTTCATATGAATAGTCCGGCATTTATTATTCCTCCGGCATTTCTAAGGTTATAAAACCTAATTTTCCGCCTCTGTATTCATCAAGTAACATAATAGCGGCACGCTCAGTATCAACCTCGCCGCCTCTTATCATCATACCTCTTTTTTTGCCTATTTCGGCAAGTAAATCATACGCCTCATATTCTGTAGGATTTTCGACCTTATAACGAACGGTTAGGTTTTCTGGATATTCCACTGACATATGTTCCAAGAGCCTTACGGCAAGCAGTTCAACATCAATAACATTATCCTTTACGGCACCCGTAAACGCAAGTTTTTCTCCGACTGACGCATCGTCAAATTTAGGCCACAAAACACCGGGTGTATCCAAAAGTTCAAGTCGGTCATCAATTTTAAACCATTGATTACCCCTTGTCACACCGGGTTTATCGGCAACCTTTGCCTTAGCCGACTTGGAAATTCGGTTTATAAAAGATGATTTACCGACATTTGGAATACCAACAACCATAACACGCAGCGGTTTACCTATCATGCCTTTTTTTTCAAACGCTTCCAATTTATCGGCGAGCAATGTTTTTACCGCTTTAACAAAATTTTCAACACCTTTACCTGTTTTGCAGTCAAGCGGTATTGCCGAAATATTTTGTTTTTTGAAATAATTTATCCACCTATCGGTTGCCGATTTATCGGCTATATCACATTTATTTAAAAGAATAAGTCTCGGTTTATCACCGAGCAGTTCCGACAAAGCGGGATTACGGCTGCTTTGAGGTATTCTTGCGTCAACAATTTCCGCAACGGCATCTACAAGTGATAAACTCGCCGTAATCTGCCGTTCGGTCCTTTTCATATGTCCCGGGAACCATTGGATATTTTGAATTTCGCTCATGTTAACTCCGTCATTTAATTTAATTTGCTGATACTGTCGAACGGGAAAACCCTATAAAATGCCTTACCTAAAATCTGTCTTTCATCAATAAGTCCTACCGCCAAAGTGCGGCTGTCAAGAGATACAGCACGATTATCACCCAGTACAAAAACATAACCGTCAGGCACTAAAAGAGGATAATTTTGTTCACCGTAAAAACCGTCCGATAAAACAGGATCAGTGTATTTATTATCAATAAACTCACTTCCCTTTGATTTCATATTATCCCTACTTTTGCCCACATAAACATTTCCGTCTTTTATATCAACCCATTCACCGCCAACGGCAATAACCCTTTTAATTATCGGTACATTATCGTAAACTTCACTTGATATAACAACAATATCACCGTATTTAGGCGTATAAAACACATCTGAAACAACAACTCTGTCATTATTAAACAGAGTATTTTCCATAGAACTGCCGTCAATTCTGACCTGTCTTACAACAAAAGTCAAGATTACTAGCAGACACATAACGGTAATAACGGCACTATCTATCCACTCGTAAATCTCATGCCAAAAGGAACGGGCAGGTTTAACATGAAAATCATCGTCACCCAAAATATCATTTTCCTTTTGTTCCAAACAAACACACCTTCTTTTACACACAAATACATTATTAGTATACATAAAAAAAGAGAAGAAAACAAGATATTTTCTCGTTTTCTTCCCGAAATTTAACACAAAATATGTGTTTACTATCAGATTTTTTCCTTAACCTTAGCAGCCTTACCGACTCTATCACGGAGATAGTAAAGTTTTGCTCTGCGAACGCGACCGTTTCTAACGGTTTCAACCTTATCAACGTTAGGTGAATGAACGGGGAATACACGCTCAACACCTACGCCGTAAGAAACGCGGCGAACGGTAAAGGTTTCAGCAATACCGCTATTGTTTTTAGCGATAACTGTGCCTTCAAAAACCTGAATTCTCGACTTGTCACCTTCGGTTATTCTTACGTGAACACGAACGGTGCTGCCGATTTTGATTTCCGGAACTTCTGTTTTAAGCATTCCGGCAGAAATTGACTTAACGAAATCCATTTTAATTTCCTCCTTAAAATTTTCAAGCATTCATAACCTTTATAGCCCGAACTCAAATGTTTTGGAAAGGCAGAGGACTACCCGCTTTGGTGTCGTTAAACGGCATCAAACCCATCGGTAAGGAACCCGACGAAATCAAATGCTAAAGTATAATATCACAAATGTTTCCAAAATGCAAGCATTTTTTTAAAATTTAATAATTTTCCGGCTTTATTTCAAAATATGACTGCGGAACCTTACAAACAGGACATACATTAGGGGCACTTTCCGCTACATAAATATTACCGCAATTTGTACAAATCCAAAGTTTAATCCCGTCACGCTTAAAGACAATTCCCTGCTTAATATTTTCGGCAAGTTTTGCAAATCGGTCATGGTGTTCTTTTTCAATTTTGCCAACAGAATTAAATAAAAAGGCTATATCCTTATACCCTTCTTCTTCAGCTTCTTCGGCAAATTTTTTATACATGTCACTGAATTCATACCATTCACCAGCGGCGGCATCTAAAAGACCGTCTACAGTATCAGGCATACTGTTATCATGCAAAAGTTTAAACCAAATTTCGGCATGTGCTCGCTCATTATCTGCTGTTTCGGTAAAAATCTTACCGATTTGGCGGTAACCGTTTTTATCAGCCTCTTGAGCGTAAAAGGTGTACTTATTACGTGCTTGACTTTCACCCGCAAATGCTGCCATTAAATTTGCATATGTCTTACTTTTTTTAAATTCCAACCTAAATTCCTCCTAAATTAAATTTAGGTTATTATTACCCTAAAATTACAGTTTATTACTCATTTTCCACAATAAGGTTTTCTATATTTTTAAGTTGGTAATCAGTAAATTTAAAAAATTCAGGATGTTTTAATGCCGCCATTGCACCTTTTACAACACAGTGCTCTGCATCACGGTGAATTCTGACTTCGCTGCAAAGATATTCCGAGAGCAGTTCTTCCATGCCGTTAACCAATGCACCGCCGCCCGCTACATTTATTCTATGCGACATAATATCGGCCACAACATCGGGTGATGAACGCTCGATAACTGCCTTAATAACGCCGCAAATTTGCATTGCTGTATCGTACATAGCAGAATAAACGTCACTTGATGAAATTTCAAAAATTTGAGGTAACCCCGTGAACAAATTTCTTCCTTTCGCGGTTATAATTACCTCCTCGTTACGAGGTACCACAGAGCCGATTTGCTTTTTAATTTCCTCTGCGGTAAGACTGCCTATAAGTACATTAAACTCTTTACGGACATATTTAATTATGGCATCGTCAAAATCAAGCGAGCCTATAGGTTCAGACGCCGACTGTACAATTCCTCCCGCTGACAATGTCGCAACATCGGTAACACCAGCACCTATGTCTACAACAAGCCTGCCGCCGGGCGACTGAAAATCGAGTCCCATGCCTAGTGCCGCGGCAACACCGGTATCAATAACCTGTACCCTTCTGCCGCCTGCCGCTATGGCAACATTGGAAACCGAACGGCGTTGAATTGAGTTTGCACCTTCGGGCATAGCAATAATAACCCTCGGTCTTATGAGGTGTTTGCCTATAGACTCATTCATATATTCGGTTAACATCTGCTCAGCGACGTCATAGTCAGCAATCATACCATTTTGAATAGGAAATACTATATCAATATTTTCATTAGTCCTACCAAGCATACTTTTTGCTTTTTCACCAAAATAAATTGGCTCCCATGTTTCACTGTCAACAGCGGCTGCTGTAGGCTGTTTAAGCAAAATTTTATTTGAACTGTAAAGAACAGTTTTGTAGGTACCCAAATCAATGGCTATATCTGCAGGCATAAACATCCTCCTGTCATTTTTTATTATTATACGAGAAATCAATCTTCATTACAAGCATATTTTGAACTGATTAGTACCGTTGCACAAAACACACGGTCAGCACCCGATAACCTTAATTGTTTGGCACATTCATTAAGTGTTGCACCGGTAGTTTTAATATCATCGACAAGCAAAACGGTTTTACCCTCTAAATCACCCTTTGCTTTATAAACACCTTTGACATTTTTACGGCGTTCTTCAGCCGATAATTCATGTTGTAACTTATTATTCTTAATTTTAACAAGCACTTTATTATTAAACGGCTTGTCCAAATAATCAGCCACCGATTTTGCCAACAGACCTGCGTGGTTATAATCCCTTTTACGTTTTGAAGATTTTGACATAGGAACGGCTGTGACCAAATCAATATCAACTTCCGAAAACTTGCTTTCAAAATCAGCACCTAAAATTTCGCCGAACGTTTTAGCCGCGTACGCACGGTTGCCGTATTTTATTGCGTATACCGAATTTTTCGCCAAATCTTTATTTATAAACGAACTGCAAATTCCCGAAAACAAATAATTATACTTATCACATTCACAAAATTCATATTTTAATCCGCAAAACTTACAAACAGGTCCTTGCACCTTTAATTTCCCCAACTCGTCAGCACAATCTACACAAAATTCACCGTCAATAGACAGTTTGTCACAAGCGGGACAGCGTGGCGGAAACAAAAGGTCATTTATAAGTTTCAACATTTATTTTTCCTCTATAAGTAACGTTTTAAGTGCAGTATACCGCATGGTTTTTCGGTCATTAGACGCCATTTGTTCTAAAACATCGCGACTGCCTACACATATGAGTAATTTTTTTGCCCTTGTAACAGCGGTATAAAGCAGATTGCGATATTTGAGTTGATACGGGAAATCCAAAATCGGTAAAATTACGCAATCAAACTCACTTCCCTGACTTTTGTGAACGGTAACCGCATAGGCAAGTTCAAGTTGACCGACCTCTTCACCCATATACTCAGCAACACGGTCTAAAAATCTTACAGTGAGCATTCGATTTTTAACATCAATATCCTCTAAAATCCCTACATCGCCGTTAAAGACACCTGTACCGAAATTGCCGTTATCGTCTTCCCATGTAATATCGTAGTTATTTTTAGTCTGCATAACCTTATCGCCTTTACGCAAAACAAAACCTTTAAATGCAATTTCAGGCACATCTTCATGCGGAGGATTAAGTTGCGACTGCAAAATATTATTAAGATTTACAGTGCCGAGTTCCATTTTTTTAGACGGACAAAGCACCTCTATATCATCTGAGGGAGAAAACCCGTAGGCTTTGGGCAACCGACTGCAATAAAGGTCGGTTATAAGTGACACTGCTTTGGAAGAAGTTTTTTGTTCAAGCATAAAAAAGTCACCGTCTTTATCGTCAAGCAACATTTTTTCACCGTCAATTATACGGTGTGCATTAACAACGATTTTACTTTCCAAAGCCTGCCTAAAGACCTTTTTAAGTTTAATGCAGTGAAATTTGCGAGATGCAATCATATCACCGAGGATATTACCTGCACCGACACTTGGTAATTGGTCAGAGTCACCCACAAGCACAATCCTTGTTCCGAGTTTAAGAGCTCTAAGCAGTGCATCAAAAAGTGCCGTATCAACCATTGACATTTCATCAATAATAACGGCATCTGCCTCTAAAGGATTTTTCTCATTACGCACGAAAATATGGCTTTTCCCGTCATCGGAAGTGCCGACTTCAAGTAAGCGGTGAATGGTTTTAGCATCATGACTTGTGAGTTCGGTCATACGTTTTGCCGCTCTTCCCGTCGGTGCGGCGAGTGACACCTTCATGCCGCGGTTTTCCATAACCTTTATAATACCGTTAACAGCAGTAGTTTTTCCCGTACCGGGTCCGCCCGTTAAAATAAAGACGCCAGAAGTTACACTGCTTTTGACCGCTTCGCGTTGCAATTGTTCAAATTCTATAGAGAGTTCCTTTTCTGCCGCTAAAAGTTCTTTATCGCTGACCGACCTTTGTTTACAAGGAAGTAACAGTTCAACCGATAATCTTGTGGCAATATACCGTTCATGTTCAAAGACCGATGTCAGCGATACAAACTCCTCGCCGTCTGTAATAAGTTTTGTTATTTCTTTACGGTCCAAAAGTGCTGAAAAACTATCATCAATTACCCTCAAGTCAGCACCTAAAAGGTCTTTGGAAATATTTTCTACCTTCTGCATAGGTAAACAGGTATGCCCATTTAAAAGGTTATGTTTTATAACATACAAAACACCGGCACAAATACGTTCTAAGTTGTCTTCGGGGATATTCAAAGAGGCAGCGATTTCGTCTGCCCTTTCAAAATCAAAATTTATTCCGTCTTTACACAGAAGGTACGGATTTTCTTCAATTTGTTCGGCAGCAGTATCGCCCAAAACATTAAATGCAGACACAGTATCATCTGCAGTAAGCCCGAATTTAGAAAGTTTTATACAAAGTTCCCTAAGTGACCTTTTAGAGCCTATTTCCTCACCTATTTCCAATGCTTTATGTAAACTTATACCTTTAATTTCTGCAAGGCGTTCGGGATTGCTTTCCATAACATCAAAGGTTTTATCACCGAAAAGTTTGACTATTTTTTTAGCAGTAGCAGGGCCTATTCCTTTAATTACGCCCGAAGAAAGGTACCTTAAAATAGCGGAAGCCCCCGATGGTAAAGTTTTAACACACATGGTCGCTTTGAACTGTTGACCATATGTCGGGTGTACCACAAAATTGCCTGTAAGTTCCAATTCCTCCCCCACAGACACTTGAGGAATATTGCCGACGACGGTTTCGGTACAACCGTTTTTTTCAAGTTCAATAACCGAAAACTTGCTGTCTTTACTGCAAAAAACCACCTTTGTAACAGTACCGCTTATAATTTCCTGTACCTCTTCGGGCATAATTTTCACCTGCCTAAATATTATTTATAAGTCAAAATAAGTTGTTCCAACTCTTTAGGTGTTATAAGTCTAATCCTTGTGTTTTTACAAATATTTTTACAATTATCTCTTACACTTTCACTAAGTCCGCAATCAATAGCATACGCTCTGACATTACCTAATGCACTGTCCCAATCAAGTGTTTCCAGGGCCATATGTAGTTCAATTTCGGCACAGTCACCCTTTAGCATTACGGCATATAGCCTATTACCGCAAGAGGTAGGTGCCGAAATTTTAATTGCACACCACCTTATAATTGCCGCCGCACCTATAACACATAAAAATGCCGCTAAAATTCCAATTACTGTTTCAAGCATAAATATCACCCATACATACTATGCCTGAATGCTTATCCTTGCTAAAATTAAGACCGTCCGTCCGAAAATACGGCCGTTCGGTCTTGAAATTTAAAAATATAATGTTATTCAATAATAACGCTTATTTCTTTTGGCTCAACTAAATTAACCCAAACTGCTTCTTTTCCGTCCACAGTAGCAACAATTACCTTGGTTTCAACGGTTGGCAAAGCAATACCCGAACAGTTAACACTCAAAACTATATCGTCAGCAGTGATATTTTTAACACTTTGGTTTTCACCGCAAATCACTACTGTAATATTTTTCTTATATGACGAAGCGGCTGTGCGGTTTGCCGCAAGTCCCGTAAAACGGATTTTCGACGGTTCAATTTTAAGTGTTTTTGTACGCAAAGTACCTAAATCAAGCGAAACTGTAACCTCTTCGGTACCGTCAACAACCTCTACCCCATTTTCCAAAATAAACGAAACATTAAAAGATGAACTATCCGGAGTTACCTTTGAAAAATCAATAGGTGAAAGTTGTAAACCGCTTTGAATAAGCCTGTCAATTATATCTACGGGACCTCTTACCTTAACAATTTTAACTTCTTGAGTTTTTTTAGACAGTTCATTATAAACGGTCAATTTATAAGTTGGCAATCCGTTGTTCGTTGACGAATAATACTCGGGTAAATTGATGAAAGTAGGCTTTAATGAAACATCAGCCGTTTTATAAACTATAATACGCACATATGTGTCGGTATTATAGGTTAATTGCTCTGCATTTATAGAATTTCCTGCATTATCTAAAAACTGTAACTGGGCCACAAAATTCTGTGTTATTGACTGAATATCTGCATCGGTCGGTATTTTCGGTTTTATAACAACCTTTGAAATTGCACCGACAATTTCAGAAGGACCGGAAACATTTAATGCGGTAATCTCTGCACCGTCTGCATTATTTTTAAGTTCACTTCGGTAAATTTCACAATCTGCACCTACAAACTTATCAAATTCCGAAGTATTAATCTCTACCGGAATTTCAGATGAAGTATTATAATCGTAAACAACCTTTACATATGACGGCGAAATTTTTGAAACTGTACAGCCGTTTTGTGTAATGGTTGCCGTAAGTGTTAAAACATATGTGCCGGGTTTAGTAACATCGGCATAAGAAGAAACAGCAACCGAGATATCATCCTTGGAAACCCTGCTGACAATATATCCGGGACCGTTCACAGTAACCGAAACTTTATCGGTAAACTCTCCTATCGGAGATAAAATATTTCCATTATCGTCCTTTTGTTCTGTGAATTTTACCGTAACATCATTAACGGTAACATCACGCAACGGATTTTCGGCAATATCAATTACCATCCAAAAAACAACAGCCATAACAATAGAAAATACCACAAGAAACTTTTTATTATCAAACAAACGGTTTAAAGTACTGCCTATATTAAAATGTTTCATATCCGTCACGCTCCTTTCCGTTAAAATATCATTTATTTTTGTTCAGACGATTTTTCCTTCTTCTTGAATACCTTAGTGATAATATTATTCTTTTTATCATCAGTCGGTTTTAAAATTTCAGAGTAAAGCCGCTCACGAAGACTGATTTGATTAAAATCACGTTCAATGGTACCATTGACACACACCGAGATTTTCCCGGTTTCTTCAGATACTACAACCACAACCGCATCAGAACTTTCACTCATACCTACTGCGGCACGGTGACGCGTACCGAGTTCTTTACTCAACTCATTATTTGAGGTAAGAGGCAAAATACAGCCTGCGGCTGCAATTCTTCCATCTCTTACAACAAGGCCGCCATCATGGAGCGGGGATTTCGGATAAAAAATATTACCGAAAAGTTCCTGTGAGGTTGCGGCATCGACCTTAGTACCGGTCGATATAATTTCACCAAGCGGTGTGGAACGTTCAAAAACAATAAGTGCACCTATTTTCTGCTCCTGCATTGAAGTACAAGCACGACATACTTCATCAATGGTCTTTTTGGCATTTTCCTCGTCATCGGCAGAACTTCCCGGCGTAAACCAACCAAAACTACTGCGACCTACCCTCTCAAGTGCATGTCTTAGTTCAGGTTGAAAAATAATTGCTACTGCAATAATAGCATAATCAAAGAACTTGACCAAAATCCACTTAACCGTTATGAGGTCAAGCACTTGGGCTACTGCCCACAGTCCTAACAACAGTAAAATGCCTTTAACAAGTATTTTGGCACGTGTTTCCTTGAAAAAACCAACCGCTTTATAAATGATGTACGCGATAATGAGGATATCCAAAATATCAGGTATTCTGATATCAAGTAACGCCATAAAAATTTGCATAAAGAAACCGCTTACTGCATCAAACATACTCATAAAAAATGCTCCCATATCCGCACACCCTTTCTAATTTATAATATCTAACTTATTTTAACATACAACCTTCATGATAATCAATAGTATTTTTTAATTTTTTGAATTAAAATTAATTTTTTTTACGGTTTCAAGTAGAATATCGGCATCCTGTTTGGTGTTATATAAAGAACAACAAATTCTCACAGTGCCAGAATCTATCGTTCCCAGTCTGCGGTGTGCCATAGGTGCACAATGGAGTCCTGCTCTGACAGCAATACCTTTATCCGAAAGTATCTCGGCAACCTGCTCAGCAAGAAGACCTCGCACATTAAATGACAAAGTCGGAACAAAATTATTCATTTCAGGTCGCTCTGTATAAAGAATAACGCCGTTTATTTTGGATAGTTGGTCATAAATATACTGTATCAATTTTAGTTCATGACTGTAAATTTTTTCGACACCTTGCCTTGAAACAAAATCTATACCCGCTTTAATTCCCGCTATTCCAGAAACATTCAAGGTGCCGCTTTCAAGTCGATCAGGCAGTTCTAACGGTTGTTCATAACTTGCCGACAATGAGCCTGTACCACCTTCAAACAAAGTATCGGGGATTTTGCCGAGTGATATTAAAATTCCCGTACCCATTGGTGCATAAAGTCCTTTATGCGGTGCTACTGCCAAATAATCTATTTTAAGTTCCCGCATATTTATATTCAGTATACCCGCCGTCTGTGCAGCATCAACTGCAAATGGCACACCTCTCTCTGCACATATTTCGCCGATTTTCTTTATTGGCAAAACCGTACCCGTGACATTTGAAGCATGGGTACATACAACCAAACGAGTTTCAGGAGTGATAAGCCGTTCAAACGAGCGAACAGTGGCTGCTCTGTCACCGAAAATGACCTCGGCGGTATCAAGAATTACACCCAATTTAGTCATTTTATGAAGCGGCCGTGCTACTGCGTTATGCTCAAGGCTTGAACATACTACCTTATTACCCTTGTTACATATCCCCTTAATTATCATATTAAGTGCCGATGTGCAGTTAGAAGTAAATACCACTCTCTCAGGTGCTCCTGCACCGAAAAAGTCAGACACATTTTTTCTGCACTCGTATATTTCCTCACTGCATTTTACCGACTCTTTATATCCGCCGCGACCCGGGTTAACCGACCTTTCTTTTAGTGCTTTTTCTACTGCCGCTATAACCTCATTCGGTTTAGTACCCGTAGTAGCGGCATTATCAAAGTATATCACGTTACTATCTCCTTTACGGATATAATCCTAATACCGCCTTCATTTAACAGATTTACGGCTTCATTATAATCTCCCGCATTAATCGTTATACCATAAAGACACCCCATAGCGGTACCGCCGCCTGCTTTTTTTACCTCTGCCGAAATATTCTGTCTTTTCAAAATATCGGCACCTTTATTTGCAAAGGTGACGGTTGTCGTAACAATCATTACCTTTTTCATATTTTCCCTCCGAACTTTAAATATTTGGTTTTACCCAATATATTTTATGCGTTATTACTGCCATTGACAAAAAACGACCGCAATGAAATTTCACTGCGGTCGTTTAATTTTATTTTTACTTTTACTTTTAAATGAAATATCTTTAATACAAAGTTTTGTAATCTGTTTCTTTTTCGGCTGTTCACTTAATATTCCGCCGCTTTCAAGACAACTTTTTATAATGATTACCGCAAGGGGGAGCAAAATTATACCCGCCGCACCGAAAAGTTTCAAGCCTATAAACACCGACGCTAACATTATAAGCGGATGTATGCCGACCTTTGACCCCACAATTTTCGGTTCGGCGATATTTCTTACTAAAGTTATTATCAAATAAAGTACAACAAGTCCTAAAGTACGCCGAGTATCCCCCGACAAAAAGCAAATAAATGCCCACGGAATTAAAACAGTACCCGAACCCAAAACAGGAAGAATATCAAGCACGGCTGTAATAGCCGCCGCAATAAGTGCATACTTAAACCCTAATACGGTTAAACCTAAATAAAGTTCAATAAAGGTCATCACCATTATAGAAAGGTAGCCGCGTACCATATTTACAAAATTTTTTAAAATAACATTTTTTGCAAACCTAATTTTCGAAGCAACCGAGTAAGGTACTTTATCAAAGAAAAACTCACAGATTTCATCATAATCTTTGGCAAAATAAGCACTTGCCACAACAGTCATAAGCAACGACAGTAAAAACGCAGGCACCCCCGCCGCAAGTCCACCCGCAAAATTTGTAGTCCACTCTGCCGCCTTTTCGGTCAACTTATCTGCAGCGGCAGACGGGAACTCACCCACCACAGGCACATTCATGTCACGGCTAAAATTATTTAATTTGTCACTTATATTTTGCAATATGTCGGTCAAATGACCCAAATAAGCAGGCACATTTGATGCAAACCCCAAAAGTTGTTTATAAAATACATAGCATACCGCAACAGTTATGAGTCCTACTCCGGCATAAATTAAAATAACCATAGCCACCGACGCCGCTTTTTTGCGAATT
>JAZNLA010000064.1:0-32700 GCA_045578845.1 Acutalibacteraceae bacterium | reverse complement strand
GCCCCTTTCGGTTGAGTCTTGAGGTACTTTACCTTTAAATCTGTAATCCGAAAAAGACTGCATGGCCTCACCGATATCTTCGAGTGCAATATTCGTATCGGTAACGTTATATAATTTTTTGAAATTCTCAACAAAAATTGCCCCTGCGGTTTTATATTCACTTTGAGTTTTAACGGTTTTTGCTATATCAAGACCTACAGTAAGACCGCCCACAACCTAAAATTGTGGGCGGTCTGCCTTTTATATATAGCAATTTAGAAAAACAAAATAGCGTCCCTTATGGAACGCTACTTTGTTCGACAATATGTCATTTGGTGACCCGGACGAGAATCGAACTCGTGTTACCGCCGTGAAAGGGCGGTGTCTTAGCCGCTTGACCACCGGGCCATGCAATCCGCACCTATTGGCACGGACCGATATTGGTAGCGGTAGTCGGATTTGAACCAACGACAAATCGGGTATGAACCGAGTGCTCTAGCCAACTGAGCTATACCGCCACAAAAGTCACACAATTACGACTTGGCTATTATAATACTTTTATTGGCTATTTGTCAAGTACTTTTTCGCAAAAATACTTATTTTTTGCGATATTTTTTAATCCTATTCTTTTACCTATGATAAAACACGAAAAATTTTGCTCTATTCCATCTGTTTTCCTAAAAATGTCGCGGCAACCTTAGCGAGTTTTATATCGGTTTCGGTAGGCACCGATCGGCTTTCGTCAAGTAACATAACCACAGCACCGCTTATATCACCTGCAGTCAAAATCGGTACAACAATCGCCGCCGGGCGGTCAAGTCCCTCTAACGCTAAAGGCGGCTCGCCGTCGTCGGTACCGAAAATATAGGTCGCCCTCGACTCAAGCAACTCCTCAACCGCCGACGTTACGCGGCGTTCAATAACCTCTTTGCGGGCAATACCTGCCGCCGCAATACAGTGGTCGCGGTCACAAATAACCACAGCACTCGAGGTGTGTTTAATCATGGCCTCGGCATACTGCACCGCTGTCGGCGATAATTCGCCGATAGGCGAATATTTCTTGAAAATGACCTCGCCGTCACCCGCCGTATAAATTTCTAACGGGTCGCCGTCGCGAATACGCAGTATTCTGCGTATTTCTTTAGGAATTACCACCCTGCCTAAATCGTCAATCCTTCTCACAATACCTGTTGCTTTCATATATAAAACTCCTTTTAACTTAACTTTTGGCTACAAATTTTCGTGATGTTATTGTTTGTTAAAAAAAGAAATTTATACTAACATTAAAATATAAAATTAAGCACCTCATTTTTACACTCAGTGCTTAAATTTATAGCATATTAAATTATTTGAATTTTCGATTAATTTCTAAAAGATCTTCAAAAGCACTATCATTTACGAATTGTGTAATGCGTCGATTGGTTGCAATTTAGATGCTTTGGCGGCAGGATAACTACCGAACACAACACCGATTACGGCACAGAAGGCAATAGCTGCCATACCTATGCCCCAATTCATTGCGGCACTGCTGCCGGCGACATAGTTATATACACCGACAACTGCAAAGGACAGGAACAGTCCTATTAAACCGCCGAGAATTGATAGAATACATGACTCACAAAGGAACTGAAAAAGAATATGCTTTCTCTTTGCACCTACGGCTTTTCTAATACCTATTTCTCTTGTTCGCTCCGTTACCGATACAAGCATAATGTTCATAATACCGATACCGCCAACAAGCAGCGAAATTGCGGCAATGCCTGCAAGCAAGAGTGACATTGTATTGCTTACATCGTCCATGGTATCAAGTACATCCGACTGATTGCTTACAGTATAAGCATCTTCATCACGTGTGGCTTGTAATAGGAATGATTCTACCATATTGATTGCCATATTAACCGTATCAGCGCTTGATGCTTTGATATAAAAGGTTGATACGCTTTTTTGTCCGGTAATACGCTCGGCTGTGGTATAAGGAATTAAGACCTTGCTATCATCTGAGCCTACAAGTGACGATCCTTGCTCTTCCAAAACACCGATTACCTTGTAATTGCGGTCGCCGATGGTAATAGTGCCGTTTACGGCATCCCAAGTGCCGAAAAGGTCGGTTGCAACCTCTGTGCCGATAATAGCAACATTGGTAGTCCACTCAATATCAGAAGCAGCAATTAAACGACCACTTTGAATATTGACGCTTTGCACATCAAAGTAATTTTCGGTTACACCTACAACTGAATATGAGCCTTTTTCGGATTTATGCTTTACTGTTTCGTTGGTCGAGATAATCGGAGCCACACCGCTTATCATTCGGTTGTTTTCTAATGTTTCAAGGCTATCGGCACTGAGTGATACTTCTTCGTCGGTAATTGAGGCAGTTATTTGGTCTGAACCCATACTTGAAATACTGTCGGTAATACCGCTTGTGGCATTTTGAGTAATGGATACCAAAATTACCACCGCCATAACGCCGATAATGATACCGAGCATTGTAAGAAACGATCTCATTTTATTGTTATAGATGGCTTTCAAGGAAAGCTTTACAATTTTTAGTGTCATTGATTTACTCCCCTTTCTGTGAGAATACCATCGTGAACATAAACCTTACGCTGAGCCTCATTTGCAACATTGATATCGTGGGTAATAAGAACAATGGTATTACCCTGAGAGTGTAGGTCTTTAATGATATTCATAATCTCTGTGCCCGAGGTTGAGTCAAGGTTACCTGTCGGCTCGTCTGCAAGGATAATTGAAGGCTCTGCGGCAAGCACTCGGGCAATAGCAACTCTCTGTTGCTGACCGCCGGATAGCTGTGTAGGCTTGTGGTGCATACGGTCGGTAAGACCAACTTGAGCGAGTGTTCGCTCAACCCTTTCGTGTCGCTCGGCAGGGGTTAATTTGTGGTATAAAAGCGGCATTTCAACATTTTCGTATGCCGTGAGTTCCGGCAAAAGATTAAACTGCTGAAAAATAAATCCGATTTTCTTTCCTCTGATTTCTGATAACTCGTCCTCGGTGCAGTTGTCAACATATTCGCCGTCAAGGATATAGTCGCCTTGGTCGGGAATATCAAGACAGCCGATAATATTCATTAAAGTTGATTTACCGCTACCTGAAGGACCTAAGATTGAAACGAATTCTTTAGGTTTTACATGGAGGTTTATATCGTGTAAAACATCGACTGTTTCTTCACCCAGAGGATAAGATTTATAAATGTGTTTTAGTCTTATCATCTTTTATTCCTCCATTAACCGCCGAAGCCACCGAAGCCTCCGCCGGGCATCCCCGATGGGTCAAAGTTTTCAAAATCGAAATCACCGAAGTCCATTCCGCCGCCGGGGCCACGACCTCCGCCAAAGCCGCCCATTCCGCCAAAGCCACCTTGTCCGTCAGAATCGGAGCCGGTTTGTGTAGATGTTAAGGTTACAATAACAATTAAATCACCATCACTAATTTCGTCACTTTCGATAATAGTGTAAGAGCCGTCACTCATACCTGTTTCAACTGTAACTTTGGTGAGGTCGTCAACACTGATTTCGTCCTCTTCGTATTCTGTGCCTTCTTCAGCACCTGAAGGAGCAAGATAAATATAACTTTCATCGCCCGAGGTACGAATAGCACTTGTAGGAACAAGGAGTCCTTCACCGCTTGATTCAATTACGATTTCAGCAGAAGCACTCATACCGGGATATACGCCCTCAACAAAATCTAACTTTGCGGTGATTTGATAAGCGGTTGTTCCCCCACTTGAGGTTCCGTTATATGAAACTGCGGTAACTAAGCCTTCGTAATAGCCGTCTACTGCATCAATAGTAAAGGAAACTTCTTGACCTACTTTAACGGTAGAGATGTCAAGCTCGTCAACAGCGATACCCATAGTAAAGCCGTCGGTACCCATAATCATTGCGATTTGGCTGTTAGCAGCAAGCTCATCATCAACTGCTATAGGCAATTCTATTAAAACACCGTCATAAGGTGCAGTAAATTCAGTTGTGCTGCCATTATCATCAGTGAGTATTGCGATAACTGCATCTTCTTCAACGGTAGCACCAACCTCGTAATTAAGGGTTGTTATTGTGCCGGCTTTCAAAGTAGCAATGGTGTCCTTAGAAATAGGTGTTAGTGTGCCGCTGCCCGAAATTGTTGTATCAACATTACCGGTAGTAATAGCTTCAACATTATAGGTAGTAATGGTTGTGGGTGTACCCGCATTTCCGAAGAGTCTCGGTATAAATATCACGCCAAGGATAACTACTACGAGCGATATTGCGGAAATAGTAATAATTTTCTTTTTCTTGTCGTCCTTACGGGTGACTACCTTAGCACCGCCTTCCATATTTCCTTGTGTTTTTTGAGTGGTTTTTTTATAATTTCCCATTTTAGATGCTTCCTTTCTGTTACCGTTATCGTTAATTGTTATTTTAAGATTGATTTCGTGTGCTAATGTGGTTATTAAAAATTCAGGCACCTGAACAGCTGAATAACCGCTGTCGCTTGGGTTTCTAAATTCGGTTGATAGGATAATAAGTGCTGTACCTTGCCTTCTGTCATGAGGAGGTCTGTTGTTTGTTATATCGTCAGATGCTTTTTTCAATTTTACCCTTATATCATCGGCACTTGTGTCTAAAACCCTTGCTAACTCAACAACACCGAGACCTGCATAGGTGTTCATAATGTAAAGACTCCTAAGTTCTTTAGAAACATAGCCGAACTCTTTTATAAATGGAGAATACTTAGCATCGACCTGCGGTTTAGGGGTATCTGCAAAATCCTCATTTTCTTCTATTTCTTCCATAGAAAACTTATAGATATTAGAAAACAAAATGGTTTTAAAATCAACTCTCGGTGCAGTTTCGCTTATCATAATACCGTTTATCGTTTCGCTGAATGCCTTGATAAATAGGGGTGCGGCTTTTGTCACTTTATTTGTCAGGTAATAACACATAAACCAAGCCTTTTTACTATGGGTATCTATTAGGCTTCCAATGTACTTGCCGTTACCTTTTTTGATTTTTGAATATGACTCAAAGTCCATTTAGCTTTCCTCCGACTCTGCTGTTTCTGTTCTGATGGTGATAGATTTAATAACCGGCTGCTCGTCAGCCACTGTGATGGTGTAGTTTTCGTCCACCGTGTACTCGGCTTCACAAATAGTATCCACAATATCCATACCTTCACTTACATAATGTTCCCGAAAAACCCCTCGCTGCTAATTTCTTTAGCATACTTTCCGGCGACTTAATTCTTGAACAGTAATAAACAATGGATTTAATTCCTTCCTTTTCCCGTTTGGTAGAAGAATAAAGCAGTATTAAATCCAAAAGTTCTTTTTCGGTCTGTTTCATTGTATCGTAATAAGTGCCGTAAAAAACTTCATAGGTCAAAAATTTATCACCTCCGACAAACCGCATTATATATTCCTAACCTTAACTAAACTTAAAAATGAAAGTTAAAAAACTGTGAACATAAAAAGTGCTTACCGTTTCAAACGATAAGCACTTTTTTGAGATATATTTTAAAGTGGAAATTCTGCGGTGATTTGGAATGAATGTCCGTCCTTCGTAAAGGCATTAATTTTACCGCCGTGAGCAGTAACAATGGCCTTTGCTACCGAAAGACCTATACCATGTCCGCCGGTGTCACTATTTCGTGAAGAGTCAGTACGGTAAAATCTATCGAATACACGCTTTAACTGCTGTGCATTTACTTCCGTTTCGGTTGTGTTAAAGCAAGATAGATAGAGTGTCTTATTTTGTCTTACAAGTGTTAAAGCAATAGTCCCGCCGGTAGGCGAATATTTAAGGGCGTTATCCAGTAACAAAGAGGTAAGCTGTGCAATAGATTTATCGTTGCCGTAAAATGAGAGCATCGGCTGAATATTACACACAAATTCCTTGCCTCCGCTAATCGCCAAATGCCTGAAAGGTGCGGCAGTTTCTGAAACTACATCGGATATCGGAAAACCTACCTTTATAATTTTCCGCTCTGCTTCTTCCATACGTGCCAGCATTACCAAATCATCTGTGAGAGAGCGAAGCCGTTTAGTCTGTTGGCTTATATCCTGTAAACTTTCGTTACCTTCGCCTAATTCCATTTCAAGTATATCAACATTGGCGTTTATGATTGTAAGAGGTGTTTTAATTTCGTGACCGGCATCGGTAATAAACTGCTTTTGCTTATCGTAACTTTCGGCAATGGGCTTAATAATTCTACCCGAAAGAACAAATACGGCAAAAAATACAACAACAAGTCCTGCAAGGGCAACTGCAGAGCTTATATATAAAAACGATTTAAAAGCATCTAACCGCCGTCCGCAATCAAGGAATGATATTCTTGTATCACTAAAATCGGTATTAACCACATATCTATAATTACCGACAAAGCCTTTTGTCTTTGATTTGCCTATAACCTTTTCGGCGTATTCTATAGCTTCGCTACGGTCAACAGATATGATTTGACTTATATCGGTGTTTGTTACATTACCGTTTTCATCAATAACAACGGTAAAGTACCTCGACTCATAAGGAGTTTCGGGCGACATATTGGGTGGGAGTCTGTTTCCAAAATTATTGCCGCCATTAGGCTTTGGAAAATCGCCTCGGTTATCAGATAAAACAGAGAGAATCGTATCCGACTCTTCCACAACTGAAATATAGTTTATTATGTTCATTGCAGCAACAACAACCACCATTAAGACAACAAGAGCTGCCATAGCGAGTGTTACGAATTTGAATTTAAGTCTGAGAATCATTATTCTTCCTCCAAAGAATATCCTGCATTTCGGGAAGATTTAATTGTGATATTGGCGTGAAGTGCTGTGAGCTTTTTGCGAAGGTACGAAATATATACCCACACTACATTTATTTCCGCATCCGTGTCATATCCCCAAATCTTTTCCATAAACCTTTCGGCAGGAATAATATGATGCCCGTTCATCATTAACATTTCCATCATTTGAAATTCCTTATTAGCAAGTCTGAAACTGCCCGCAGGCGAAGAAATTTCAAAGGTTGACCTATCCAAAGAAATATTGCCAAGGGTGAGTTTGGATTCATTATGAGCTTCTGTTCTTGTAATAGCACGAATAGCTGCAAGTAATTCCTTTGTATCAAATGGCTTTGTCAGATAATAATTAGCCCCCGAGTCAAGCCCTAAAACCTTATCGTCAATTTCAGATTTTGCAGTCAGCATAAGCACCGGAATTTGATTTCCTTTTTCTCTGAGCTTTTTAAGTGCGGTAATACCGTCCATTACGGGCATCATTATATCAAAAATCGCAACATCATAGTTTCCGCCGTCAAGATACATAAGGGCGTCGGCACCGTTATGAACCGCATCGGCAGAATAATTATTCTTCTGGAAAATCTTAACTAACGCACGAGCGAGAGGTCGCTCGTCCTCTGCAAGTAAAATTCTCATAAACAACCACCTTAAGCACAACCGACAAGTAGGGACTCCGATTTATTGCGAAGAAATTGCCGTTGTGCATTGTTAAAATACTCGTAAATCCGTCAGGATTTACTGCGTTTTGTGCCTCGCCCACCGAAAATTTCTCTCGCAATAAATTCTGCGACCTAAAATGAGCAGAATTTTGAGTGATTTTTAGTTTGGGCGAAGCCGCAAGGCTGACGCCTTGGGGTTGAGCACAAACCGAAAAGTGCCTAAATTATGCCATTTTAGTCGGGTTACTACTTGTCGGTTGTGCTTAAATTCATTTTAACATAAATATGTGAAAAAATCATTAAAATATTTTTCTAATACCATTTTATATTCCCAACCTTAAACCAACTAAAAAAACTTAAAAAATTTTGAATTTATTTTAAAATATAATTATATAATTTTTACTCCATTTAAGGTTCGCATTATAAAATAATGGGCGGAAAACAAAAAGGAGGCTTGGTTTATGGCATCACAAACCGTGTTCAAGCGGTACGAATATAAATATCTAATTACATTGGAACAAAAACAAGCCGTGCTTAAAGCAATAGAGCCATATATGAAGTTAGATAAATACGGAGTCACAACCATACGAAATATTTATTATGACACTGACACATATCTTTTAATTAGGCGTTCTATTGAGAAACCAACCTACAAAGAAAAACTCAGAGTTCGAAGTTACGGACCGGCAACCGAAGACAGTAAGGTTTTTGTTGAACTGAAAAAGAAGTATAAATCAGTTGTGTATAAGCGGCGAGTATCTTGTGGCTGCCAAGAGGCGATGGATTGGATTGCAAGAAAAAATCATTGCCATAAGCACAATCAAATATGCAATGAGATTGACTATTTTATCGACCATTACGAAACACTTCACCCTACGGTTTTTCTGTCATATGAAAGAGAAGCATATTACACTCGTGAGCTGTCAGATTTCAGAGTTACCTTTGATGAAAATATTTTAGTGCGGCAAGATGATTTAGACTTAACGAGTGAAGTTTACGGCATACCAATTTTACCTGAAGGTAAAATGATGATGGAAATTAAATGCTCGGGTGGTATTCCTCTATGGATGACCGAGGTGTTATCAAGAGAAAGGATATATAAAACACCTTTTTCAAAATACGGCACAGCCTATCGAACTTTGATTTTCCCTAAATTACACAATTTATTTACAACACATACTACGGAGGTCATTTAAAATGTTTGAGGATTTGTTTAAAGGATTATTTGATGCGGAGCTTACCGCCGTTATCAGCATAACCGACTTTTTGTTATGTCTTGGATTTTCCCTTATTTTGGGTCTTATAATGGCATTTGCCTATATGTATCGCACCCGCTATACAAAGAGCTTTGTTGTTACATTGGCTTTGCTGCCGGCGGTTGTTTGCATTGTAATTATGCTTGTAAACGGCAATGTCGGCACAGGTGTTGCTGTCGCCGGTGCATTTAGTTTGGTGCGTTTCCGTTCGGTACCGGGAACTGCGAAAGAAATCTGCACTTTGTTTTTGGCAATGGGTGCAGGTCTTATTTGCGGTATGGGTTATCTCGGTTTTGCCGTTCTCTTTACTGTGGTTATGTGTATTATGTTTGTTCTTTATAACAGAATTGATTTCGGTGCAAAGAAAAATGCTGCAACATTTAAAACGCTGACCGTAACCGTTCCCGAAGACCTTGATTATACCGAAATTTTTGATGATATATTCGAAGAATATACATTGCAGTTTGATTTGAGCAGAGTTAAAACCACCAATATGGGCAGTCTTTTTAAACTCACATACAATGTTGCATTAAAGGACTCAAAAAAAGAAAAGGAAATGTTAGATAAAATCCGTTGCCGCAACGGCAATTTGGAGATCACCGTTTCCAAACAGGAAACCACCGTAACCGAGCTTTAATTTGGAGGTTGTTTTATGAGGAAAATATATGCGATACTACTATGCTTATTGTTAGTATTATCTTTGCTTGCAGGCTGTGGCAAATCCGATAATAAAGATAATGATAACAATAATAATTCCTTAACTGAAATTACCGACAGCTCTGATGATTCAGTGAGCAGTAAGCCGCAAGATGAGGTTGATTTTTCTGCAACCGATACTGACCAATTCACCGATAGGGATTCCAAAACCGATTATGACGAAAGCAAAGCAGTAAAAATTGAACTGAGTGGCAGTAGTGCCGTTGCTAGCGATAATTCGGTTAAAATATCCGGCTCAACCGTTACAATTACAAAGGATGCTACACATATTATTTCGGGTTCGCTTTCAGACGGTATGATAATTGTCGATGCACCCGATACGGCAAAATTACAGCTTGTGTTTAAGAGCGTCAGAATACTCAGTAAAACCTCGGCGGCCCTTTATATAAAAGAGGCTGATAAAGTGTTTGTAACCCTCCTGGGCGAAAATATTTTAGAAAACGGCGGAGAATTTAAGGCAATAGACGACAGTAATATTGATGCCGCAATCTTTTCAAAGCAGGATGTAACCTTTAATGGCAGCGGCAGTCTTGATGTAAATTCTTCTGCCGGACACGGTATCGTAGGTAAGGATGATATTAAATTTACAAGTGGCTCATATAATATCGCCTCATCTGAACACGCTATAGAGGCTAATGACAGCGTAAGGGTAAAAAATGCCACCATTACCGCTGATGCCGGTAAAGACGGTATCCACAGCGAAAACAATGACGATAACACCAAAGGCTATGTTTATATTGAAAGCGGCACCCTAAAACTAGAAAGTGAGGGTGACGGCATAAGTGCAGGAAACTATCTGCAAGTTAAAAGTGGCACGATAGATATTCTTGCAGGTGGCGGCTGGGAAAACGGCACTAAAGAGTCCTCCGGTGATTGGGGTGGCTTTGGCGGCGGCTTCGGTGGTGGAGGCAGACCGGGTGGCTACGGCGGTGGTATGCGTCAGCAAAGCAAAAATTCGGGCGGTTTATCCGTAACTCCTACCGCAACAAGTACCTCAGATGACAGCAGTTCAAGTATGAAGGGACTTAAAGCCGAAAACAGTCTTTTAATTGAAGGCGGAAATATTACCGTTGATTCTGCCGATGATGCAATTCATTCCAATATATCCGTATCTATTAAAGGCGGAACATTTAATATCGCATCGGGCGATGATGCTATTCACGCCGAAGAAAGCCTTACCGTATCGGACGGCAAAATAACTATTACCGAAAGCTATGAAGGCCTTGAAGCCTTAAATGTTGAGGTGTCGGGAGGAAATATTAAATTAAAGGCAACCGACGACGGAATCAATGCAGCAGGCGGTACTGATAATAGCGGTTCGGGCGGCAGAGATAATCTGTTCGGCGGTGGCGGCTTTGGCGGTCACGGCGGTGGCAATTCAAACGGAAGTATTGTAATTTCGGGCGGCACTCTTTATATTCGTTCCTCGGGCGATGCTATGGATGCTAACGGAACGCTTGAGATAACAGGCGGCCATACCACAACTACAGGTCCTACCTCGGGCGATACAACCGTTCTTGATTATGATAAGACGGGCACTATTTCAGGCGGAACATTTATAGGCACCGGCTCATCAATGATGGCACAGTCGATTGACGGCAACGGTCAAGGCGTTATTGCATTTTCAAGCAGTCAAAGTGCAGGCACAAAGATAGTTGTTAAGGATAAAAAAGGAAATACAATAATTTCTCACGAGCCTGAACTCGAATATGCGATTGTTATTATAAGTTCACCCGATATTAAGTCCGGCGAAACCTATACAATTACAGTGGGAACAAAATCAGGCGAATTTGAAGCAAGTTAAATATCATAGCAAAAAGTCGTATGAGTCATAAACTCATACGACTTTTTTGTGGCAGTTATTGAATATGTAATGCTGGTTTTTTCGAAGTAGATTCCACCTCACTTTCGACCTGAAATTGGTCGAAATGAGTGCAGGATCTCATTAAAATTTTCGTATGTAATTAAACAAATCCTCAAAATTGCCGTTTGGATACCCCGAAATGTCTTTGTTGTTTTTATTTATAATATAATCGGTCAACAAAAACACCTTTATGCCGATAGTTTCAACAACCATATCTTCTTCAACATCGTTGCCGACCATTAAACATTCTTCGGGTGTGACATTTAATTTATCTATCAAATGCCTATAATAATCAAAATTCGGCTTACAGGAAACGCTGTTTTCATAGGTCGTGCAGATTTCAAAATCGTCTGCATCAAGTCCCGCCCAACGAAGGCGTGCTCTTACTGCGACTTCGGGGAATACGGGATTAGTCGCCAACACAACTCTATACCCCATTGACTTGACCTTGTCAACGGTAGCCTTGGCATTCGGATTAAACCCGCAAATTTCCTTTATATCCTCAAATTCGTTTAAATAAAAATCGTCAAATACTGCCTTGTCTTTTAAAGAGTCCTTGCCGTATTTTTGTGAAAATGTATCCCAAAACACTTTATCATTTGGCTTTGTGCCGTCGTTTTTTGCCATTGCGGCAATACCTGTCCAAATTGTATTTACAAGGTCTTTAGGCTCATACCCATATGGTGCCGCCTTTTTGGCAAGTCCTTTAAAATACGCCTTTATAAATAAGTCTTGGTCCATAGGCAAAAGTGTGCCGTCTAGGTCAAATAGTATAACCTTGATTTTATTTCCCATTTTGTTCTCCTCTTAAAATTTGCCGTCTAAAAATATAATTAGACGGCAAATCAAATATACTGCGATTATTCTACCTCAACAACACCGTTTTCTAAAACAGTAATCTTCATACCGTCTTTAACATAGTTGATAAATTCATCGCCCAATGAGTCTATAACCGGCATACTGACACCGTCAACCCACACGTCAGCGAGGATTGCACCTGCAGCAGCAAGCGAGTCGATATGGTTGGAAAACAGCATACATGCAGGATTTTTCTCCATGGCACAAGCACAGTAAAGCACAAGTCCACCTGTGGTTGAGCCTATTGTTTGAGGCAGGCAAAGTGCCTTGCCTATAAGAGGTTTACCGTGAAGTTCTTTATTGTTTTGGTCACCGCATTTAACCTCTTTATCCCCAAACTGCAATGCCATTTGAAACGATGCCAACGTATTAAAGCCTTGCGTTGTAACAACGGCCTCGGCGGTTACGGTTCCGGGAGTTACTATTCTTCCTTCGAATCTTTTCATTATGCTTTACCTCCCTTTGTGATTGCAGTTAAAATCTCGTCATCGGTATAATATCTTGCACTTGTATATGTACGAAGTTTATTTGAAGAAGTAATGACCGGCATTTTTTTACAAAGCGGATTATTCATATACATAAGCGGGCAGATATATGAAGTAATAACGCCTGTAGCCTTGAGTCTTGCAGCGTATTCAGTTTGATTGAACGCTTCAAGGACTTTAGGGGCGGCGGTGAAAACTGTCGGTATAAGCACCTTTTTATTGCCGTTTTCTTTAAGCGAAGCCTCTATTTTTTCGGTCCAAGACTTGAGTTGTTCTAAACTCATATGCGGGCAACCCATAAAGCAAAGTTTGGGCTTTGCGTCGGGGTTTTTCCACATTACGGGATAGTTTGCTTTAACCCTTTCAAGTTCCTTGTCGTCAATTATATATTCCTTAAAGTCTTCAGTTATAAGTTCTCTGCCGCTTTCTACCGCTTCGGGTGTGAGATTTTCAATATGATAAAGACCGACCGCACCGTTTGATGCAGTAGCCGCACCGAAATCTTTAAGATAGGTGCAGGTTTCGTCATTAAGTTCGGTGCCCAGCCATTTATCAAGTCCGACTATAAAGGGTACATCTTCCATAACCTTCATGCCGATAGCGGAGCCTAAAAGTTGTGCTTCGGGTTTTTTAGTGGTTTCAATTTTTACAACCCAAGTAGCCTTTCTGCCTTGGTCAGTCAAAAGACCGAAATAAGGAACATATCCCACAATCGAACCCATAATATCAATAATACCTGAGTTGCGGTTGCAACGGGCACCTAAAACAGAGTTTGCGTAGACCACCGCACTCGACTCAGCCCACGAAAGCACTTCACCCTTTTGAGGCTTATTGCCCATTTCGTCCATATAGCAGGTGCAGGTAAATGCGTCTTTATCCATTAGTCCCAACTCTTGCAACTGCTTTTCGTAAAAATCCTGCTTTGTGTACATAAACTTATTGAAAACCAAGTTTTGCAAAGGATTGGCAGGGACATTTTTGTCAATAGGTCTTGGGTCAACCGAAAATTTCTGCTCTGACATAACACCTGCATCAAGTAACTGTTGCATTAAATCATAAACAGGTGCCATGACTTTGAGTCCAAAAGAAGTTACAAGATGATTGTACTTAGAGGTAATGGGCACTAATTTTTCTGCCTCAAAAGCATCGCCGTACATCACAAGCGTTTTCATAACCTTCGAGAGTGTTTCACCTTTTTCTCCGTCAAGTATTGCTTGTTGTTCTTTTGTCAGTATCATAACTTTTTCCTCCTTTAAATTTTCATACAGGTGTCCCAAGCACCCCAAATAACCGAGCGAAGATTACCGACCTTATTTGCATCGCCGATAACATGAACATTACGGCCTTTTTTGGTAATCGGTGCGGGGTTATAACCGACCGACATAATGACCGACTCGGTTTTGATTTCAAACATCTTGCCATCTTTGTCCTTAACCGTGATATTACCGTCACCGATTTCGCAGAGTGAAGTTTCAAGGTAAGTAGGCACCTTATTGGTCTTAAAGAAATCACGAAGATAACTTGTATTTGCAAGACACACGCCCTTGGTTGTAACAAGGTCATCCTGCATTTCGATAATTACAGGTTTTTTACCGTTTAAATAAAGTTCATATGCAATTTCACAGCCTGTAAGACCACCGCCTATAACGGCTACATTTTCACCTACCTGCTTTTCTCCAAGTAAGAACTCAACCGCCTCGACCGCCTTTTCGGCACCCTTGACCGGCACTTTTTTGGCAACAGCACCGGTAGCGATAATTATTTCATCGGCATCTAACGACTTAATATCAGTAATTTCGGTGTTCATATTTACGGTAATGGGATATTTTTTGAGTTCACGGATATACCAAGCAATTAAATCGCGGTCTTTTTCCTTAAAAGACGGTGCTGCAGCGGCAATAAACACACCGCCGAGTCTATCGGTCTTTTCGTAAAGGGTTACAGTATGCCCTCTTTTAGCGAGCAAAACAGCCGCTTCCATTCCGCCTATACCGCCGCCTATAACGGCAACCTTCTTTTTGCGTTTAGCAGGCTCTACATAATATTTCTTAGACTGCATGGTTTGAGGATTAAGTGCACAGCGGGAAAGTCCCATTGTATCGGTGAGGTCTTGTGTATTTGCATGTCCCTTTGAAGAAGAAAAATTGAAACAACCGCTATGACAACAAATACAAGGTTTAATATCCTCTAAACGGTCTTCTATAAGTTTGGTTACCCATTCGGGGTCGATAAGGAATTGACGTGCAATACCTACGGCATCAATCTGTCCGTCTTTAACTGCTTTAGCACCGACTTCGGGTGACATTCTGCCAGCACAGACAACGGGAATATCAACAAACTTTTTGATATGTGCCACATCACTTAAATTGCAGTTTTCAGGCATATACATAGGCGGATGTGCCCAATACCAAGAATCATATGTACCGTTATCGGCATTAAGCATATCATAGCCTGCGTCCTGCAAATATTTAGCCGCTTTCTCCGATTCTTTCATTGCACGTCCCACCTCGGTGTAATCCTCACCGGGCATGGCACCTTCGCAAAAGCCCTTCATTTTTGACTCTACCGAGTAACGAAGTGATACGGGATAATCCTCACCGCATTCCCTTTTAATAGCATGAACAACCTCGGTAGCAAAGCGGTAACGGTTTTCAAAACTGCCGCCGTAATCATCTGTACGCTTATTGAAAAATTCTATTGCAAACTGGTCAAGCAAATATCCTTCATGTACGGCGTGAACTTCCACGCCGTCAACACCTGCGTCGCGGCACAATTTTGCCGTTTTGGCAAAGGCTTCGATTATTTCGTGAATTTGTTCTACCGTGATTTCGGGACAAATAATATCATGTGCCCAACGCGACGGTTGTTCGCTGGGGCTTGCAAGTTCGTGAGAAGTATCAATAATCGGCTTTACCAAAGCACGTGTAACCTTGTTTTTATGCAACGGTGCTACAAGTTCGGTGATGGCCCAAGAACGTCCCATGCCTGCAGTAAGTTGTATAAACAGTTTGGCACCTGTCTTATGTATTTCGTCCATAAACTCTTTGAGTTCATCAAACATTTTCGGATTTTGCCAAAGCCATTTGCCCCAAAAAGTATCACGCAACGGTGCTATACCGGGTATTATAAGTCCTACGTTATTGTTGGCTCTCTCTAAAAATAACTTTGCCGCTTCCTTGTCAAAATGGCACCCGCCGAGTTCAAACCAACCGAAAAGCGATGTGCCGCCCATAGGACACATAACAATACGATTTTTAATTTCAACATTGCCTATTTTCCAAGGGGTAAAAAGCGATTCGTACTTTTCATTTACTTGGTTCATAAATGTCACTCCTACTCTTAGATTATATTTTTATTTTAATATCATTTTGCAAAAAATGCAACCGCTATTGTACCAGGACCGCAATGTGTTCCTATTGCCGCACCGATAAGTGTTACTTCCATGCTTTCTTTATGACCTTCCCACAATCTGCTGCTGTCCTCAATATACTTTTGAAGAAGGGCATCATCAAGCCCAGCATATCCTAAACATAAGGGCTTTGTAAAATCTACACCCGAAGTATTTTCGATTTCTTTAACAAGATAATTGTTTCCGTTTTTTGAACCTCTTGCTTTGCCTATCATTTCGACCTTACCGTCTACTACGGCAACAACCGGTTTTAAATTCAATGCACCGCCCACAAACGCGACAGTACTCGAAATTCTGCCGCCTTTTTTAAGATACTCCAATGTATTAAGAACGGCCAACACGTGTATATTATCTTTTTCATTTTGAAGTTTTTCGGCAATTTCCTTTGCAGTAAAACCTTGGTTTAAAAGCCTTGCCGCCAACATAACGACTATATGCTCACCTACGGCAACATTTTTACTGTCCACTACATATACATCATCGGGATATTCCGACGCCGCAAGCACAGCACTTTGATATGTTCCCGACAGATTGCTTGAAACGGTTATTACAACAACTTTTTCACCGTTGTCGATTGCCGTTTTATACGCTTCTTCAAATGTTGCGGGTGAAATAAGGCTTGTGGTGGGAAGTTGGTCGCTTTCAACCAGTTTTTCGTAAAATTCTTGCGGCGTAAGGTCAATTCCGTCTTTGTATTCGGTATCTCCAAAGCGAATTGACATGGGCAATACGGTGATGCCGTAAATGTTATCCTGCGGTATATCCGCAGCCGAGTCGGTTATTATTCTTATCTTTTCCATCAGTCAGGTATTCCTTTCATGCTGAGTTCTCTTAGGTTTTCCACAATAGAATCTAATGAATTATAAAAACTCAGTCTTGTTTCTTCGGTCAAATCTTTACCTGCGATTTCAACCGCTTTTGCCACCTTTTGTTGCACACTGTCCGCAATTTGCAATCCCTTTTCGGTCAGCACAAATACGCCGTTGTACAAGTTTTGATGAACACCTTTTTTCACTACAAGTTCTCTTTCTTCCATAAGTGCCAACATTCTGGACACATCGGCCTTATCTCTGCCCGATAATTCGCAAATTTGGGTTGCAGTAAGCCCTTTGTCAGCTGTTTTGCCAAGTACAGTAAAATAAATCGCATGGGGAGATTTCAGCCCGTGTTTTTTCATTTCATCGCCTGCTATTTTGCGTAAAAACTTGTTAATTTCGTTATTGGCATAGGTAAAATGCTCATATCTGTCTGTCATATTTTTTTACCTTTCAAAATAAGACTTGTTGTATTTTCAACAAGTCTTATAATATCACACACTTGATGATATGTCAACAAGTATATGTTATTTAATTTATATCGCTCGAAGTTTCAAGGTGTTTGAAAACATATTCCGTTGCCGTTTTTACGGTGACGCTTTCGCATTTTACACCGAATACCTCTTGTAATTTTTCTCTTTCAACCGTTTCTTTTGGCGTTTTTTTGCTTACAATTTTGCCGTTTGACATAAGTATAACCTCATCGGCAAATTTAAGTGCAAGGTCTAAATCATGAAGCACCGCAACAACGCATTTCCCGTTTTGTTTTATTTTACAAAGCAAATTCATAATATCAAGTTTTGCTGATATATCTAAATGAGTTGTCGGTTCGTCAAGCAGCATATACGGTGAATTTTGTGCCAAAAGCATAGCGATATACACCCTTTGTCTTTCTCCGCCCGACAAATTTTTTACATTTTTTTCTGCGAATTTCAAAGTATCAGTAGTATCTAAAGCCGATAAAACAATTTTTTTATCATCATTCGACAGTTTTCTCGAAACACCAAGGTGCGGAAACCGACCGCAAGATACCAAATCATATGCGAGTATATTAGGCACATTTCTGCTCTGAGGCAAAAGTGCCGCCTTTTTGGCGAACGACTTTCTTTTGAAACTTTTATACGGTTTGCCGTCAAGCAACAGTTCACCGCGTTTAGGCGTTTTAAGTCTTGATAAAATATTTATTAAAGTGGTTTTTCCGCTGCCATTCGGTCCCACAACTGCATAAAATTTTCCTTTTTCAAGTTTTATTGAAATATCACTTAATGTTTCTGCTTTTCCGTACGAGAAGTACAAATTTTTTATCTCAATCATACTTCACACCCCGTCTTTCAAACAACACAAGACATATAAAGAAAACACCGCCGATTAAGGAAAGAACAATTCCTACGGGGATTTCGAAGGGTGCAAACACTATCCTTGAAAACAGGTCGCAAACAGTGACCAATATGCTCCCCGCAAGAACACTTGCAGGAATTAAACTTTTATGCTTATTACCTACGAATTTCCTCATAATATGCGGAACAAGAAGTCCTACAAATCCAAGAAGTCCGGCAAAACTGACCGCCGCACCGGCAAGCATACTTGCGACTATAAGCAATATAAATCTTAAAACTTTAATATTGAGTCCCAAACTCTGTGCGGTAGTTTCCCCTAACGATAAAATATCTATATCGCGTGAAAAAAGCCACGCAATAAACAACCCTGCAAGAATAACTATTCCTGCAGGTATTATTTTTTCATAAGTTACACCCGAAAAACCGCCAATCATAAACAAATCGGTATCGTACACACTGTCGGGTTTAATTACTTTTACGGTGTTAATACCTGCATTTAAAACGCTTGCTACGGCAATACCAACAAGGGTTACGGTAGTCTTTGACGCATTGGTTTTTTGAGATATTGCAAATATCAAAAGACAGGCGGAAAGTGCACCGAAAAACGAAGTAAGCGGCAATAAATTCACAGCACTCGGAAACAGTGCTATTGTCACAGTCGCCGAAAGTCCCGCTCCCGAATTAACACCTATAACATTAGGTGCTGCCATAGGGTTACTAAGCACCGCTTGTATGAGTACCCCCGAAACCGCCAAAGCCGCTCCCGATAAAAGAGCGGCAAGTAATCTCGGAAGTCTTAAATAAAATAAAATCCTAAAATCGGCATTGGCAAAGTCATTATCAAATGAAGAGGATAACGCCTTGCCTACATCGAGTTTTGTTCCGCCGAATATAAGCGACATAACCGCCGCGATAAAAAGCACAACTAAAAGAATGACAAAAATCCATATTCTGCTTTTACTCCCCGAAGATGTCGGGCCATATGATTTTTGCAAGGTATTCATAACTTTCACTCCAACGGTTATTGGGTTTAAAATGGAACAGTTCTTTAGGCAGTAAATAATAATTTTTGTTTTTTACCGCCGTTAGCGTACTCCAAACGGAATGACCTGAAACATTATTCTCTAAATACTTCATTGCCCCCTCTTCGTTGCCCATAGCGGTGGCAAAAATATAGTCGGGGTCGGTCTTGACGATTTCTTCCAAACTTAAGTCTTCAAGCAAACTGCCATACTCATCGGCAATATTTTTAAGACCGAATTCGCTTAAAATCTGTCCGGCGGTGGTTTCATCATTTTTTGCCTTCATGCCCGTCGAAAAAGCACGAATTAAAAGAACATTTTTATCGGTTTTGGGGATTTTTGACTTAATATTTTCAATCTCGATTTCAACATCGGTAACATTTTTCTCAAATAAATCATTACGGTTGTTTATACTGCAAAACTGCCACATAAGTGATTTATATTGAGAAAAATCGTCAACCTTAAAAAAACCGTATGCTATACCCATACTGTCAAGGCTTTGCTTTAGTGATAAATGAGCCGTAAGGTCAGCAGAAAGGATAACATAATCGGGGTTTAAAGCAACCACCTTTTCAAGGTTTACATGCTTTACCGTACCGACAGTTTCGGCATCGCCGACACTGAGATTATGTTCTGTTACAGCATCTTCGGTAACGCCGACAAGCATACCGCCCGACAAAAGCCAACACTCCGCAAAAGAAGCATAAAGCGAAATTACCCTTGAATTTTTATCTAAAACCGATGTGTTCGAAAACACATCGGTGATTTTTGTCCCGTCATTTAAATTTTCATGTGTACCGCACGCCGACAGCGTTATCAAAACGCAAAAAGAAATTAAAAACGATAATGCCCGCTTCATATTATTTCTCTAAAATTTCCGATTCAAGAATTTCTTGTTTTTTATCTGACAATTCGTTAGATAAAATATCCCTCTCTGCCCTTTCAATACCAAGTCGGTCAATGCAAATGCCGAGTCTTTCCTTAGCAAAAGCATTTTTCTTAAACCAAAGAAGTGTTTTTTCCAAAATCGGCAACACTTCGTCTTCGTTTACTAATCTTGACAACGGCGTTCCCATACGGGTATGTTTACCCCAAGTTCCGCCAATGTAAATTTGATACATGGGTTTAGTTTCCTTGGCAACGGCCGAAAACGGGCATTTACCCGTACAAACGCCGCAGTTAATACATACATCTTTATCTATATTCAGTGCCCCGTTTTCAATGGTAGCGGCTTTCATGGAACACGCCTTTTCTACGGCACATTCCTTACAGCCGCGGCACAAAGACTTATCATATAAAGGAACCTTTTTGCCCTCAACGCCAAAATCATTCAAACTGGGTTTTATGCAGCTGTTAGGGCATCCGCCGACAGCAATTTTAAACTTGTGCGGCAATTTTACATTGCTCCAACCTTTATAAAATTCGTTATGTATTTTTTGTGCTAAACTTTGAGTATCGTAATTTCCGTACACACAGGTGGTACCTTTACAAGCGGTAACAGGGCGTACTTTATTGCCCGTGCCGCCGAAATAAAGTCCGCATGCCTCAGCATATTCTACTGCCTCATCAATTTTTTCAAAAGGTATTCCGACAATTTCTACCGACTGACGGCTGGTGGGAATAAGTTTGCCGTTACCGAAATTTTCTGCAATATAAGCCATATCTTTAAAATTTTTATCGGTGAACACGGTACCGTTTCCGACCATTCTGCCTGAGAATAAATCGGTTCCTCGGTTGCGAAGAAATCCCATGCCTTTGACCTTCATTATCTGTTCTGCTGTCAGTTTTGACATATTATCAAATCCTTTCAATGTATTATATATTTAATTAAAATTCGTGTATAATTCCGTAATCCGCATAATCGAAAATCGGTGCAATTATCAGCATTAAACGTGCTGCCCTCGCAAACCTGAACGACCTGCTCCTTTGCCTTTCCTAAGGTATTCCAAGTAATACCGTAGGACATTTCATTTGTGTCATAAAGGTTTAAGGTAACGGCTTCAAATGTTATCGGATAACGATTGTTTACATCTTCGTTGTCATCATAATTCCAACCCATGGCAGAAGATGTCGCATCATTAGAAGAATCCTGCCCGCTGCTTGACAAAGTATTGCCTGAAGTATCTACAATGGACCCTTGAGATTGTGCATCATTTGAACTTGAGTTGACTGCCTCATTACCGCTGCAACCACACACTGATAATAAGAAAAAAACAGTTCCGACTAAAATCAATGCTCTGCGTATTGTAGATTTTAAAAAGATAATGTGTTTTATCATTCTAATCCACACCTTTCACTTTATATTAAGTTTATTGTATTATAATATTTTGTATAAGTCAAGCAAATTGATGCCATATTATGAATTTTGATATACGTTGAATATCAAAAAAAACCACCCGAAAAAACAACTTTTTTCGGGTGGTTTTAAAGCCTTATTTTACTGCTTCGCTGAAGACCGAGCCTAAACGTTTTATGCCTTCTGTGATTTTTTCGTCTGACATGGTAGAGTAATTAAGTCTTAATGACGAACATTTTTTATCCATATCAACCATGAATGTATTGCCGGGAACATACACAACCTTTTTATCAACCGCCTTTTTGGAAAGGGCTAAGGTGTCAAGTCCGTGACCTAAATCGCACCATATAAAAAGTCCGCCGCCGGGACGTGTGTATGTAATATCTTTCGGGAAATACTTGTCCATGGCACTTAACATTACCGAGCATTTATGTGCGTAGTTTTCACGCATTTTAACTATTAACGCATCAATATCATACTGTTTCATATACTCGGTGGCAAGAAGTTGCGGGAGCATGGGGGTATGAACATCGGAAATCTGCTTGGCAACTACAACCTTTGCAATGATTTCTTTGGGTGCACACATAAATCCGAGCCTTAGTCCCGGTGCCAAAATCTTAGAGAAAGACCCGCTGTACATGACAATTCCTTCTTTATCCATTGACTTAATGGTTGGCGTTTTAACGCCGTCGAAGGTCAGTTCGCCATACGGGTTATCCTCTAAAATCAAAATGCCGTTGCGTTTAGCAATTTCATACAGTTTTTGCCGTTTTTCCACGCTCATGGTAACACCCATGGGGTTTTGAAATGTAGGAATTGTATAGATAAATCTGATATTTTTATTGTCGTCTATCGCCTTTTCGAGTGCCTCTAAATTCATGCCGTCATTATCAACCGGAACGCCTACAAGTTTAGCACCGTAAGAACGGAAAGCGTTGGTAGCACCGATAAAACTCGGCTCTTCCACTATTACAACATCGCCCTCATTAACAAGGCATTTCGTAACTAGTTCTATTCCCTGCTGACCGCCCGAAACCACAATAAGGTCGTCATTTTCGGTGCTTATACCCTCAATACGGGCAATGCGGCTCTTTACAGCCTCTCTAAGCGGTGCATAACCCTCGGTAATGCCGTACTGCAATGCGGTAACGGGTGTTTCCTTTAAAACCTTTGCCGAAATATCGGCTAAAGCATCTGCGGGGAAGAGTTCGGGGTTGGGGTTGCCGCCCGCAAGCGATATAACCTCGGGGTCGGCGGCATATTTGAAAATTTCACGTATAGCAGAGCCTTTCATTGTGCTCATTCGGTTAGAGATTGTATATTCCATTTTGTCACCTATGCTCTGTAAATATCGGCAGGCTCAACATCCTTGTAACCCGCTTCATGTAAAACCTTAGAAGAAGATTCAATATCATCGGTGCGAACAACCATAATGGGTTTACCGCTTACATAACCTACACAAACATACATATATTCTATATTCTGTCCGCTGCCCGACAGCACGTGAAGAATATCACCTGCACCGCCGGGGGCATCGTTCATGGCTATTGCCAAAACCTTTGTAATTCGCACAACAACACCTGTACCGCGTAAAATCTCGGCGGCACGGTCGGGGTCATCGACAATAAGACGCAAAATTCCAAACTCTGTAGTATCTGCAAGGGTTAAGGCATTGATATTTATGCCTTCCTTTGCAAGTACATCGGTGGCGGCACAAAGTCTGCCGGGTTTATTTTCCAAAAAAACAGAAAGTTGACGAACGGTAAACATATATATACCTTCCTTTCGAGGTTTAAATTTTGCCTTTGCGGTTATCAATTACACGCTTTGCCTTGCCCTCTGAACGGACAATGGACTTAGGATTAACAAGGTGTACCTTTGCCGAAATGCCGAGCATTGAACGGAGTTGTTCGGTAATGGTGCGTTCCAGTCTTTCGATAGACTTAATATCGTCAGAAAAGAACGACTCGCTCATTTCAACATTTACATCAAATGTATCGGTGTTATTAACGCGGTCGAGCACAATTTGATAGTTAGGTGTCAAACTGTCACCGCTGACCTTTAAGAGCACTTCCTCAATCTGTGAGGGGAATACGTTAACACCGCGGATAATAAGCATATCATCGGTTCTGCCGGTAGGTTTTCTCATGCGGATATGTGTTCTTCCGCAGGCACATTTTTCATCGGTAAGCGAACATATGTCGCGTGTACGGTAACGTAAAATCGGGAAACCTTCCTTAGTAATGGTTGAGAAAACAAGTTCACCCGTTGCACCTATGGGCAGAACTTCGCCTGTATCGGGGTCGATAATTTCGGGGATAAAATGGTCTTCCCAAACGTGCATACCGCACTGATACTCACATTCGCCCGATACGCCGGGACCTAAAATCTCGGAAAGTCCGTAAATATCATAGGCTTTAATGCCGAGTGCTTCCTCTATTTTTAAACGCATATCTTCCGACCAAGGCTCGGCACCGAAAATACCGACTTTAAGTTTTAGTTGGTCTTTTACACCCATTCTCTGCACCTCTTCGCCAAGATACATGGCGTATGACGGTGTACAGCAAAGTGCGGTCGAGCCGAAATCAATCATGGTTTGAATTTGAAGTGCAGTATTGCCCGACGACATGGGTATTACGGTTGCACCGATTTTTTCGGCACCGCCATGGGCACCGAGTCCGCCGGTAAACAATCCGTAACCGTATGAAACCTGTGCTACAGATGTGTTATCCATTCCGAGTGCATTCATCATTCGGGCGACACATTCTGCCCAAATTTCAAGGTCGTTTTCGGTATAACCGACAACAATTCTCTTGCCGGTGGTACCCGAAGAAGCGTGAACGCGGACAATATTACTGAGCGGCTCGGCAAAAAGTCCGTACGGGTAGTAATCTCTCAAATCGCTTTTATATGAAAACGGTATGAGGTGCAGGTCTTCAACGCCGTGAATATCCGACGGTTTAAGACCTTTTGCGTCCATACGGTTTCTGAAACATTCAACCTTTTCGTACATGCGTGCAACCTGAGCAACCAGTCTTTCAGACTGTAATTTTTTAAGTTGTTCACGCGGCATACATTCAATTTCGGGGGTTCTTATTGGCATAACGGCAAAATCCTCTCTACATAAAACTTACTTCGACATTTTAGAAGCAGGTTTTTTCTTTATATTAAGTATAATTCCCAAGGCTACCGACAAAAGTGCGGCAAGCATTACCTGATACTGACTGGGCAAAAGGAAGGTGAGAGTATGGGCAGGAATCCAGAAAATGGGTACGGTTTTAAAGAGTGTAAAGGTTACAAAACGTTTCCAATCCACAGTATCAATAACCTTTGCAACCGTAATTTTCTTTTCACCTTCGGCACGCAAGGCAAGATATGTATCCGAACATTTATGTACCGCCATAAAGGTAGGACCGAATGTTAAATTCATGGTTGCACTTGTGGCAAAAGCACGGATAAGTTTTCTTAAAATTCCGTCAACGGCGAGGCTTTTTCCGGGAATAAGTCCCGCTTCAATTAAAGCACCCGAGCCTATAAAAAACATCTTCATCATATATGTAATCCAAACACCGATGAGTCCCCAAATTACAATTCTTGCTATAAGATAGGCAGGCTTTTGCCATTTGCCGCTCGACATTTTTACGGCAATTATTTCACCCGCTGTAGCGAGCAGAGCAAACTTTACAAAACCCATAATATACGGGTGATTACCCGAAAGGTTTTCAAAAACTTCACGCGTAAACGGAATGATGAGCACAGCGGCAAAAAGAGCAAATACCACTATGATAAATGCAACCATAAGTCCGCCATATGTTTTTTTACTGTTTTCCACAAAAATCACTCTTTTCTTAGTAGTTGTAACCAAGGTCAAAAGCCTTTAGGTTTACGTCTAAAAACTTAGCGGGAACAGTGTTTGTAACCGCTTGTTTCCACACTTCATACGGAATATCGGTGCTTTTTGCCATAAGTCCTATGAGCACAACATTGACCGACTTTATACTTCCGGCCATAGTTGCCAATGCCAATGCATCAACCGATGTTGTCGAAACCTTTGCCGACAGTTTTTCCACGATGTTTTCGGGGTACTTTGCGGCACCTGTGATAACCGGCATTGGGTTTATGCATTGGTCATTTACAATAAGCCTGCCGCCCTGCTTTAAGTAGGGCAAAGCACGGTATGCTTCAAGCAGTTCAAAAGCGAGGATAATATCAGCCTCACCGCAGTCGATTATAGGGGAATTAACCTTTTCGCCGAATTTTACATATGTTACAACACTTCCGCCGCGTTGACTCATGCCATGCACTTCGGAAACCTTGACATCGTATCCCATATCAATTACGGCGTTACCTAATATTCGGCTGGCGAGCAGTGTTCCCTGACCGCCGACGCCTACAATCATAATATTTTTAGTATCTGCCATTTTCTATCCTCCTCAATCGACTTTCTTTATTGCACCAAAGGGGCAAACGCCGATACAAAGTCCGCAACCGTTACACTGCGTTGCGTCGATTTTAACGGTGCCGCTTTCGTCAACACTGATAGCGGGACAACCGAGTTTCATACAAAGTTTACACTTTTTGCAGGCATCGGTAATTTCACAAAGTCCGTCATACTTGACCGATTTGAGCAACGCACAAGGACGCTCGGCAATAATAACCGATACTTCGTCACGCTCGGTTTCGGTCTTAACCACTTCCTCAAATGTTTTAAGGTCAAACGGGTCGGCAACCGTTACATGTTCTACACCCAACGCACGGCAAAGTGCAATAAGGTCAACCTGACGGGTAGCCTCGCCGCGAATGGTTTTTCCGGTTGTGGGGTTTTCTTGGTGACCGGTCATACCGGTGATTGAGTTATCGAGAATAATAACGGTATTGGCACCTTTATTGTAAACGATGTCGGAAAGGCCTGTGATACCCGAATGCATAAAGGTCGAGTCGCCTATAACCGAAACCAACTTCTTATTAAACTCTGAGCCTTGTACCTTTGCCATGCCGTGTGCTGCACTGATAGATGCACCCATGCAAATAGTAGTATCAACCGAGGCAAGCGGTGCTACGGCACCTAAAGTATAACAACCTATATCGCCCGAAACGGTAAGACCGAGTTTTTTAAGTACATAGAATGTACCTCTGTGCGGGCAACCGGGACAAAGTACGGGAGGACGGTTGGGAATGGTTTCCTCTGCAAAAACGGCAACTTCCGCCTTTTCGCCTAAAACGGCACCTTTAATCATAGCGGGAGTGTATTCGCCAAGCATAGTAAACAGTTCTTTGCCGACTACATTAAGTCCTAATGCCTTGCACTCATTTTCAATAAACGGGTCAAGTTCTTCTATGACATAAACCTTGTCATATTTGCCTGCAAATTCGGCTAATTTGTCTTTAGGCAAGGGCCAAACCATACCGAGTTTAAAGTAGTCTACCTTTTCTTCCAAAGCCTCTTTGGCGTATTCGTAAGCAATACCTGCAGTAATTACACCGATTTTACTGCCGTTTTCTTCAATGGCATTTATATTTGCGGTTTGGGCCCAATTTATAAGTTTTTCGGTGCGTTCTTCAACCACGACATGTCTGCCCTTTGCCATGGCGGGCATCATAACATTTTTGGGTATATTTTTTTCGTAAGGCTTTACGGGATATTCTTCTCTTTTGCCTAATTCAACAAGGCTTTGCGAATGAGAAACGCGGGTTGAAAGGCGGATAAAGAAGGGCGTATCAAACTGTTCGCTTAAACTAAAAGCAAGTTTTGTAAATTCCAAACATTCTTTGGAGTCAGAAGGCTCTAACATGGGAATTTTTGATGCCCTTGCATAGTGGCGTGAATCCTGCTCGTTTTGAGAAGAATGCATACCGGGGTCATCGGCAACACAGAAGACCGCACCGCCGTTTACACCGATATAACTGTCGGTAAAAATGGGGTCAGCCATAACATTTAAGCCTACATGCTTGCAGCAACTCATAGCCCTGCCGCCTGCAATCGCGGCACCGATAACGGCTTCGGCGGCAACCTTTTCATTAGGTGCCCACTCGCAGTATACCTCTTCTGCGGGAAATTTAGCTATGTATTCAGTGATTTCGGTACTTGGTGTGCCGGGGTACGAGGAAACGAATTTAACGCCTGCTTCATAAGCACCTCTTGCCACAGCAGCATTACCGAGCATAAGTTGTTTCATAATTTTTTCCTTTCTTTAAAACCTCATTTAATCTGCTGTGCTACAAGACTTTCGCCGCAGTATATTTCACGAAGTTTGGGTTTTTCAATTTTACCTGTCGGATTTCTTGGTACCTCAGCAAAGATAATTTTGCGGGGGCGTTTGTATCGGGGCAACGAGGCACAGAAACTCTCGACCTCTTCTTCTGTTAAAGTAAAGTCGGGTTTTATCTCAATAATAGCGGCGGCAATTTCGCCAAGACGTTCATGAGGAAGACCTATAACGGCTACATCTTTAACCGCGTCATGACGGCGGATATGGTTTTCAATCTGTACGGGATACAGGTTTTCACCGCCTGTAATAATAACATCCTTTTTACGGTCAACAAGGAAAATAAAACCATCTTCGTCTTCCATCGCCATGTCACCGGTCAGCAACCACTCGCCACGCATAACCTCGGCGGTGGATTTTTCGTCATTATAATAACACTTCATAACACCGGGACCTTTGACACAAAGTTCGCCGACATCGCCTTTATCGACGGGATTGCCGTTTTCGTCGGTAATTTGTACTTCCCAACCGTAACCTGCTTTACCGATAGCTCCAACCTTATGTATATTTTCCATGCCGAGGTGGACACAACCGGGTCCTATGGACTCGGAAAGTCCGTAGTTGGTATCGTACTTATGATGCGAAAAAACCGAAAGCCAACGGCGGATAAGCGACGGCGGAACGGGTTGAGCACCGATGTGCATAAGCCTCCATTGGTCAAGTTTATAACTTTTAAGGTCTATTTCGCCGCGGTCGATAGCATCAAGTAAATCCTGTGCCCACGGAACGAGCAACCAAACGATTGAGCAGTTTTCTTCCGATACGGCACGAATAATCCATTCGGGCTGAGTACCCTTTAAAAGCACCGCTCTGCCGCCCACCAAAAACGAGCCGAACCAATGCATTTTAGCACCCGTATGGTAAAGCGGGGGTATGCAAAGAAAAACATCTTCATGGGTTTGTTCATGGTGAGCCTGCTCGCAAAGTGCCGCGTGCATAAGTGCTTTATGCGAATGTAAAATTGCTTTCGGGAAACCGGTTGTTCCCGACGAAAAATATATTGCGGCATTATCGTCTTCGGTAATGGAAAAGTTAGGATTTTCACATGAGCAATATTTAATCATATCCTCATAATTGTCAGCAAATGTCGGACAGTCTTCACCGACATAAAACATATGTGCAATATCGGGAAGTCGGTCGCAAATCTGCTCAACTCTTCCTATAAATTCGGGGCCGAAAACAAGAATAGAACAGTCTGCCTTATCGAGGCAATATTTTATTTCGTCAGATGTATAACGATAGTTAAGCGGCACCGCAATGGCACCTGCACGAAGTATACCGAAATATATGGGCAGCCACTCAATAGAGTTCATAAGCAGTATTGCAACCTTGTCACCCTTACGGCAGCCGCGGGTAAGCAAAAGATTAGCAAAACAATTTGCTTTCTTTTCAAATGTTTCCCAAGTAATTTCGCGGCGGAACGGCTGACCCGGTTCGGGTTGCATAAGTGCGTAATCACGCCAAGTTATTCTTCCCTCAGGGTCAAACTGCGGATTGATTTCCACCAACGCAGTTTCTTTCGGGTATTTTAAGGCGTTATCAGATAAAACATCAATAATAGTCATAAAAACTCCTTTAAGGCACAAATAAGTGCCGCTTAATAACAAAGCACTTTAGCACTTTGTAGTAATAAAATATGCATATATAATACCACATTTTATTCTGATTGTCAACGCATTTGTACAAAGATTAGAATGTCCTATAACACTGCGATTAAGCCTTGACAATAAATTACCGTTATTGTATAATTTTTTTGAGATGTAATTGCTATTTTTTGCAAATTCAAGGAGGATTATAATGCTGACATTAAAAGATAAGGTTTATAAACCTGACTGTTCTCATAACGACATTGATATCGACTCGTATTATAAGAGAGATGAGGTTTTCGGTCACTTTGCCGAGGACGGCAGAGCATATGTTATCGAAAGACGTGATACACCGAGGGGTTGGACTCAGTATCTTTGCAATGATAAAGTGCGTACTTCGGTGACTAACATAGGTAAAGGCAACCTCTTCCACGCGAGCGGCGTTGTGGTTTCAAAACACCACGAAGTAAACGGCAACTATCTTCCCCGTAACTTGAACGGCGAACGTAAAATTTTAATCCAAACCGACGGCGGAGAAGTTATAGATTTCTTTAACGACTCAGAAAACTATACCTGCACCGTAAGACCGGGTTATGTAGTATTTAGCGGTGACATTGAAAATTTACATATTGATGTATGTATATTTGTTCCCCTAAAGGCTACATGCGAATGTTGGAATGTAAAAATTACCAATAATTCCAACTCAAAAAAACAGATTAAAACCTTTGCAAAACAAGATATTTTCAAAAAAAGTCCTATTGAAGACGACCTTGAAAACGCCGAGATAAGGTCTGATATAATTGATACCTACATCAAAAAGAATGCACTGAGTATTTTCAAAGCCGACAAGGCAAACAATTTGACCTATGACACGTATGTAGAAACATATATGGACGACTCATCGGTTGAATATTACAGTGAAACCATCGAAGCCGACCATGTTGTTAGTCCAAATGCAACCATACATTGGAATATCGTTTCAGCAGCCTGTAACAACGACGCTGAAATCGAAGAAATAAGAAAATTTACAAATACCGACGTTTGCGATACCGAACTTAAAGCCATTGTAAAAAATTGGGATGAAATAATTGCAAGAAACTACTGTAACATTCCCGATAAAAACCTTGAAAGATTTTTAAATATATGGCTTAAAAACCAACTTTACTTAACCTATAGATACGACCGTGCTTTAAGTCTTACCGGCTACCGTGACGGAATGCAGGACTCTTGGGGACATTTGTTGGTCGACCCATACATAATCAAAGAAAAACTGTTATTCCTGTTTAAGTATATGTATGCTGACGGTAGATGTCCCAGAGGCGTTCATAAATACGGTGAAAGGCATGACCTTGACGATTTCTGCGATGCTCCTATTTGGATTCCCATTGCAATCAACTCTTATATAAAGGAAACCGGCGATTATTCGATTTTAGACGAAAAGGTCTGCTACTTCAAGAGCGATGAAATTGGAACTGTAGAGGAGCACATTTACAGGTCGCTCGATTATATGTACCACAGCAGAGGTAAAAACGGCCTTATCCTTATGCGTGACGGCGACTGGGCAGACGGACTGACCGGAATTAACAAATACGGTGCCGATGCAACATCTGCTTGGGTAACCATAGCCGCATATCATGCACAAAACCAAATGTCCGAAATTTACCGCAGGATAGGTGCAAATGACAAAGCCGACGAAATGGACAGACGCTCTGCCGAATACAAGCAAATCGTCAACGATGTTGCTTGGGACGGAAATTGGCTTGTTTACGCCTTCTTTGAAGACGGCGAAGCAATCGGCTCGGCTAAAAACCTTGAGGGTAAAATTTGGCTCAATCCTCAAACTTGGGGTATTTTTTCAGGAATTATCGACGATAAATCTAAAATAAAGAAAATGAGCACCGCCGTATCAAGATACTTAGATACACCGTACGGTGCACTTGTTAACTACCCTGCTTATGTATTTTACGGTGACCGTTGCGGAAGACTTGCAAGACAACGCCCCGGTATGTTCTTGAATGCATCGGTTTATAACCACGCAGCATCGTTTAAGGTATTTTCCGATATTAAACGCGGTGAATACGATATAGCGTATGATACATTTATGCGTTGCCTGCCTAATCACCCCGATAACTCGGACACAAGAAGAACAAGCGAGCCGTTCTCGGTCGGTAACGTTTATTACGGACCGGAACATCCGCGTGAGGGCATGAACCTGTTCTCTTACTTTACCGCCGCACCCGCATGGCTTATCCATGGCGGATTTGACGAAATGCTCGGCGTAAAGGCGGACTTTGACGGTTTAAGAATTGACCCGCACGTTCCCGAAGACTGGAACGAATACTCCGTTACAAAAATATACCGCGGCACAAAATTCGAAGTTACTTTTACCCGTTCAAGCGACAAAGGAATCTTTGTTGACGGTGTAAAAATAAACGGCAATTTGGTCACAAGCCAAAATCCCGCCTGTAAAGTCGAAGTTAGATTTTAGATTTTAGATATTAAATATTAAAACAAAACCCTCGGCGAACTAAACATTCGCCGAGGTTGTTTATTTTATATGCAACATAAAAAGCAAGAATTCTATTTTATATTAAACGTCTTTCCGCCGAAAAACAAATACATGTCCAATAAAAAATATTTCCATTTCGGGCGGTCGTACGCGGTGTTTGAGCCGGCACATATACCGTGAACTCTTGCCATTTTTCTAAATGAATCTACTTCCATATCGCTTGAAACAATCATGTTATACCATGTCGTTTCAATATTGCTGTCATTATAATCGCCTATTAGTTCTTTAGCCTTTTCCAGATAATTATAATAATCGCTTATATTAAGTTTGAAAAAATGTGTTGAGACTTGTGCACCTGTACGATGTTTTGAAAATGCACTCTTTAAACTGTTGTTTACTATTTTCTTGGAATTGGTCAAAAAGCATCTGCCCGTACATTTATAAATCACAGGGTATTCTTTAATAAGTTTACTGTTTTTTACAGCATAATCTATTAAATCTGCCTCACCCCAAGATTTCCCTTTTTTGAGCATGGTGAGTACTTCTGTTTCTGTAAGTGTGCGGGACAAAAATTCAAACCTTTTTCCATGTTTGCCTGCAAGCACCTCAAATTCTAATACAGGAAACTCATGTCCGGAATTTTCAACAAATACAATATCCGTAAATACACTATCGGTAATATATTTCGAAATAGCATCTTTATATTGATTTAACCTCTCGTTGCTATCTGTTAAATAAACATTCATCTTTGTCCGCTTAATATCAGCACTTTCCCTCTTAAAAACATCGGGATTAATAGTACCGGTCAACAGAATAAGCGAAGGTTTTATTGCGTTACCCATAGCAACTTATTCCCACTCTA
>JAZNLA010000063.1:0-1859 GCA_045578845.1 Acutalibacteraceae bacterium | reverse complement strand
AACGATAATAATGCCGAAAAGTTCAGTTTGGCAGAAGGCTCGACACAAACCCTTGTAAGAGTCGGCGATAACCTAATCGTTGACGGCACTGCACCTACCGGTGAAATCTCTATCGGTACAAACCGTTGGAACGCATTTCTTAATACCATTACCTTTGGTCTGTTCTTTAAGGAAACCCAAAGTGTGACTATTACGGCAGACGATAATTTAAGCGGTGTAAAAGAAATTGCTTATTATCTTGCTAATGGAGAAATGTCAAAAGAACAATTAGATGCTTTGCAAAGCACCGATTGGACTGAAGATGATGAATTTAATATCAACCCCGAAAATAAATACATTATCTATGCAAAAATTACCGACAACGCAGGTAATGTTACCTATTTGAGCACTAACGGTATTGTTCTTTTCAAGGACACCGAGGTTACAACCGGTGAATATGAATACACCTTAACCACCAAAACCGATATTGTCACCAATATTAAACCGGGCAACAATACCGTTAATATGATTGATATTTGCGAGCCGGGTGGAAATGCCGGCGATATGCTTGATTATTTCATCAATTCTGACGGTTATATTGTATTAAAGGGTGAAAGCCTTGAAGGTTTCACAAAGGATTGGTATGCAGGCGATTATACGGTAACTGTTATGTATGATGCACTCGGTGAAACCTATGTTGACGGCACATCAAAGGGTGATAAAATTACCGATACTGTTATAACCCTTACAGTTAAACGCTTTAAGGTTGAAAAGCCTGCGGCTGACAGCACGGTATTTACCTACAACGGCAGTGAGCAGACATATACTGTTGCAGAAAGCGAATATTACACAGTCAGCGGCAACAAGCGTACCAACGCAGGTGAACAAGATGTTACCGTTGCCCTTAAAGACACCAACACTTTTGAATGGGCGGACGGCACTACCGATAACTTGACCTTTAAGTTTAACATCGGCAAGGCAAGCTTTACCGCAGATGTTGAGCAAAACGGTGAATTAACCTATGACGGCAGAGCGCAAACTGCAACGGTTGAAACCACCACGAGCGGCAATGACGCAGAGGTTAGCTATAAATACGGCATTGCCGAAAACGCTTGCGACAGTTCGGCTGTACCTGCCTTTACCAATGCCAACACCTACACCGTTTACTATGTGGCTTCCTGCCCCAATTTTAACGATGTTAAGGGCAGCTTTGAGGTTAAAATCGGCAAAAAGGCTTTAACCGTCACCGCAAAGGATAATACCATTACTTATGGCGATGCACCGTCAGACAACGGTGTTATCTATGACGGCTTTGTACTTAGCGAGACCCACGAAGTTCTTAACGGCACTCTTGGTTTTGAGTACAGTTATGCACAGTATGATGATATTGGAGATAACTTGTTTACCATTACACCAAAGGGTCTCACCGCAACAAACTATGAGATAACCTTTGTCCCCGGCAAATTGACCGTTAATCCGCTTAAATTAGAGTTTGATTGGAAAACCTTATCTCCCGAGGATTTGGTTTATGACGGAAACGCTAAGAAAATCGGCACAACCGTTACGAACAAGGTAACAAGCGGTCCGTACGATGTTTGGGTTTGGCTTGAATATCACGGTGACACCAAAAATGTAACCGACGAGGGCTTTTATGCTCAAGCCTTCAGTGCGGCAGGCGAAAAGGCTTATAACTATTATGTTGACGGTACCGACAAGAGCCCTGTTTATAAGATTACCAAGGCAACACCCGAAACCAACTTCCCGACAGTGCTTAATATCGACACAGGCAAAAAGCTTTCGGATATTGATTTGACGGGATTTGACGGTTATACTTGGGATGCACCCGATACAGCGGTTGAATATGGCGTGCACGAATATTC
>JAZNLA010000062.1:0-18070 GCA_045578845.1 Acutalibacteraceae bacterium | reverse complement strand
TCAAATCAATTTTACTGCGACTTTTCTATTTCGTTAGGTTTAGTTCATCAATTTTAGAATTTCCAACCGATAGAAATTTTTTTGTAATACATTGGGTCATTTTAATTTAAGTTATTCGATTTATATTTTGTGTATTTGCTGTTTATGTGTTAGTCATTATTTTATACTAATATTGTCTTTTTTTATTACTATATAGAATACTTACACTTACCTGTCTTAACATTTAAAATAAATGCAGACCTTCTGTGTTTTTTAGAAGGTCTGCTCAGTATTGATTAACTAATTAACTATTTTAAGTTTTCTATTTCTATTAGCCAAAGGTTTGCTGATGCATCACTCGGCATATGCCAGTCACCGCGTGGTGACAGCCCGATAATACCTGTTTTAACACCGTCAGGCATAGCACTGCGTTTAAATTGTTGTGTAAAGAAACGGCGGTAAAATACCTTTAACCATTTAAGTATCTCCCCTGCACCGAAATCATTCTTAAATGCAGTTTTTGCAAGGCTGAATATTTTGCTTGGTCCAAAGCCAAAACGTACAATATGATACAAAAAGAAGTCGTGTAATGCATAAGGTCCTATAATGTCTTCGGTTACTTGTGCAATAGTACCTTCAGTATCTGGCGGTAAAAGCTCAGGACTTATCGGTGTATCAAGAATATCAGTTAATACGGCACTGCTGTTTTTGAATTCAGCAGTATTTAAAACGGTTTCAATAATCCAACGTATTAGTGTTTTAGGTACACTTGCATTAACACCGTACATACTCATTTGGTCGCCGTTATAGGTACACCAACCAAGTGCCAATTCGCTCAAATCGCCTGTACCGACAACGAATCCGCCAATTTCACCGGCATAGTCCATAAGCACCTGAGTTCGTTCTCTTGCTTGGGCATTTTCATAGGTTGCATCAAGCACCGACATATCATGTTTAATGTCGCTTAAATGCATTGTACAAGAATCTTTAATATCAATTGTATGTGATGTTATACCAAGCGTTTTCATAAGTTCTAACGAGTTATAATATGTCCTTCCCGAAGTTCCGAAACAAGGCATTGTAATGCCGTGAACATCGGTCAAAGGTCTGCCTAAACGACGCATAGCCTCGGTTGATACAAGCAGAGCTAAAGTAGAGTCAAGTCCGCCCGAAACACCGATAACCAATTTACTGCTAGTAACACCGATACGCTTTTTTAAAGCCATAACCTGCATTTCGAAAATATCGGCACAAACTTTTTCGCGGTCATGTTTATTATTGGGTATAAACGGCAATTTAGATATCTTATAAAGCGAGCCGTCAGAGTCGGTATCAATAAATTTTGATATAATATCAACTTGTCTGCAATCAAAAAGACCCGCATATTTTGTAGCAGTATCGGTGAACGAATTATTTTTCAGTCTTTCGTTTTGCAACTTTTCGATATCTATATCGAAGGTTAAAATATAATCACTGTCGCAAAGTTTTTCATTTTCGGCTAAAACGACACCGTTTTCGGCAACAATACTATGACCGGAAAATACAAGGTCGGTTGTTGATTCTTCGGCACCGGCAGATACTAAAATATATGCACTTATAGTCTTTAACGACTGGTTTTTAACTACATCACTGCGGTAGTTGCGTTTACCGACAATTTCATTTATGGCACATGGGTTGAAAATCACCTCAGCACCCGATAGCGACATGAATGTTGACGGCGGAATTGCAGTTAAAACATCTTTGCATATTTCAACGCCGAATTTAACAGAATTATTTAAATTAAAAATCAAATCATTGCCAATGTGAATTTTATAGGAGCCGAATTTTGTAATGCCTAGTTCTAATATATCAATTTCGGATAAGTTTAAATCATCAGCCGATGAAAACCAACGTTTTTCGCAAAATTCACCATGGTTAGGTATATATGTTTTTACAGCAATACCTTTTATAAGACCGTCTGAAATAATGCATGCGGTGTTAAATAGGCTGTTATTTATTTTTAAAGGTACGCCGACAATAACGGCGATTTTATATAAATTAGCGGTTTCAATAATGGTTTCAAGTCCCGCTACTGCTCCTTTTATAAGAGTTGTTTGGAAGAATAAATCACCCGCAGTGTAACCCGTAACGGCAAGTTCGGGAAAAACTACGACACAAGAGCCGCTGTTTGCCGCTTCCTTGATTTTTTCACATATTTTTTCGGTATTATACAGTGTATCACCGACCGAAACCGATGGTACGGCGGCAGAAACTCTTAAAAAGCCAAACATAAAATTACCTCCTAAAAGAGATTTTTACCTTTAAATAATATCACTTAACACAAGAAATGTAAAGAGTTTTAGAATATTTTAAAAAGATTAAAAAAATACTTGAAATTAGTTTTGATATAATGTATAATACTATTTGCTCGCCGGTGTGTTGGAATTGGCAGACGAGGCGGACTCAAAATCCGTTGGTAGCGATACCGTGCGGGTTCGACCCCCGCCACCGGCACCATAAAAAAGCCTATCACTTTCGTGATAGGCTTTTTTTATAATGTCGCTATTTGTAAGTGATATTCGGCTACGCCATAAAAACTATTATTAAATAGTTTTTATGAGTTTTCAATTTTTTTATTTAAAAAATAAGATATTCCTGCAATAACAACGGCGATTATAATTAAAACTATGCCGACTGTCAGCAGTGTATATAATAGATGTTCGATATAACCTATTGCAAATCTGTAGAGCGATTCAACCTCTATTTGTATATACTTTACTTTGCCTGAAATCAGTAAAGCAAGTGGTGCAAGAATAATCATAAAACCGTCGGTAAGTAAAGCCATACCTAATAAATACGGCGATTGATTACGCCATTTTTCAGTGATGAACAAAATAAAAATCAAAAATGCAACTGCAACTGCCGAAATAATGCAGCCGAGTCTAAAATATTCATTTAATTCAGTGCTGTATTTACCGATTGTGTCAATAAACGGTAAGGTTACATACACACCGCAGGTTGAGGCACATAAACTAGCAACATTGTCAAGGCTGTCGGTCATTTCTTCTGTTATAGTAACACCTTTTACGTTGGTAAAATAGTCGGTCATTGAAGAATAAAACTTATTATAAGTTGTTTCTCTATCAAAAACATTGCCTGAATATGTGTTGTTTTTACTGTAAGCGGCATTGATTATTCTATTAATTGTATCTTTAAACTCAGACTTGGAAACTACCGCGGAAAATACGCCCTCGGCAACGCCTGCAGGCATGGCTATACCTTCAACATCATCACAGTATTCATTGTAGATAGAATCGTAATAATGCCTGTTTTCAAGCACATTTATCATAAATTTAGGGTTTGATATTGTGGTGCTTAATATACCGCTGATTATACCGATAAAACCGAATAAAGCAATTAAAAACGATAATATGATAACGGCTATTCTGTCAATTATTTTCATTGTACACCCTCCGCTTCGTCAACATAAATGTTGATAAGAGGTCCTGAAACAAGTTCGGCACATACAAAGTAACGCTGTGCTCTGAAAGCGACCGAATGGAACGGATAACAGGTGTAAAGTACAAGATTGTTGTAATCGGCACGTAATTCATATGCCGCCGTAACCTCAGTTGTTTTGACAATCATAATATCGGTTACTTTATATTCGTAAGCACCGTATGATGTCGTGTAATGAATGGTGTCACCGATTTTTACATACTGCAATCCTTTGAAATATGAATTAACATGTGCACCGACTAAAGTTGTACTGCCAAACCCCGGCATTTTACTCCATTCATATTGACCCGGTCCGCGTTTTAAAATAGCAGCATTATCACCGTAGTAAACATCACAATCTACACTTGTACCCGGGATTGTAATATGAGCATATACTTCGCCTACTTTGGGTAAATCAATGCTTTCGAACGGAAGTGTTTTTTGTTGCTCTGCACCGATAGAAACAAAATTTATATCATTATCGACAGGTGTACCGTAAGAAAAGTTAGGTACCGAATCGCCGATAAACATTGAAAGAATTGATGTTATCGGTGCAATAATTGGATTGGCAATTAGAAAAATCACAAGATAGGCAATAAAAACAAAGACTAACGGCAGTCCAAAGAAAGCCGTTAGTCTTTTTACAAAACTGCCTTTATGGGAAGTTTTATTATTCATACTTTTATTTGCTGAGAGATTTTTTGCGTGATGAAACAACTACGAAAGCGGCTGCAATAATTATAGCAACACTGCCTACAACAGTAGCAGTCATGCTGCCTTCAACACCTGTTTTTTCAATTTCAGTATTTTTAGAAGATAGTTCAATTCTTGTACCTTCGGTATATCCGGGAACAGTAGACTCAGGACCGAATATAAGAACTGCTTCATAATTAGCAACAACTTCACCTTGACCGCCGGTAACAGGTATAGAAGTAACAGAAAGAGTAGCACCGATAACTTTAGCGGCCTCTTTTGCTTCTTTTACAACTGCTTCTTTAACTGCAACTTCAGCCAAACCAAGACTCTTTGCATCAGATGCAGCGACTATTTTAGCAGAATTATCAATATACTTAAGGATATCATTGATTTCGTAAGTGGTAAGTTCGGCTTTACTGAGGTAGTCCTCAGCCTGATTAATATATTTGTCGGGAAGTGAAACTACAGTACCGCTTTTCATTTCGATTTTTTGAGAAAGAGCGGTGATGATAGCCTTTTCTTCAGCGGTGATACCTGTAGCGGCACCGGCAGATACTACAAGACTGCAAACAAGAACAACTGCTATAAGAAGTGCAAATAATTTTTTCATAATTATCCTCCTAAATATTTAAAACTTCATATTCATTTTATCACATTATTTTTAGATGTCAACACTTTTTTAAAAATAAATATAACACAACTATACGCATTTTAGTATATTAAAATACATACCGTTATAATTGCAATTAAGACAGTGGTAATCACAGAAGATATTACTATCCCCTTCTTAAGTTTACTATTCTTTTTCTCGGTGTATCTTAAATAACCCGGAACAAAATCATCGTCTTCATTTGTCATATAGGCGTTAATGATTCTATTTGCTTCATAATTCAACTTTTGCTCATCTAAATGCTCTGTTGGTTTTACAAAAAACAGTGCTTTTTCAAAAATGTCACTGCCTGTGTTAGTAACTTCAATAATTCTTTTATTAGTTCCTTTAATCATGATGCACCTCCGTATATATGAATATATTTTTGGTAAAAAGTTTTTTCTCTATACCTAAAATTTCCTTTTTGTCAAGAGAATTTTCCAAAAAATACGTATTGTAATTTTAAGTTAACATAATGCCTGTGGATAAATATGTGTAAAAGTTGAAAAAGTGGCAGTTTTAAAAGGGTGTTTTTCAAAAATCACCATAATTTGAGTTATTATGTAACCTTACAAATTGTAAAATGTTGTTTTTTGTCGAAATGACTTTATATTTAAAAATAAATATGATACAATTATAAAAGGCAGGTGAAAATGTTGGCTAATTATAAACCTAATGTGAAATTTATAAACGGAAATACGGTTGTTTCGGGTGTTGAACATTTTGACCTTAAAGAAACCTTAGACTGCGGTCAGGCATTTAGGTGGTCGCCTAGTGATGACGGTTGTTGGTGCGGTATTGCACTAGATAAGTTTCTTAAAATAGGTCATAACCAAGGCGAAATTATTTTTTATAATACTACGCTTCATGAGTTTTATGAAAAATGGTATAATTATTTTGACTTTGACCGCGACTACGGTGAAATTATTGATATTATTTCGGCCGATAAAACACTTAAAATTGCCGCTGAGCAAAATAAAGGTATTAGAATTTTACGTCAAGATAAATGGGAAACACTTTGCTCTTTTATTATTTCGCAAAACAATAATATACCGAGAATAAAAGGCATAATTGAACGTCTTTGTGAGAATTTCGGTGAGAAGATTGAGGGCGGTTACTCTTTTCCTACTGCTGAAAAACTTGCAGTTCTATCCCCTCTTGATTTGGCACCCGTTCGTGCGGGATTTAGGGCACGTTACATAATTGACGGTGCAAAAAAATATTTAAATAATGAAATTGACCTTAAACTTATCGAAACTGCCGATACCGATACTGCACGTTTTGAACTTATGAAGATAACAGGTGTCGGTGTTAAGGTTGCAGATTGTACTTTACTGTTTGGTTTTGGCAGAATTGATGCATTACCGAAAGATGTTTGGATTAAAAGGGCTTTAGAAAAGTATTTTAACGGAGTTTTGCCGGATTATGCGGCACCTTATGCCGGAATTGCTCAGCAGTATTTATTTAATTATATAAGACATTTAGATGAAAAAAACTCGGATGTATAGTCATCCGAGTTTTTTGCTATTTATTTGCTTGTCTTGTTGTAAGATATTCTATTGTACGCTCAACCGAGTCTTTGGAATTGCCCCAATCTTCTTCGCCGTTGTTACGATAATCGAACATGTTACAAAAATGTTTTAAATCGCCCGCAAGTTCAACGAGTTTGTTTTCGCAAAGTTGTTGTGTAATTTTTATAAACTCTTTGCGGTCCTTTTTTGAGATTTTATCAGCCGAGGAAATCAAATCCCTGCAATGGTTCAGACAAATGTACGGTTGTTCGGAGTAAAGAACTTTAAATTCCTTTTCTTTTTCCCAAAGTATACAAATATTGTCTACAATATTGTCCATATTGCGATTCATTTTATTACAAATGAAACAGGAACGGTCAGATTTTACACCTTTTTTGTTCTTTGCGGGTGTTTTATATGTACCATCTTTAGCGAGTTGTGCCAAATGGCTTTGCAATATTAGTGCAATTGTTAAATTTTTACTGTTTTTTAACATTTGGCTATAGTGGTGGTGACAAAACCCGACCTTATTGGTTTCGATACGCACATCGGGTTCCATCATGGCGGCACCCGTAATGTATGTAACCGAGCGTTCTTCTAAAATATCACGCAAACGGCAGACGGGACAGCCGTCTTTTGGCTCAAAAACTTCGCTAATGGGAATACTTGTAATATCATCTCTCATTTATATATCATTCCTTACAAGGTCTTCAAAACTTTCGCGTTTTATTATTACTTTAGAATTGCCGTTATTGACCATTACAGCACATGGGCGGCCTATACGGTTGTAGTTACTTGCCATGGAATAGTTGTATGCACCTGTAGTGAGAACTGCTAAAATATCCCCCACTTCGGGTGTTTGCATAGGTGCGTTCTCTTGAATTAGGTCACCGCTTTCGCAACATTTTCCTGCAACAGTTGCGATAAAATCTTTCTTTTCGTTTGTTTTATTGGCAATTTCAATGTCGTATTTTGCCTGATATAAAGCGTATCTAGGGTTATCGGTCATGCCGCCGTCGATAGACACATAGGTGCGTACATCTTTTATTGTTTTAACGGCACCGACTGTGTAAAGAGTAACACCTGCAGGTCCTACAATGGAACGGCCCGGCTCAATATAAACTTTGGGCATGGGGAATTCAAGTTCACTTGCCTTGGCTTTAAGTTCGGTAGAAACATTTTCCATAAAGCATTTAAAAGGTAATGCACCGTCATCCTCAACATATTTTACACCAAAGCCGCCGCCTAAGTTGAGTTCAGAAAGTGCCAGTCCGCTTTTTTTACGGAAATCGTTCATAAAGCCTATCATAACATCGGCGGCACCTTTAAACGGGTCGGTAGAGAAAATTTGTGAGCCTATATGACAGTGAACACCGCAAAGAACAATGTTTTTATACTCGGTTGCCTTAATTGCGGCTTCCATTGCTTCGCCGTTTTCCAAAGCAAAACCGAATTTAGAGTCGATTTGACCTGTTCTTATATAATCGTGAGTATGTGCGTCAATACCGGGTTTAATACGAAGTAAAATGTTAACCTTTTTATTAAGTTTTTCGGCGATAGCCTCAATATTATCAAGTTCGGTAATGTTGTCAACAACTATTCTGCCTACATTTTGCTCTATTGCAAATGTAAGTTCATCTAAGGTTTTATTGTTGCCGTGAAAGAAAAGGTTTTTAGGGTCAAATCCTGCACAAAGAGCAGTGTAAATTTCACCTGCTGATACAACATCGGCACCAATACCCTCAGATTTTGCAATTCTGTACATTTCTTTGCAGGAAAACGCCTTACTAGCATAAAGCACCATTCCGTTGCCGTCATAATATTGGTCAATAGATGCTTTAAATTCGCTAATTGTTTTGCGGATGAGTGCTTCGTCAAAAACATAAAGCGGAGTGCCGTATTCTTTTGCTAATTCAACACTGTCGGCACCGCCTATTGTAAGATGTCCTAAACTGTTAATTCCTATACTTTCGCTAATCATTTTCATTTCCCCTTATTCTGCTGTCTGTTCAAGCAGATTTCTCAAAACGTCATTTCCCTCACCCGTTGTTGCGGAAAAAGGTATCATAGGTATATCACCTATAAAATCCATTTCGGATTTTAACATTTTTAAATTTTGTTCGCGTTCGGTTTTGTTCAGTTTGTCGATTTTTGTAAGAACAACCACAAACGGAAAACCGTTGTCATAAAGATAATGCAACATATCAATATCGTCGGCAGTGGGTTTATGTCTTGCGTCAATAAGTTGAAAAACAAGTCTTATATCTCTGCCGCTTGAAAAATAACCCTGCATAAGTTCCGACCAGCGGATTTTTTCTTCTTTTGAAACCTTAGCAAATCCGTACCCGGGCAGGTCGGCAAGACGCAAACCGTCGCATTTGAAAAAGTTTACTGTAACGGTTTTTCCCGGTTTATTACTTGTTCTTGCAATAGATTTTCTGCCGAGCAAACGGTTAATAAGCGACGATTTACCGACATTCGAGTGACCCGAAAAACAGATTTCGGGCAGATTACTCGGTATAAGCCCTTTAGAAGTACCCGCAGAGGTTTCAAACTGTGCATTATTATAGTTCATTTTAGTGTCCTTTACTGATGTATTGCGTTAGGTTGTTTGGGTTTTGCGGTAGGTACGTTGTAAAGTTCTTTAGCTGTACCGATATTTTTAACCGACTCACAGAAAACATTTTCTAGCAGTTCATCTACACATGAAATAGGCGTGAAACAGACATTTTCCTTTACAATTTCGTCAACCTCGTCTAAGTCGGGGACATTTTCAATCGGTATAAATACTTCTTTTATGCCTGATTTATAAGCCGCCATACTTTTTTCTCTAAGTCCGCCTATCGGCATAACTTTACCGTGGAGTGAAATTTCGCCTGTCATGGCAATATCGTGCCTGATTTTGCGGTCGCAAAGTGCCGAAACCAACGCGGTAAACATGGTAACACCTGCCGACGGACCGTCTTTTGGAACGGCCGCTTCGGGTGCGTGAATGTGAATATCTTTGGTTTTATAAAAATCTTTATCTATTGACAACAGTTCTGCACGGCTTCTGACAGCGGTAACGACGGTTTTTGCCGACTCTTTCATTACGTCACCCAAAGAACCTGTCAGCGATAACTGACCTGTACCGTCAACTACCACAACCTCTAAAGGCATTATTTCGCCGCCTACACTTGTCCAAGCCAAACCGTTAACAACACCGACTTCATCCTTTTTAAGCAACGAATCGGGTTTGTATTTAGGCGTGCCTAACATATCGTAAAGCATTTCGGGTGTGATTTTTACGGAATTTTCGCCCGAAACAATTTTTGCCGCCGCTTTGCGTGATACGGTTGCAATAGTTCTATCTAAAGCCCTTACGCCGGCTTCTTTTGTATAAGAGTCAATAAGTTTATAAATTGCATAGTCTGTAAACTTAACCTTAGCTGCAGTAAGACCGTTTAGTTTCAACTGTTTTTTGACAAGATGTTCCTTTGCAATGTGGAACTTTTCTTCCCTTGTGTAACTGCTAAGTTGGATAAGTTCCATACGGTCGAGCAAAGGTGCGGGAATTGTGCTTACGTCGTTTGCGGTAGTAATAAACAAAACTCGGCTTAAATCAAAAGGCATATCTATAAAATGGTCGTGGAAGGTCGAGTTTTGCTCGTTGTCCAAAATTTCAAGCATTGCCGCCGATGGGTCGCCTTTATAAGACGAGCCTAATTTGTCGATTTCATCAAGCAGTATTATGGGGTTAGCACTGCCTGCGGATTTTACGGCCGATATAATTCTGCCGGGCATGGCACCGATATAGGTTTTACGGTGGCCTCTTATTTCTGCCTCATCGGTAATACCGCCTAAAGATACTCGTTGATAGTTTCTGCCCATACATTCGGCAACCGATTTAACGATAGATGTTTTACCGACACCGGGAGGACCTACAAGACATATAATCTGTCCTTTAACCTCAGGCACTAAGGTATGAACTGCAAGCAGTTCGATTATACGCTCTTTTACCTTTTTAAGACCGTAATGTTCGCGGTCAAGTATTTTTTGCGACCTTGAAAGATTGATTTTACTTTCGGTGTATTTACCCCAAGGAAGTGCAATGCAGGTGTCAAGATAATTTAACACAACCGTTGCTTCATGTGAGCCTGCGGGCATTTTAGAAAGTCGGTTAACCTCGTCGGTAAGACGTTTTTTTACCTCTTCATCGGCGTTTAATTCGGCAATCAGTTTGTAGTATTTTTCCGACTCGCTTGCCGGGTCGTTTTCGCCGTAAAGTTCTTCGTTTAATACCTTTAACTGTTCGCGTAAATAGTAATCTCTTTGATTTTCGTCAATATTCGCTTTGACCTTTTCATTTATTTTTGCATCAATGGTTAAAAGTTCTTTTTCGCGTTTAAGCAGTGATATTACAAGTCTTAACCGCTTTTGCGGGTTGGTTTGTTCTAAAATATACTGTTTATCGTCGGTATCAACTTGAATGTTATGTATGATAAAATCGGCAAGTTTGCCCATGTCGTTAGCGGCAATAACGGTCATAATAACATCAGGCGAAATTTTAGGACCTACTTCGGCATACTCGTCAAACGCATTTTTTGCGTTTCTGAGCATAGCATCTTTGTAAATAGGTCGGCATTTTACAGGCTCGTCGTGGAGTCTTATAATATCACCGTAGAGAGCAGGCTCGCTGCTTGTTATTCCTAAAAGTTCTGCACGGTAACAACCTTCGACTAAAACACGCACGGTGTCGCCCGAAACACGAAGAATTTGGCGGATTTTTGCAACACAGCCTATATCGTACAAATCTTTGCGTTTGGGGTTGTCGGCTGAAATATCTTTTTGTGTGATTAAAAATATATTTCGGTCGGTTTCCATTGCAATATTTAAAGCCTCAATCGACTTTTTTCTTATTACATCAAAGTGTACAACCATTTCGGGGTAAATAACAATACCGCGAAGTGCCAACGTAGGCATATTGTAAACCTTGTTTTTAATTTCAAACATCAAATTTCTCCATTCCAAAGTGAAAAATATATACTTTGAGATTATACTATATAAATACTTATTTTGCAACCGAAATAAGCAATATTTTTCAATTTGGTAATATTTTTATAAAAAACACCCAAGTCTTTTTTTGGACTTGGGTGTAAAAGTTTTAGATTGATGTTTTATTTAACATTTCGTGGTAGAGGTCCCATAAGTTTTGCGACATATCAACGTAGTATTTATGCGGTTTTTCAAAACGCTGAACTTCTTCCCAAAGCGACTCGACCTGCTGTTCCCTGTACTCTCTGATTTTCGTAGCAGTCGGACTTTTATAGACAAGTTTACCGCCTTTAAATATGGGGATTTGCAAAGGGCGTGCAATAAAATTGGTGACGGTTTTGCGTTTCCATGTGTGTTCGGGGTCGAACAGTTCATAATCCTTTGTATCGTCGATAACTTCGTCACGAAGCGTTATAACATCGGCTATAGATTTTCCGCTCTCGCGGTCAAATAATCTCCAGCACTGTTTAAAACCCGGTACGGTAATTTTGGAAGTGTTGTTACTGAGTTTAATTTTAGGTACAATCTCACCGTTCTTTTCAATAGCGGCTAATTTATAAACACCGCCGAAAACCGCCTCGCTTGAAGCGGTAATCAGTCGCTCACCAACACCGAATGAGTCGGCTTTGGCACCCTGCATAAGCATATCTCTTATAAGGTACTCGTCAAGTGAATTCGATATGCAGATTGCACAGTCGGGGTAACCTGCTGCATCAAGCATTTTTCTTGCTCTTTTTGAAAGATATGTTATGTCGCCGCTGTCAATTCTAATGCCGCGAGGTCTAAATCCCATAGGTTTCAAAACCTCGTCGGCAATTTTTATTGCATTTGGAATACCCGATTTTAATGTGTCGTATGTGTCAACCAAAAACGTGCATTTATCGGGGTAAACTTCGGCATATGCCTTAAAAGCATCATATTCACTGTCAAAAAGTTGTATCCAACTGTGAGCCATAGTTCCGAAAACGGGAATACCGAAATCTTTGCCTGCTTTGACACAGGAAGTGCCTACACAGCCGCCGATATATGCGGCTCTTGCACCAAAAATAGAAGCATCCATACCGTGTGCTCTGCGGGCACCGAATTCCAAAACATCTCTGCCTTGAGCGGCACGTGTAATGCGGTTGGCTTTTGTGGCTATGAGGGATTGGTGGTTGATGTTTAAAAGTACTAATGTTTCAATTAAGAAAAGTTCAGAAACAGGACCTCTTACGGTGAGTATCGGCTCTTTTGGGAATATTGGTGTACCTTCGGGAATTGCCCAAACATCTGATGAAAATTTAAAGTCTTTTAAATAATCCAAAAATACTTGGTCAAACACATTTAATGACTGCATATATTCAATATCTTGGTCGGAAAATCTTAAATTTTCAAGGTCGTCAATCAGTTGCTTTAAACCTGCCATTATGGCAAAGCCGCCGTCATCGGGTACGCGGCGGAAAAACATATCAAAATATGCTTTTGTTTCATTATGTCCTTTTAAAGCCGCACCGTTCGACATGGTGGCTTCATAAAAGTCCATTAACATGGCTACACTGATATTTTTAGTCATATTTATTCCCTTTCGGTTTCCTTTAAATCGGTTTCTTTAATTACTCTGCCCTGTTTTATGATATTTTTAAGGTTTTCTGCATTATTATTTTCTATAGCAACTTTATATTTGGTGAGATTTTCAATAAGACAATCTATTTCGGGTAAAAGCATTTCTTTATTGCTTAAAAACAGTTCACACCAAAGGTTTTCGTCAACCGTTGCAACTCTTGAAACATCTTTGAAACTGCCGGCGGAAAAACCGTGTCTTAAAAGGCATGACGGTGATTTTACATATGCACCTGCAATTATATGCGGAAGTTGTGATGTAAAAGCAATCATTCTGTCGTGATTTTCGGGTGTGGTAACTGTAATTTTAGCCGCCTTTAAAGCCGTAATATAATCTTTAGCGGTATTAAGTGCCTTATCGCTTGTGTTTTCGGTGGGTGTTAATATGTAACTTGCACGGTTAAAAAGGTTTGCATCGGAATTTTTAAATCCACTCCTCTCTTTACCTGCCATGGGATGTCCGCCGATAAAATGAAGATTATATTTATTGCAAATTTTTTCACATTCGTATATAACCGATGATTTTACACCGCAAACATCGGTAATAACCGAGTCGGGTTTTAAAAATGAGGCATTTTTATTTAAAAACTCTATTGTGCCTTTTGGAGAAGTGCAAAGTACGGTAATGTCGGCATAACTTTGCTGTCTTGTTTTCCATTCAACGTCAATAGCACCCGATTTTAGAGCATCGGCTACAGTTTCTTTTAAAATATCGTATCCAATTACTGTGTAATCAGAGTTTTTTTTAAGTGCCTTGGCAATAGAGCCGCCAATTAGACCAAGACCGATAATCAACGCAGTCATAAGCAATCACCCAATGTTATTTACTTTGATTTATGATACATCAAATTGTGTTTTGTGTCAACAGTCATAAAAGAAAAACCCTGCATAAGCAGGGTTTTAAATATTAGTACATACCGCCGGCGGCACCTGCTGCAGCGGCTGCTGCAGCAGCATCAGCGGCAGGGTCTTTTTTGTCGGCTACAATAGACTCGGTTGTGAGTACCATTGCGGCAACCGAAGCAGCATTTTGAAGTGCAGAACGTGTAACCTTGGTCGGGTCAACGATACCTGCCTCAATCATGTCGGTGTATTTTTCATTGTAAGCATCAAAACCGTAGTTTGCTTTGCCGGAAGATACAATCTTGTCAACAATTACAGAGCCTTCAAGACCTGCATTGTAAGCAATTTGACGGATAGGTGCCTCAAGTGCTTTAAGAACGATTGCAACACCGGTCTTAATGTCACCCTCGGTAGTTGCCATAAGTTCTTTGATAGAATTTATAGAATTAACAAGTGCTACACCGCCGCCTGCTACGATGCCCTCTTCGACTGCGGCTTTGGTAGCCGACAAAGCATCTTCAATGCGAAGTTTCTTATCCTTCATTTCGATTTCGGTTGCGGCACCGACCTTAATAACGGCTACACCGCCCGAAAGTTTTGCAAGACGTTCCTGCAACTTTTCACGATCAAAGTCAGATGTTGTTGTTTCAATCTGCTTTCTGATTTGACCAATTCTGTTCTTAATCTCGTCAGAGTTACCTGCACCGCCTACAATAATGGTGTTTTCTTTGCTGATTTTAATTTGACGTGCACGGCCGAGCATCGAAACATTTGCATCTTTCAGTTCATAACCGAGTTCGGCAGAAATAACCTGACCGCCTGTTAAAATAGCAATGTCTTGGAGCATTTCTTTGCGGCGGTCACCGAAACCGGGTGCTTTAACTGCAACGCAGGTAAATGTTCCGCGAAGTTTGTTTACAATAAGGGTAGAAAGTGCTTCACCCTCAACATCTTCGGCGATAATAACAAGTTTGCCGCCCGACTGTACCATTTGCTCTAAGATAGGTAAGATTTCTTGAATGTTGGAAATCTTTTTATCGGTAATAAGAACAAACGGGTCGTCAATAACTGCTTCCATTTTATCTGTATCGGTAGCCATATAAGGTGTGATGTAACCGCGGTCAAACTGCATACCTTCAACAACCTCAGAATAGGTTTCGGCAGTTTTGGACTCTTCAACGGTGATAACACCGTCGGCCGATACCTTTTCCATAGCCTCGGCAATGAGTTTGCCTATAAACTCGTCACCTGCGGAAATTGTAGCAACACGTGCAATATCGTCGGGACCGGAAATCTTTTTAGAATTGCCTACAACGGTCTTAACAGCGGTATCAACTGCAAGTTTGATACCTTTTTTAAGAACCATGGGGTTAGCACCTGCAGCAACGTTCTTCATACCTTCGCGAATAAGTGCCTGTGCTAAAACGGTAGCGGTTGTAGTGCCGTCACCTGCACAGTCATTTGTTTTGGTTGCAACTTCTTTTACGAGTTGTGCACCCATGTTTTCAAACGGATTGTCAAGTTCAATGTCCTTGGCTATGGTAACACCGTCATTGGTGATAAGCGGTGCACCGAATTTTTTATCAAGAACAACATTTCTGCCTTTAGGACCGAGTGTAACTTTTACGGCATCTGCAAGTTGGTCAACACCTGCCTGCAAAGCCTTTCTTGCATCTTCACCGAAAAGAACTTCTTTAGCCATAATAAAACCTCCTATTATTCAACAATGGCAAGTATATCCGATTGACGGACAATACTTAATTCTTCGCCGTCAATCTTAACGGGATTGCCAGCGTATTGACTTGTGATAACGCGGTCGCCTACCTTAACATACATAGTAACTTCGTTACCGTCTACAATTCCACCGGGACCTACTGCGATAATTTCGGCAACCTGCGGTTTTTCCTTAGCACTGCCTGCAAGAATAATACCGCTTTTGGTTGTTTCTTCTGCTTCAACAGATTTAATAACAACTCTGTCTGCTAACGGTTTAATGGTCATAATATTACCTCCTGAAATTTAAAAGCCAATCAATTAGCACTCTAAACTTTCGAGTGCTAATATATATTGTAGCACTAAATTTTAAAAAATCAAGACCTTTTGTAAATTTTCCCAAAAAATTTTATGAATTGAGAATTATTACGCCAAAATTCAAGTAAAAAGCGAATAGCAACCAAATAATATAAGGTATCAAAAATAATGCGGCTTTTTTGTCAATTTTTCTAAACGCACGGAATGTAACGATTACAAGTAATATTAAAAGTAACAGCCAAAACAGTGCAAATTTTATTGCACCGAACCTAAAAAATATCGGTGTCCATAAAAGATTTACAAGTAACTGCAAAAAATAAAGTTTAAGTGCGGTTCCTTTATCAAGATCGCCTGATTTTGCAATTCTTGCCGCTGACAGTCCCATAAGTACATAAAGTATTGACCAAACTACAGGAAATAAAAATGCAGGCGGTGATAATGGCGGTTGTATTAGCGAATCATATGTGCCGAAATTTCCCGACAGAAAAGCGACGATAAATGCAGGAATTAAGGTCAGTCCTACAAAAATAATTTCGGCTTTGTATTTACTCAAAAACTTCATAAAAATCCCTCCGACTAAATTTATGTCGGAGGGATAAGTAATTAGAACATTATCTAAAGTACATATTTAGGTTGCATTTTATCATACCGTTATAGAGTTTGCGTTTTTTATCGGCAGTACGTCCGAAAAATACTTCAAATTCATCATGAGGGCTGATAATATAAAACTTTTTGCCGTCTTCTTTTTTAAAGACATTGCCCATTGTTTTATAAAGTTGCTCGGCGGCTCTGATATCAAGCAAACGTTCGCCGTACGGAGGATTTGTTATTACAAGTGCTCTGCCGTCTTTTTGTTTAAAATCCTTAACATCGGCAACTGCGGCATAAACATACTTTTCAACCCCTGCCTTTTTTGCGTTTTCGAGGGTTAGTTTAACGGCAGCAGGGTCAATATCAAAGCCAAATGCCTCGAATTCAATATTAGGCAGTATTTTGTCTAAAGCGGCACCTCTTTGCTCACTCCAAACTTTTTGGTCAATGAATCCAAAACGTTCGGCGGCAAATGAACGCCTAAGACCGGGTGCCTGTTTTTTAGCCATCATGGCGGATTCTATAAGTATTGTACCGCTGCCGCAAAACGGGTCGTAAATTTTAGTATCGGGGTAAATTCTCGCAAGGTCACACATAGCGGCGGCTAAAGTTTCTTTGAGCGGTGCGGCGTTGGAATTGGCCCTGTATCCCCTTTTGTGCAGTCCTTGACCTGATGTATCAAGCATTAATGTCACTTGGTCTTTCATAATAGAAAACTGCAACTGATGTACAGGACCCGTTTCTTCAAACCAATCGGTTCTGTAAACCGATTTAAGCCGCTCAACAACTGCTTTTTTTATGATCGACTGACAGTCAGGGATACTGTGAAGTTTTGAATCAATACTCCACCCCTTGACGGGAAATGCATCGTCTTTGGATATAAACTCCTCCAAAGGCAGTTCTTTAACATTATCAAAAAGTTCAGTAAAACTTTCTGCATGGAATGTACCTAAATTTATGGCAATTCGCTCGGCAAAGCGAGAGTTTATGTTACTGAGTGCTAATGTAGAAGCGTTGCCCTCAAATAAAACTCTGCCGTTTTCTGCTTTGACTTCATTTATACCGAGTCTTCGAAGTTCGTCGGCTAAAATGCCTTCAATGCCGAAGATACAAGGTGCGATAAACTGATATTTTGTCATTTTGTTCTCCGTTATTTTAATATTTCCGATTTATGTCTTGTTACATGGCAACCTATATTTACGGCTACAGGTAAACCTGCAATATGCGTAGGTGCATATTCTATATTAAGTCCTATAGCGGTTGTGCTTCCGCCAAAACCTTGAGGACCTATATTTAATTCATTTACTCTTTTTAGTAACTCTTTTTCAAGTTCACTGTAATAGGGATTACTGTTGTGTGTGCCTAAGTCACGACACAGTGCCTTTTTCGAAAGTAATGCAACCTGTTCAAAGTCCCCGCCGATACCGACACCGATAACCATGGGCGGACAAGGGTTACTGCCTGCGTTTTTAACAATATCAAGTACTGTATTTACTACACCGTCTTTACCTGCCGACGGTGTTAACATCTTTATACTGCTCATGTTTTCACTGCCGAAACCTTTTGGTGCGACCGTTATCTTTACGTTGTCACCGTTTACGATTTCGGTATGAATAATTGCAGGAGTATTGTCGTTGGTATTAACTCGGTTAAGCGGGTC
>JAZNLA010000061.1:0-108133 GCA_045578845.1 Acutalibacteraceae bacterium | reverse complement strand
GCCAATATTTTGGCACAACTCGTCTTACCTGTACCTCTGGGGCCTGTAAAAAGGTAGGCATGAAAAATCTTGCCCGATTTAAGTTCGTTTCTTAAAATATCGGTAATATGCTCTTGTCCTACAACATCGCAAAAACAGTCGGGACGGTATTTTCTGTAAAGTGCTTGATACATACTTTTCGCCTCCCTTAAATACAAGTACGCCCAAAGGTGTACGAACGGCCGAGTTGACTGCGGCACACAGAAAAATCCGCTTAATGCTGCTCGGTTCCCCGCCTGACATGGTTCACGGCACCCCGTCGCACAGGACCCAACCGTTCGCACGCCTTTAGGCGTACCTTCCAGAATATTATACTATAAACTTTCGCTATTTACAATAGCAAATTTTATCTTAAATCATTTTAAGAATATCTTTTTTCTCTCGGAAACCGACTGCGGTGTTTTTAATTTCGCCGTTCTTTAGCACAACCAAGGTCGGTATGCTCACTACGCCAAACTTTGCCGCTAATTCGCTTTCTTCATCCACATTGATTTTACCTACGGTAACCGTCGGATTTTGGTCGGCTATTTCGGCTAACACAGGTGCGACCATTTGACAGGGTCCGCACCAATCTGCATAAAAGTCAAGCAAAACGGTACCGCTTGCCACTGTTTGCTCAAAATTGTCCTTTGTAACATGAATTAAAGCCATATTTTTCATTCCTTTCTTTTATTATTTTACCAAATATTGTACCTATTATAAACCGCGAGTTTAAAAACCTTGCGGGTTTATTGATTGTATTCGCAAAATCATGACCAACGGCTAAGCCGATAGTTTTCTTGGTACAACAACAAAAAGGGTACGGGTGAGAATCCTCACAACCCGAACCCTTTTTTATAATATTTATTCTGCAATAAGTGTTATGCCAATACTGTATTTTCCCGAACGGCGGCCGTACAACGAAAGTCCTGCGTTATCCGAAGCACGGAAGGTCAATTTAAACGATTTTTTATCGTTAAGCGAAAGTATTAACCTGGAAGGAACTTTTAAATCTACAAGTGTACCGTAAGAACCCGCCTCATCAAGGAGATTGTCGGCAGGCTGATAATGGTGCGAAAGAGTTCCGCTTGAATCTGCAGGGCAGTCGGGTAATACAACTTCTGCAAATTTCTCACCATCAAGCAATACTTCAAGTTTTCCCGGACAGGTTTTTTCGTCGGTCTGGGCAAATGAGTTACTGTTTTTACCCGGGTCACTGCGGTAGCCAAGTAAATAATCCAAATCGGACTTTACCGATGTGACTTCGCCGCCGGATATATCACGTGTCATCGCCTGACGCGTTGAGGCCTCGAAAACAAGGCGGAGATTTGAAAGCATACTAAAGTTCGGAATATCCGAAGGCTTAACTTTAACACTGAATTCACCATCGCCGATACCCGACATTTTAAATGACTCAATCGCAGGAATCACTTTAGTAAATCCTTTACCTCTGAGTTTTTTGGGCTCAATAGTCAGAACATCTTTTCTCGGCGAATCAATATCAAATAACAAACAATGGGACATAACACGCTTATCACTGTCAAAAAGTGTCCATTTAAGCATGGCTATTCCGTCATGTTCCGGGAACTCCAGCGTAAGGTCGGGAAGCATAGTACAGCCGTAATCATCAATTTTAATAGTATTATACCATGTTTTATAAACCTTATCACCGTCAATAGGGTCACGGAGAATAAACTCAAACAAAAGTTTAAGCGTTTTACCATGTCTTTCATCGGTAAAACTTGAATAAAACATCGGAATTGTGAGTTTATCCGACGGCTTTACAGTGGTCATAGGTGCGAAATCTGCTCCGACGTAATCTTGCGAATGTAGGTCGCAAAGGCTCGCACCGAATTCGGAATAACCGAAATCTTTATCACTGTTATCCAGTTTATAGTAACCGTTAAATTCGTTTACAACATCATGGAACTCAGTGAAAATAAATCCGCAAATTTTATCATGTAAACGGAATTCATTCATCATATAACGGTATTGCCATGAAATATCGCTGTCACCTGCATAACCTGTTATGCCCCAAACATTGCCACACTCGCTGTTCATACAAGGAACATCTTCCATTTTGTAACCCCTTCGGTAGTTGGCCGTCGAGCCTACATATGCATTCTGACAAAAATCCGAAATACCTTTCTTTACAACCGTATATCCGTTTCTATAGAAATGCCATGTATTTACATCGGTTACCGTATGGTCACGGTTACAGGGTGAGTTGTCCTCAACAAGGCGAGTCGGGTCGAGTTCTTTTACTCGGTTGTAGCAATGGACAACCCAATCCGCTGTTTCATCTTTATATTCGCGAACGCTATTTCCTTCTGCGTCTTTTGTTGTTGTCAAAAGACCCATGGTTTCGTTAAATATTACCCAATAGAAAATAGACGGATGGTTTCGGTCACGGATGATTTCCGCTTCCATTTCACGTTCAAACTGTTCCATGGTGTCCGGTATGGGGTTTCCCCAACAGGTCGGAATATCTTCCATTATAAGCATACCCAGTTTATCCGCATAGTAAAGTTTAAGCGGCTCTTCGGCTTTTAAATGAACGCGAGCCATATTTATTCCGATACGCTTTAAGCGAAGTATTTCATCGCGGCAATCTTCGTCCGACGGCAATGTGAAGAAACCTTTCGGATTAAAAGATTGGTCAAGTGCTCCGTTTATATAACAGGGCTTTCCGTTTAATGTGATATAACGGCGGTTATTCTTGCCGAAAACCGCAGTTCCTATTTCACGAATACCAAAATACGTTGAAACTTCATCTTGTGCTCCATTAAGGGTCAATACAAGTTTTCCGTAATAAAGATTAGGTGTATCAGGTGTCCAAAGTTCGGGAGAGTCAACCTTGAAATCAAGGGTTGCTTTTCCGTCTTTTATAACTGCGGTTGAATCATATCCGGTAAACGCAACAGTCGCACCTTCAGCATTGGCTGCGGTAATATCATATGTAATATTTCCGTCGATTTTTGTCTTAACAAAAAATCCTGTTATATAAGCATTGGGACGGGATTCGAGCCAAACAGTCTGCCAGATTCCGCGAGTGTCGCCGTAACCCTGTTTTCCGTAAAGTTGAGTCATTGCCGAGTTATCAGCGGTATCCATTGACGCATCGACTGCCGCAACCTCAAGAATATTTTCAGAATCACGTTTAAAGCAGTCGGTTACATCAAACTCGAAACGGTCATAACCTCCGCGATGCGATCCGATAACTTTTCCGTTCAACTTAACTTCACATGTATAATCAACCGCTCCGAAGATCAAGAATATACGCTCACCGTTCGGATTCCACTCAATGGTTCTTCTGTAAAATCCTTTTTCTTTGATTTTACGATATACCGGTTTGGCAGTTAAATCCAAATCTTTGCGGTGTTCCCCCGCTTTATAGTCTTTTTTGTCGGTAATTCTCGCAAGCGGACATTCCCATGAATACGGAACGCTTATTATTTTATCTAGACCGGCTCGTCAAACGAGAACTCCCATTCACCGTTAAGCGAAAGCCACTCGCTCCTTTCAAAATCAGGCTGTGGAAATGCTGCTTTTGTAATCATATATATTCCTCTCTTACTTATCTCCAATAAACGGAGTTAATAAACTTGTTAGAAACCTACTCCATAATTTGCATTACTATATAAGTAACTGCAAAAATATTACGCCTTAATATATTTTTCTTTGTAAAATTTATACTGTTCTTTGAAATATTCACTATCGGTTTTAGCGGCACCCAAAGACTCGTGCAGATTTAAATTTTTGTTTTCGGCATCAATAACACAACCCGCAATATTAGAACAATGGTCAGATGTGCGTTCGAGATTTGTCAGTATATCTGACCAAACAAAACCTGTTTCTATACTGCAAACACCCTGTTGCAAACGTTCAATATGTCCGTTACGCATAGCCGTTTTGAGTTTGTCAATGACCTGCTCTAACGGCTCAACCGTTTCGGCGATTTTAAGGTCACTCGTTTTGAATGCCTGTTCGGTCAAGGTTAAAATCTCATCTATTGCATTAAAAAGGTTTTTAAGTTCGGCATTTGCCGACTCGGAAAAAGTAAGTTGCTTTTCCAGCATTTCTTCCGCCGAACGAAGCAGGTCGACCGCATGGTCGGAAACGCGTTCCAAGTCACCTATAATTTTAAGGATTTTGGTTGACTCGGCACTGTCGCGGTCGCTGACCTGACTACTGCTGAGTTTAACAAGATAGGTGCCTATCATGTCTTCATACTTGTCGGTTTTGCCCTCGGCTTTGCGGATTTTTTCTGCCTTTTCGTCGGTATAATCGGTAAAGCAATCAAGTGCATTTTTCATAGCACCTAAGGCAACCCCTGCCATTTCGAAAGCCTTATCACGACACTGTTCCACCGCAATCGCAGGGGTCAAAAGCAGACGTTCGTCAAGCATTGTGATTTCATCGGGGTCTTTAGTTTCGGGTACCAACACATAAACCAATCTTTCCAGCACACTCGACAGAGGCAACATAATTAAAGTACAGGCAATATTAAACGCCGAATGGGCAACCGCGATGCCGGCAAGCGAAGCCGACTCGTCAAACAAAGCAGGTGACACGGTATATTTAATTATACTGTAAACCGTAAGCCAAATAGCCGTACCCAAAACGTTAAACGATAGGTGAACAAGTGCGGTGCGTTTAGCGTTACGGTTAGCACCTACCGACGACAAAAGGGCGGTAATACAGGTGCCTATATTCTGTCCCATGATAATGGGAATTGCGGCACCGTAGGAAACCGCACCGGTCATGGCAAGTGCCTGCAAGATACCGACCGACGCCGAACTGGACTGAATTATTGCAGTAAGCACAGCACCGGCAAGCATGCCCAAAACGGGATTTTTAAACATTATAAAAAGGTCGGTAAATGCCTTAACGTTGGAAAGACCTGCAACAGCTTCTGACATTATATTCATGCCGAACATAAGCACTGCAAATCCCAACAAAATCGTACCTGTATCCTTAGTTTTATGACTTTTGCAGAACATGTACATTATTACACCGATTAGAGCCAACACCGGTGTAAACGACATGGGTTTTAAGAGTTCAACTAAGAAACTGTCACCCTCAACACCTGCAAGACTTAATATCCACGCCGTAATGGTAGTGCCTACATTAGCACCCATAATAACATTAATCGCTTGCTTCAAGGTCATAAGTCCCGAGTTTACGAAACCTACAACCATAACAGTGGTTGCCGAAGAACTTTGAATAACCGCAGTAACACCAATACCGGTAAACAGACCTGCTGCTTTATTTGTTGTAAGTTTTGCCAGCAAACCTTGAAGTTTACCGCCTGCACGGCGTTCAAGTGCATCTCCCATAACGGTCATACCGAACAAAAATAAACACAATCCGCCGATGAATGTTAACACGTCAAATAAATCCATATTTTGACATCCTTTTAAATCTCAAATTCACCCTTATTTTAATATCTTTTTTATACCATATGCACACATTATTGTCAATCATAAACTGATTTTAAATTTAAAAAATTTACTATTTTATGTTGTAAAAAATAAGGGTTCATGATATACTTAAAATATATGACTGAAATTTTAAGGAGAACGCCTTTTGAAACACAATATGCTCAAAGACAAGTTGCTGGAATCGGTTAAATCTGTACTGCCCATTTGTTTGATTGTAGCGGCTTTATGTCTTCTTTTTATCCCTGTAAACAACGGACTGTTCCTTGCTTTTTTGCTTGGTACGGTTTTAATCATTGTGGGCATGGCACTGTTTAATATAGGTGCCGACCTATCCATGATACAAATAGGCAACCAAATAGGTGCCAAAATCACCCAGTCCAAAAATGTATTTTTTATACTTATAACAAGTTTAATTTTGGGTATAGGAATTACCGTTGCCGAACCTGATTTGCAGGTTTTGGCAACCAATGCCCCAAATATTGACACCGGCGTTCTCATTATAACCATATCGGTCGGTGTCGGCGTCTTTTTGGTTTTCAGTATGCTGAGAATACTGCTCAAAATCAAACTTAAATGGATGCTTTTGTTTTTCTACGCAGCAATATTTGCGGTGGCAGCCTTTTCAAATGCCGATTTTCTGTCAGTTGCATTCGACTCGGGCGGTGTTACCACAGGGCCTATGACTGTGCCGTTTATCATGGCTCTGGGCGTCGGTGTAGCCTCAATTCGAAGTGACGAACGTGCTAAATCAGACAGTTTCGGTTTAGTCGCACTCTGTTCAATCGGTCCTATAATCACCGTTTTGATTTTAGGCCTGATATTTCCCTCAAAAACAGGCACCTCAACTGCACTTGATATAATTGAATTTCATAATTCAGTAACAGTGGGCCGCGAATATATTTTGAGCATACCAAAATTCATCGGCGAAGTAACCTTGGCACTTCTCCCCGTAATAGTCATATTTTTGATATTCCAAATTTTCAGTTTAAAACTTCAAAAGAAACCGTTTTTGCATATTATGGTAGGTCTGCTTTACACTTACATTGGCTTAGTACTGTTTTTACTTGGCGTAAACGTCGGCTTTTCGTCACTCGGAGCTGTGCTTGGCGAATCAATTGTAACAAGCGGATTAAAATGGTTACTGATTCCCATTGCCATGCTTATGGGATGGTTTATCATAAAGGCTGAGCCTGCCGTTCATGTTCTTAACAAACAGGTTTCGGAACTCAGTGCCGGTGCCATAAGTGAAAAAAGCATGGGACTTACGCTTTCTGTTGCTATATCAATCGCCATGGGACTCGCTATGCTGCGTGTTATAATCGGCATTTCGATTTTGTGGTTTATGATACCGGGATATGTAATTGCAATTTTGCTTTCATTCTTTGTTCCGCCTACATTCACCGCTATAGCATTTGATGCCGGCGGTGTGGCATCAGGACCTATGACAGCAACATTTATGCTGCCTTTTGCCATAGGTGCCTGCACAAGTCTTGGCGGTAACGTAATGACCGACGCTTTCGGTTTGGTTGCCATGGTTGCCATGATGCCGCTTATCACTGTACAGATTATGGGTGCTTTATCAACCATCAAATCCTTGAAACCCGCAACCGTAAGCAATGTATTCTCGGTTGCCGATAACAAGGTTATTGAGTTATGGGAGGTTGACGCTTAAATGGAATTATATTTAGTAATGAGCATTGTTAACCGCAAAAAAGCGGACACAATGGAGAATATTTTAAAAGATTTAAACTTCTCGTTTATACTTGAAAATTTAGGCAAAGGCACCGCCACTTCCGAACATTTACTGCTATACGATTTAAGCGAAGATGAAAAGGCAATTTTCTACACTATAGCAACGAGAAAATCGGTACAGCAACTCTTTCGCCACGCGGAAGAAAAAATGTATATCGACATTCCGGGCAACGGCATTATGCTGTCAGTCCCGCTGAAAAGTATCAGCGGCGGAAGTAATCTTGAATACATCACCCAAGGTCAGGAAATAGGAGGCGGAAAACCGGTTATGGAATTCAAACACGAACTTATAGTTGTTATTATAAAAGAAGGACACTCTGACGAAGTCATGGAATTTGCCCGTGCGGCAGGTGCGGGCGGCGGTACGGTGATACACGCCAAAGGCACAGGCATTGCCGAGGTTAAAAAATTTATGGGCGTTTCGATTGCCCCCGGTAAGGATATGATTTATATTCTGTCCTCTGCCGACCAAAAGACCGAAATTATGACCGCTATCAGTGAAAACTGCGGCAAGGGCAAACCCGCCGAGGCTTTTTGTTTTTCACTGCCCGTTTCGGCAGTCACAGGTATTCGCGAAATCTCCGAAGATTTTTTCGAAGATAAGAAATAATCAATTAACCATAAAACGCAACAAGGATATAATCATAATTGAAGCGGGCAGAGCAGAACTGAAAATCGAAGATTTAATTAAACTTTGTGATTTGTATAATGTTTTTGCTGATTATTTGATTGGCCGGAATAATAAAAATAGCATTCTGTTTTTGAAACAGAATGCTATTTTTTATCCGTAAATTTTACTGTCGTTAAATGCGGCTGCAGTGACTTCGGCGTTGTGTTTCTTATGACTTAAAAGCCACTTAAAAACCTCGATATTTCCGTAAGTGTCGGACCATGCGTCATGCCCGCAGTTTTCATAAATTGTTAGTTTTGCGTTACCGCCGTTTTCGTTTACGGCGTTTACCATTTTCACGCTTTCTTCGGTATAGACTGTGGTATCACTGTCACCGTGAAACGCCCAAACGGGGACTCCCTTTAAACGCCCTGCGTTCCAATACATTCCGCCGCCGCAAATAGGAACGATAGCGGCAAAAAGCGAGGGATTACTCATGGCCATTTGCCATACAGCATATCCGCCCATACTCGCACCCATTAGGTAAATTTTGTCAAAGTCGACATATTCTTTTGTACCGACAAACTTTGCAAAGTCATTAACCGTTGTAAAACTATCAAACCATGTGTCACCCGAACACTGCGGTGCAAATATTACAAAAGGCAAATCGTTATGATTTTCTGTTATTTTAAAAAACGGATTGCCTTTTAACAGTTCAATATCCGTTCCCCTCGAACCGGCACCGTGCATAAAAATAAGTGTCGGATATTTTTCGGTTTCACAAAACCCTTTGGGGAACTTAATCACATATTGCATTTTACCGAAAGTGTCTTGTTTAAACATTTTATCACCCGTTACATTTGTTAATTTTAGTCTTTACTTAGCCCTTCTATCCAATGACAAATTTCTAAAATACAAGCCTATATCAATGAGTACCATTACGGTGTTGAGAATATAGAAAAAAAGCACATACCACTTAAAGTCGCCCGAAATCAGTTTGCCTGTAATTCCCGATATGTAACCCGCAAAAATAAGTGCCAAAAACAAAATACTTTTGCCTTTGGTTGTCCGTGCTTTATACGATTTAAGCACATTGACAGGCCACGACACCCCAAACAAAACTATCATGACAATTTCACAAAACTCTACCATGTTTTAACCCCAAATTCACATTATATGATTTTACAGTATAAATCATTTGACCCGTAAATGCAACAAAAACCGTTCCAAAGAACGGTTTTTGCAAGTTATATTTTTACGGTTGCGTTCTCAGTCTGATTTCATAGAAGTTTCCTAAAATGTCACTGTAGTACATTTTACCATTATAAACCTCTAAAAACTCCGGCTCTCGGTATAAACCGTAATCCAAAAGCGAAACCTTCAGAATTTCTTTTTTCTCGGTCAAATCAACAACGCTCAACGCAGGTTGGTCGTTGGTAAATCCTTGACCTATAACAATTTTTCCGTCAGCAAGAACAGCACCCTGCATGAAATAGGTGTATTCAGTATCAAAACAAGAAATCATTTCCGCCTCGGTTAATACGATTTTTTCAACACCGACTGCTGTTACGCTAACCTTAGGTAAATCGAACTCAAAAAATCTTGTGATTTTTTTGTCATCTATCATGGTATAAACGTATAATTTGTTATTTGCGGCATCTATCGAAAAGTTTCCGTATGGACGAGCATCTTCTTTATCCTTTGACAGCCAAAATCCTTTTTGATCGGCAAATCCGATTTTTATGGTCTGCACAAGTGTAGTTACAAAGTTTTTGCCGTCACGCTGAACTCTGTATACACAGCACATGCCCTCACGTCGGTCAGTTTTATCGCTTGCATAATTATTATATACATTCGAGTAAAGAAGCGGGAATTCGTCAGCCTCGTCATATTTAACATTGCTAAAGCAAACCGCATTGCTGTGAGGTTTAATTTGATCAATTCTATCCAAAGTAAACGAGGCTATTACCTCAAGTTTATCAAGGGTAACTACTTTACATGTTCCGTCACTTTCAAATCTGAAAATATAATTGCCGTATATGGCACCATCTTGACCTGCGGGTATTCTGCCCAATTCTTTATATACAAAATCTACTCCGTTTGGCATTTCCAAAACCTCCTCTGATGAAGTATTCGACGCTGTTACGTCACTTTCTGTTGATGAAACACTTGAACCGCCATCACTACTTGTTCCCGATACATTGTCTGATGATGTTGTGCTTACATTTGAATCCGTTTTACCACCCGAACAATTACATAACACAAATACCATTATCGGCAACAGTATAATAGTAAAAAATACACTGATATTTACTCTCTTGATTTTATTCATTTACATTCTCCTTAACTATAAAAAATATTTGTGCAGATACATCAACAGCTCCGCACAACGACCTATGTTTACTAATTCAGAATTCCCTTTTGTCGGTGATTTGCATTGCCGCAAAAATCGTTTGCTAAATTATATGATTTTATTATCGTAATTATACGAAATTATAGTAATAATGTCAATAGCAAACTATTAAATATTAAAAGCCACAAGAACAACTGTCCTTGTGGCTTTGACTGTTATTCAGCAACTATTATCCGAGGAAATACCTGCCGTAAGCGTCGGCTGCTTTAAGTGCCGCAACAACCTTTTCGGGTGTAACTTCGAAAGGCATATTGTGGAGTGTATCACCTTCAGCGCAGGCAGCGGAAGCAACTGCCATAAGTTTTTCGTCGGTAACATCGGTAATGCCTAGTTCAGCAAATGTTACAGGAAGTCCGAGTTCAATGCAGAAACCGATAACCTTATCAAGTTCGTCACCGTCAACATTTTCAAGCACAAGTTGAGTAATGGTACCAAATGCAACCTTTTCACCATGATACATATGATGACACTCAGGTAAAACGGTAAGACCATTATGTATTGCGTGTGCACCTGCAAGACCGCCGCTTTCAAAACCAAGACCGCTGAGTAATGTGTTAGCCTCGATAACCTTTTCAACGGCTTCGGTGCAAGCACCTGCTTCAAGAGCAAGTTTTGCTTTTACGCCTTCATCCATAAGTGTTTCAAAGCAAAGTTTTGCAAGGGCCATAGCAGCACAGGTGACCTTACCGCCTGCACATGTGCCTGCATCCTTTGCCATAACCGCTCTTGCCTCAAAATATGTTGCAAGTGCGTCACCCATACCCGAAACGGTAAGACGAACGGGAGATGCGGTGATAATATTAGTATCCATAAGCACCATATTGGGGTTAGCAGGAAGGAAAAGATACTCCTCAAAAACACCGTCGTCGGTATAAATAACCGAAAGAGCACTGCAAGGTGCATCGGTCGATGCAATTGTGGGGCAGATAATGACAGGTGTCTTGCAATAGTATGCAACAGCCTTAGAAGTGTCAAGAATCTTACCGCCGCCGATACCGATTACAATGTCGCAACCGCTTTCTTCAACGATTTTTACAAGGCGATTGATTTCGTTTTTTGAACACTCGCCGTTAAAATAATCGAAAACAAGTTCAAAATCCTTGCCCTTAAAACTGCCTTCAATAGTTTCACCGATTCTGTTGTAGCCTGATTTTGTAATAAGTACGAGAGCCTTTTTACCGTAACCGCTTACGTAATCGTAAAGTTTGGTCATTTCGCCCGCACCTTGAACATATTTGCCGGGACTAATTAAAATTTTCGCCATTTTCATTCTCCTTGTGCTTTTTTATACAATTCTATCTTAAAAGTCAAAATATGTCAATATGTTAGGGGAGAATATTTTTACAACATCACCCCAAAATGCCAACTTGCCGTCGAAGCGATAAAAAACAGCACCTAACTTTTGTTTGAAAGTCGGGTGCTGTTTTTGTTTTGCGTGGTGTGTGCAATTTAGATACCTGCCAAAAATGGCAGTATAAATGACAGTTTAAATGGCAGTTAAAAGTTAATTTGGCGGGATAAATGGCAAATTAAATTTATTGCACATAAAATGGTGCAATAAGTGGGGTAATAAATGGGGTGATAAAACACATAAATTATTCATTATTCATTAGCGAAGCGATTTCAATATTCAATATTCATTTAAAAAGTCGTTAATGAATATTGAAGGAATGAATAATGAAAAATGAATAGTACAAACAAAAAAGTCGCACCTACTCGGTACGACTTTTTCGTTTGGTGGGAGCGGGTGGATTCGGACCACCGAAGGCAAAGCCAACAGATTTACAGTCTGCCCCCTTTGGCCACTCGGGAACACTCCCATATTTAATTTGACTTTTGGCACCATGCAGTGCAAAAGTGGAGCTGGTGGACGGACTTGAACCCCCGACCTGCTGATTACAAATCAGCTGCTCTACCAACTGAGCTACACCAGCATTTGTGCCTTAGTGCCTAAATAATATACCACAACAGTTCCTCTTTGTCAACAAAAATTTTATGGTTTTTCAAATAAAATTATTTTTTATAGTGACAAATGGAAATTTCTATGTTATACTAATCACTAATAATACTTTGGAGTGTAAAATCTATGAATGTTACCTATATAAAAGAAGTTTGCTCTAATATGCACGAATTCATGAATTCCAACGGTTTTTCTACTGCCGGCCAAGACACAGGTATCTTTAAAGGTACAGAAAAGCAGTACAAAGTAAGTTATAACGATTCTGCAAAACAATTTGTACTTTCGGTTGCAAATATCCCCGACGAAGGTGAAGAAGCGGTATATTCTGCTGTTACCTCTTGGCTTTTTGACGAAAACGACCACGGTGCCAATGACACAAAATGCATTGCAGAGGACTTTGTTTCTGCTGTTGCTGAGGCTAACGGAATTAAAATCGTCACCACACCTGCAGGCAACATTGAACAGGTTGTCATGCCCGAAAAAGCGGCAGAGGGTGCTGACCCCGGCATTGAGGCATTTACACAGAAATTCCTCGCCATGTTCCCGCAATACAAAGAAGATTATAAACTCTCAATAGCCACCTACGGCGATTTTCTTTATGTTGATTTCTTTAAAAAATACGGCGTGCAGAAACTCCGCGAATTGACCGACGCCGAAAACAAAAAGCAACTCACAAAATATTGGAATATGTTAGGCGATATGCACTATGAGGGTGAGGCTTTGGTTGGTGACATTATCTGTGCCGTAATTATTGCCGGCACGTTCGGTCAAAACCCTGCTGAGTTTGACAATGCCGCCGCAAAATACCTTACCGATTACCCGTTCTTAAAGCAGGCAGGTGCTGCCGCCGCAAAGAATTACAAATCGAACAAAAAACTCCGCAAGGTACTTGAAGTTTAAGTTTTATAACAAAAATCCCCGAAACGAAATCGTTTCGGGGATTTTGTTATTTTACGGACGAAGACGGTCGCGGTCGCGGGGGAATGCAGTTGCCTGCTTAATGTTATCAAGTCCCAAAATATTTTGTACAATTCTTTCAAGACCGAGTCCCATACCGCCGTGAGGAGGCATGCCGTACTTATGCATGGTGAGGTAATCTTCAAATTCCTCAATATCCATACCGCGTTTTTTCATTTTTTCTACCTGCTCGGCGTAATCGTGAATACGCTCACCGCCTGTGGTAACCTCAAGGCCGTTAAGAAGCATATCGAAACTCAAGGTAAACTTGGGGTCCTGAGGGTCTTCCATAGCATAGAAAGGACGTTTTACGGTTGGGTAATGTGTTACGAAAACGATAGGTGCATTATGCTCTTTAAGGAAGTACTCGCCGAGCCATTTTTCCTCTTCGGGTGCAAAGTCGGGCTCCAACAAAGCTCGTTTGCCCTGCTCGCCGGGATGTGCATCGGCAAAGAGTTGTTTTGCTTCCATAAACTTAATTTTCGGGAAAACGGTGAGTTCAGGAAGTCTGCCGTCTTTGCCCAAATACATCTCAAGTTCGGGTGCATACTGCTCATTTAAGGTTTTAAACATAAATTGGAACATTCTTGCTTCAAGTTCCATTAAATCCTCAAACGAATCAATGAATCCCATTTCGAGGTCCAAGCCTTGGAACTCGTTTATGTGGCGGTTGGTGCTATACTTTTCGGCACGGAAAACAGGGCCTACTGTGTAAACCTTTTGGAAAACACCTACCATAATTTGCTTATACATCTGCGGGCTTTGGTTTAAATATGCCTTGCGTTCAAAGTAATCAACCTCGAACATATCGGCACCGCCCTCGGCACCCGATTCAACCATTTTCGGCGGAACAAACTCGGTAAAGCCTTCCTGTCTTAAAAACTCGCGGAAAGCATACATAACGCCGTCGGCGATTTTCAAAATTGCTCTGACCTTGGGGTTGCGAAGTGTAATAATTCTGTTGTCGAGCAAGGTGTTTAGGTTGAGTTTTTCAATCTTACGGTCGTTTCCGATTTCAACCGGCGGAAGTTCAGCCTTACCCGAAATGCGTTTCATGGTGCCGATGCGGATATCGAAACCTAAACGGCTACGCTCTTCGGCAACGATTGTGCCCTCTACTACTACACATTCTTCAACGCTGAAATCCTTAATATCGCACTGCGATATTGTTTCTTCCCAAATACACTGGTAGGTCATGCGGGCGGTACGCAAAATTACAAACGCGAAACCGCTCATTTCTTTTATACGGTGCAAGGTACCCTTAACGGTTACACTGTCGCCGTCCTTGATTGTTCCTTTTTTAAAACCGTCGATAACATAGGAAATATCGGTGGTATCAACGCGTTTTTCGGTATTTATTAACTCCATAATATTCATCCTTTCAAAGATTACAACTTGCCGAGTTCTTCGTTTACTATTTTATTTACGGTATCGGGTTTTGCCTTACCGCCAAGTGCTTTCATGACCTGGCCTACAAAGAAACCGACAACCTTGGTTTGACCGTTTTTGTACTGCTCTACCGTATTGGGATTGCTTTCGAATACCTGTTTTACGGTTTCTCTTATGGCATCGCTGTCGTCAACCTGTTCGAGTCCGTTATCCTTAATGTATTTTTCAACATCAAAATCAGCGGGACTAAAGAACATTTCCTCGAACACTACTTTACCTGTCTGTTTGTTTATACGGTCGCTTTCAACAATTTTTACAAACTGTGCAAACTTTTGAGGAGAAAGCGTAATATCCTTTGCCTCTACCCCGCGTTCATTCATGAAGTACATAATCTGGCTCATAATCCAGTAGCGTACTTCCTTTGCGTTACCGCAAATTTCGACGGTTTTTTCAAACAGGTTTGCCAAATATTTAGAGCCTGCAATAATCTCGGCATCTGCTTTGGCAATTGAATACTGCTCAACATAGCGAACAACCTTGTCACAGGCAAATTCCGGCATAGAATCGGTGTATTCTTTAACCGTTTCGTCTGAAATACTGATAGGCGGAATGTCGGGCTCGGGGAAATAGCGGTAATCCTGTGCGTTTTCTTTGGAACGCATGGCAAAGGTTTTGCCTTTATTATCGTCCCAACGGCGGGTTTCCTGAACGATTTTTTCGCCCTTTTCTATGGCCTCAATCTGTCTTGCCGACTCAAAGGCAATAGCACGTTCAATAGCCTTAAACGAGTTAATATTCTTCATTTCGGTACGGGTGCCGAACTCGGTAGTGCCCTTTGGTCTTACCGAAAGGTTAACGTCGGCACGCATTGAGCCTTCCTGCATTTTGCAGTCCGAAATACCTAAATATTCAAAGGTGGTTTTTAACTTTTCAAGGTATGCTATAACCTCTTCCGCCGAGCGGAAATCGGGCTCGGAAACAATTTCAATAAGCGGAACACCGCAACGGTTATAGTCGGGGAATGTTGCATCGCCGAATGCCGAGTGAACAAGTTTACCTGCATCTTCTTCCATGTGGATTTCATGAATACGGATAGACTTTTCGTTACCGCTTCTGGTTACGATATCCACCCTGCCGTCTTTGGCAAACGGCAGATAAAGTTGTGAAATCTGATATGCCTTAGGTAGGTCGGGGTAGAAGTAATTTTTACGGTCGAATTTATTATACCTTGTGATATCGCAATTAAGTGCAATACCTGCTTTTACGGCATATTCGAGTACTTTTTTGTTTAAAACGGGAAGTGTGCCCGGCATACCGGTACAAACGGGACAGCAATGTGTGTTAGGGTCACCTCCGAACTCGGTTGTACAGGAACAGAAAATTTTGGTTTTTGTGGCAAGTTCCACATGGACTTCAAGTCCCATTACTAATTCCCATTCCATTTCACTTCACCTCCGCAGTCATTTTATGGAAATCGGTTGCTTGCTGGTAGGTGTAACCTGCATTAAGCACCTTTTCTTCGCCCAAGGCAGGGCCGATAATCTGTGCACCTATGGGCATACCATCTTTGTCAAATCCGCAGGGTACCGAAAGTCCCGGAAGACCTGCAATATTGACCGAAACGGTGAAAATATCCGAAAGATACATTTTTAAGGGGTCCGACAGGCTATCTCCTATTTTAGGTGCGGTAGACGGTGCTACAGGGCAAAGAATTAAATCGTAATTTGCAAATATTTCGTCAAACTTCTGCTTGATAACCGCCTTGACTTTAAGTGCCTTGCGGTAGTATGCATCATAATATCCGCTTGAAAGCACAAATGTGCCGAGCAGGATACGTTTTTTAACCTCGTCGCCGAAACCTTCACTGCGGGTTGCGTTGTAAAGGTCAACAAGTCCGTCGTAATTTTCGGCTCTGAAGCCGTATTTTACACCGTCGAAACGGGAAAGGTTTGAACTCGCCTCGGCGGCGGCTATTATATAGTATGCGGGGATAACATAATCGAGGAAAGGCAGGCTGATTTCTTCAACCACTGCACCCTTTTCGCGGAGTACATCGGCAACCGCCATAACCTTTTGGGAAACCTCTCCGTCAAGTCCTTTAGTTTCAAAGCACTCTTTGGGAAGACCGATTTTCATGCCGCTGATATCACCTGTTAAGGATTTTAAATATTCGGGGTAATCTATATCAAGCGATGTGCCGTCGTGACTGTCTTTTCCGCTGATTACGTCCATAATTGCGGCACAGTCGGCAACATCTTTTGCAACGGGACCGATTTGGTCAAGCGACGATGCGTAGGCTATAAGACCGAAACGGGAAACAGTACCGTAGGTTGGTTTAAAACCTGTAACACCGCAGTATGATGCGGGTTGACGGATACTTCCGCCGGTGTCCGAGCCTAAAGCACAAACGGCTTCGCCCGCCGCAACCGAGGCGGCTGCACCGCCCGACGAGCCTCCCGGTACCTTATTTAAATCCCACGGGTTTTTACATTCGCCGTAGTGTGAAGTTTCGGAAGTACTGCCCATGGCAAATTCGTCCATGTTGAGTTTGCCCAACACAATGGCACCCTCAGCCTCTAATTTTTCAACAACGGTAGCGTTGTAAACGGGTGCAAAATCACCCAAAATTTTTGATGCACAGGAAGTTTTAACGCCCTTAGTGCAGATGTTATCCTTAATGGCAATCGGCACACCTGCCAAAGGACCTGCAAGTTCGCCTGCGTCGATTTTAGCCTGCACTTCTTCGGCTTTTTTTATTGCCTCTTCGCCGTTTACGGTGATGTATGCATTTACCGCCCAATCGGTCCTCGAAATACTTTCCAAAACCTGCTTTACAGCATCGACTGCGGTAATTTGTTTTTGCTTTATTGCCGCACCCACTTCGAGGGCGGTCATCTTTAAAATATCCATGTTTTCCGTCCCCCTTATTCTACGGTTTTAGGCACAACAACAGTTTCATCGGTGTGCTCGGGTGCGTTTTTCAGTATCTCGGCACGGTCATACGACGGCACTACATCGTCCTCACGCATAACGTTTGTAATATTAAAAACGTGTGACAACGGCTCGACACCCTCGGTGTCAAGACTGTTTAAAATTTCCATGTACTCTACAATCGCTCCGAGTTCTTTTTCCATTTTTGCGGTCGATTGCTCGTCAAGTTTTATTCTTGACAGTTCGGCAACATACTCGACCAGTTCCTTAGTAATCTGCATTAAGAAACCTCCCTAAAAATAATAAAAGCCCTTCATCCCAAAAAGGGACGAAAGACATCTTCCGTGGTACCACCCAAATTAGCCAAAAAACGGCTCACTCAAAAGAAATTAACGCTTATCTCACGGACGGGTCTAATCGCTTTCGCTTTCTTCCGTCGGCTGTGGGATGTTATTCGCTGTTAGGAATTTACCGCCCTCACACCAAACGAGCGGCTCTCTTTAAACCCGACGCAGTTACTTCTTCCCATTTACGCCTCTTTACTTAATTTACCATATTATACTGTAGTTTATTCATTTTGTCAACGATTTATTTTACACAAAAAACCTGCCCGAAAAATTCGGGCAGGTTAATTTTAATTATTTATCCAACGCAGATTTAAGTGCATCAAGTTGCTTTCTGAGTTCTTCAGGGAGTTTGTCGCCAAACTTCTTGTAGTGCTCCTCAATCTCAGCACACTCTTTTGCCCACATATCCTTATCAACGGTAAGGATAGACTTTAAGGTATCCATATCCATATCAAGATCGGTAAGATCGATGTCTTCGGGCTTCGGTACATAACCGATAGCAGTTTCGGTAGCGTCGGCATTGCCTTCGCAACGGTCAATAATCCAGTTAAGAACACGCATATTATCGCCGAAACCTGGCCACAAGAAGTTGCCGTCATCATCGGTACGGAACCAGTTGACGTTGAAAATCTTAGGTGCCTTGTCACCGAGTTTTTCGCCCATATCAAGCCAATGTTGGAAGTAGTCAGCCATGTGGTATCCGCAGAACGGGAGCATAGCCATGGGGTCGCGGCGAACTACGCCGACAGCACCTGCAGCGGCGGCAGTGGTTTCAGAAGCCATAGCCGAACCGATAAATACGCCGTTTTCCCAATCCTTGGATTGATATACGAGCGGTGTGCATTTTGCACGGCGTCCGCCGAAGATGATAGCCGAAATGGGAACGCCTGCACCCTTGTCAAACTCCTCGGAAATGCAGGGGCAGTTCTCGGCAGGAGCAGTAAATCTTGAGTTAGGGTGAGCGGCATAGGTCGACTTGTCAGCCTTATCGAACTTAGAAGCATCCCACTTCTTTCCGGTCCAATCGTCGGCATTCTGGGGCAGGTCTTTATTAAGTCCCTCCCACCATACGGTGTTGTTGGAAAGGTCATGTGCAACGTTGGTGAAGATTGTACCCTTTTTAGTAGAAGCAAGTGCATTGAAGTTGGATTTCTCGTTGGTGCCGGGGGCAACGCCGAAGAAACCGTTTTCGGGGTTAATGGCATAAAGTCTGCCGTCAGGTCCTATTCTCATCCAAGCAATATCGTCACCTACGGTCCAAATCTTGTAACCTTTTTTGCGGAGATATTCGGGAGGAATAAGCATAGCGAGGTTGGTTTTACCGCAAGCCGACGGGAATGCGGCTGCAACATACTTAACTTCGCCCTTAGGATTCTCAAGACCTAAGATAAGCATATGTTCTGCCATCCAGCCTTCTTTCCAACCTTGGTAAGAAGCAATACGGAGAGCAAAACATTTTTTACCCAAAAGAACGTTACCGCCGTAACCCGAGTTAACCGAAATAATGGTGTTGTCTTCAGGGAACTGGCAGATGTATCTCTTTTCGGGGTCGATGTCGCAACGCGAGTGCAAGCAACGTACCCAGTCGTCACTGTCACCCAAAACTTCCATAACCTTAGGACTTACTCTGGTCATAATAAGCATGTTGAGAACAACATAAACCGAGTCGGTTACCTCGACACCGATTTTAGCAAGAGGCGAGCCGATAGGGCCCATAGAATAAGGAATGATATACATGGTTTTGCCTTTGTAAGAACCGCGTGCAATATCATAGAGTTTTTTGTACATTTCATCGGGGTCACACCAGTTGTTGGTAGGACCTGCGTTTTCTTTAACCTTAGAGCAGATAAATGTTCTGTCCTCTACACGGGCAACGTCGTTTTGTTTAGTTCTGTGCAAATAGCAGTCGGGCAAAAGTTCTTCGTTAAGTTTAAGAAGTTCGCCGGTTTCTACTGCCAACTTACGCAGTTCTTCGGTTTGCTCGGCAGAGCCGTCAATCCAAACAACTTCGTCAGGGGTGAGAAGAGTTTTCATATCTTCCAACCATTTAAGAACTGTGGGATTCTTTGTCATTTCTATTCTCCGTTCATGTAAATGTTTAGGCTTATGCCTTAGAAAGCAAAATATCAAAGATAAACTTTCTACGAATATCATTATACCCATTATGGGCGTTTCCGTCAAGGATAAAAGCGGAATTTTAATTCAAAAGATAAATTTTTAACAATGCCCCCAAAATTTTCCAAAAAAAAACCGCCTAAGACTTTACTTTCTTAGGCAGTTACTTAATTTTTTAAATTCAAGTTTGCATTTGGCTGAATTCTTTTAGGACAAGGTCGGGATTTTTATCAAGTGCCCAGTTGATTTCATAGTCGGCCGTAAACAGCAAAAGGTTTCTGCCCTTAGAGTCTACAACCCACTTGGTCGCCTGCATTAAATTTAAGGTTTTGGGGTTTAAATCTTGATTTTCAATAATTCTTACAAGGGTGTGGGCTGTATCGGTGCGGTTGTACGAAACGCCGTACTCCGACTCCATACGGAATTTAAGCACATCAAACTGCAACATACCGACAACGCCGACATACACCCTTTCCATACCGCTTTCGGGCAGGAAAAACATTTGAATTGCACCCTCTTGAGCAATCTGCGTAATGCCTTTTGCAAACTGTTTTCGTTTAAGCGAGTCAATCTGCTCGATAATAGCAAAATGTTCAGGTGCAAAGGTCGGAATACCCGCATACTGCACTTTCATACCCTTTTCGCAAATGGTATCGCCTATGGAAAATACACCGGGATCGAAAACGCCGATAATATCGCCCGCATACGCCTCGTCGATAACCTCGCGTTCTTCTGCCATCATTTGTTGCGGACGGGACAGTTTAATGGGTTTGCCCGCTTGAACATGGTAGTATTCACGGCTGCGGTCAAAACGTCCCGAACAAATACGCATGAAGGCTATACGGTCACGGTGAGCCTTGTTCATATTGGCTTGGATTTTGAAAACAAATGCCGAAAAACGCTCGTCGGTCGGCTCAATATACTCGTCGCCCGAACGGTAGCAAAGCGGGGTTGTGGTCATTTTAAGGAAGTTTTCCAAAAACGGCTCCACACCGAAGTTATTAAGAGCCGAGCCGAAGAAAACGGGTGTGAGTTGGCCGTTTCTGACCTTTTTTAAATCAAAATCGAAACTCGCACCGTCAAGCAGTTCAATTTGGTCAACCAATTCAACACGCGAATATTCGCTGATAAGCCCATCTAACTTTTCCGTATCGGTTATGTCGCACTTTATTGCTTCAAGACGGTTTCTGCCTCCGTGGAAATCCTCAAAGGTCAAAATTTCTTTATTTTCACGGTCGTAAACACCTTTAAAACCTACACCGCAGCCTATAGGCCAGTTTATAGGGTATGTGCCTATGCCGAATTCTTTTTCGAGTTGGTCTAAAAGTTCAAACGGGTCGCGTGCCTCACGGTCCATTTTATTTATAAAGGTAAAAATCGGGATATGACGCATGGCACAAACCTTAAACAGTTTTCTTGTCTGAGGCTCAATGCCCTTTGCGGCGTCGATAACCATAACAACGCTGTCGGCTGCGGTCAAGGTACGGTAGGTGTCCTCCGAGAAATCTTGGTGACCGGGTGTATCCAAAATATTTATGCAATACCCCTGGTACTCAAACTGTAAAACCGAAGAAGTTATGGAAATACCACGCTTTTTTTCAATCTCCATCCAGTCCGAAACGGCGTGCTTATCACTCTGCTTGCCCTTGACACTGCCCGCACTTTGAATTGCTCTTCCGTATAAAAGCAATTTTTCGGTCAATGTAGTTTTACCCGCGTCCGGATGCGAAATAATGGCAAATGTACGCCGTCTTACTATTTCATTGGATATATCAGGCATAATAAACCCCCTGCGTTTAATGAAATCAATACAGTTTAACATAGTTTGTGAAAATTTACAAGAGAAATTTAATATATTAAAAATCAATCAAAAATATAATTTTATTTCGGATATTTTTTATACATTTACAAACAATAAAAACTTGAAAGGACTGAAAACTTTGAAAACCGAAACACACAAAATTTTAGCCGAATATTTGGCGTTTAAATATCTTGCCGACCGCAGTATTTTAGAAAATATTGCCTTTAAGATTGGCTCGATCGAGCCTGATTACAACCCTTTTTCTTATCTTAGAGGATTTTTCGTACGCCCCTTTTTCGGACACGGAAGTGACAACTGCCGAAAATATTTAAAATCGGCAGCAAAAAGGCTTAAAAAACGAAATTCCGACGGGGTATGGTATATGTTTAAACTCGGCGTTTTTATACACTACCTTGCCGACAGTTTTACCTATTCGCACAACAACGGTTACGGCGGCGGTGTAAAAGAACACGACCGATACGAGCGAAATTTGGATGTTTTTTACCGCGAAAAAATATCTTTGCTTGACACAAAACTGCCCGTTTTAATGAGCAGAGGCGTGAATTTAAGGTTAGGCGAACTGATTGACGCGGTGCACGAAAAATACAAAAATATGCAACACAATCCCGAAAAAGACCTGCTTTTTATTCTTTACATGACCTGCCTTGCCACAAAAAGGCTGAGTGCCAAAAGAAAAGTTCAAAAAAGGTATTCCCCCGCAAAGCCGATATTAAACGAATGACAGTCCAACGCCTTACCCTTACATTGTCATTCCGAGCGAAGTCGAGGAATCTTTCAAGACCCTTCGGCTACGCTCAGGGTGGCAGGTTATATTGCAAAACGCAGGGGCTTTCCTGTTCGCCCGCAAATATTACATTAAACAGGAAACGGACGGTCGATGACGCCTGTCCCTACGGGTTAGATATTAGATTTTAGATTATAGATGTTAGTACAAAATAAAGGCACCCTTAAGGGTGCCTCATTATAGATTTAATTAAACCTCGCTGTAAATGACGGTTACGTCGGGGTGGATTTGAAGTAATGATGCGGGCACCTTCGGGTCGATAGGACCAAAGAAAGCCTTTTCCAAAATTTCCTTTTTATTGGCACCGTTGGCAACCATTACTATCTTCTTTGCCTGCATAATCGACATCATACCCATGGTGATTGCGGTTTTGGGAACGTCGTCGGCACTTGCGAAAAATCTTGCATTTGCCTCAATGGTCGAAGGATCAAGTTTTACTTCGTGGGTAGGACCTACAAAATAATCATCGGGCTCGTTAAAGCCTATATGACCGTCAACACCGATACCGAGCAACTGAAGGTCAACACCGCCCAATGATTTAATCATTTCGTCGTATCTTTCACCCTCAGCCTTTAAATCTGCGGCACAGCCGTTAGGTACCGAAGTGTTGTTTTTGTCAATGTTTATATGGTCGAACAAATTAGAATTCATAAAATAACGGTAACTTTGGTCGTTGGAAACATCAAGACCTACATACTCGTCTAAGTTTACGGTTGTAACGGTCGAAAAATCAATCTTGCCCGACTTGTTGTCCTCGATAAGTCTTTTGTAGGTGCCGACAGGTGATGAACCCGTAGCAAGACCTATTACGCAGTTGGGTTTTACAAGGATTTGTGCCGCAATAATATCGGCTGCTTTGTTGCTTAATTCCTCATAGGTTTTAACGGTAATGAATTTCATTAAAAATCTTCCTTTCTTTCTACAACGACTGTTGCAGATTTAACTATAGAATTAGCGGGATACACACCGCGGAGTGCGGTCAGAGGATAAACGCTTGTATTTTTGCCGATAACCGTACCGGGGTTTATAACACAACCGCAGCCCACATCGGCACCGTCGGCCAAAATACCGCCGATTTTACGAAGACCGGTAACTATGTCACTGTCACCGTGGATTACAACAGGTTTGCCGTCGGACTTTAGGTTAGAACAGATAGAGCCTGCACCTGTGTGTGCCTTATTTCCAAGAACAGAATCACCGATATAATTGTAGTGCGGAGTTTGTACTTTATCAAGCAAAATGCAATTCTTATATTCACTCGAATTGCCCATTACACAGCCTTCGCCTGTAATAACGTTACCCCTTATATATGCACCGGGACGAAGTTCGGTGCCGTTTCCTATTATAGCGGGTGCTTCAATGGTAACGGTATCGGCAATTTTAACATCTTTTCCTATTAAAACGCCTTCTTTTAAAAGGGTAAAACCTTCAATTCCCGTTTCCAATAGTTTATTTATATGCTCTTTAATTTTGGGCAACATTTCCCACGGGTATTCACAACTGTCAAACAATTCTTTAAGATACGGAACTTTACAGTCATAAAGTTCGGCGGTTTTTACCTGCTTATTCACTTAAATGACCTCTTTCCTTTATAACTGCGGCAACCCTTTCGGCGTATTCGACACAAAGGTCCAAAGTTTCGCTTTCAATCATAATGCGGATAACCGGCTCGGTACCGCTTTGGCGGAGCAGTGCTCTGCCGTTGCCGTCAATCAGTTTTTCGACCTCAGCAAGTTCTTTTAAAACCGCCTCGTCGTTCATTACGGCGGCTTTGTCATTAACCCTTACATTAACCATGTGCTGAGGATAAAGCATAATAGGCTCTACCAATTTTCCGAGCGAAAGTTTACGGTCACACATTTCTTCGGCAATCATAATAGCAGTGAGAATACCGTCGCCTGTTGTGGCATATTTCTTTAAAATGATATGTCCCGACTGTTCACCGCCGAGGCTAAAATCATTATTCTGCATAGACTCGTAAACAAAGCGGTCACCAACCTTGGTTTGGTCGCAGTCAATACCGATTTTTTTGAGCGAAGCAAAAAAACCGCTATTAGACATAACTGTGGCAACAACGGTGTTGCCGTTGAGCATGCCGCGGGATTTTAAGCGATTTGCAAGTACATACATCATTGCATCGCCGTCAACAACATTTCCGTTTTCGTCAACCGCAATACAACGGTCAGCGTCGCCGTCAAAGGCAAATCCTACATCCAAATGCTGTTCTTTAACAAGTGCACAAAGTTTTCCCATATGGGTGGAACCGCAACCGTTGTTTACATTAAGTCCGTCGGGTTCGGCACCTATAATAACAGTTTGAGCACCTAAAGCGTCAAATACCGCTTTGGCTATCATCCAAGATGCACCGTTGGCACAGTCAAGACCTATACGAAGATTTTTGTAAGAATTTGATGCAAGCGAAATCAAGTAACCGACATAACGGTTTCTGCCCGAAACATAATCAATAATCTGGCCTATTTTCTCACGTTGTGCAAGCGGCAGATCTTCACCGGCAACGCCCAAGGCATTAAGATTTCCGTCAATATAAGCCTCGATTAAAGCGGTGGTGTCATCATCTAACTTTTCGCCGTACTTATTGATAACCTTAATACCGTTATCGTAAAACGGATTGTGCGATGCAGTAATCATAATACCGCAGTCAAACTCGTCTTGACGGGCAACATACGAAACGCTGGGTGTTGTAGTTACGTGAAGCATATATGCATCGGCACCCGAAGCGGTAATGCCCGCAACTATCGAATATTCGAGCATATAACTCGAACGTCTTGTGTCCTTACCGATAACGATTTTCGGACGGTAGCCTGCGTTTTGACAACCCGACAGAGCCGAAGAATAATACCAACCCAAAAATCTTCCGACCTTGTAGGCTTGAATGGAAGTGAGATTAACATTTGCCTCGCCTCTGAAACCGTCGGTACCGAAATATTTATTTTTTTGAGGTGTGCCTATAGGTGCACGGTTTATGGAAACCTTATCACGCAAAAGTTTATCAGCCGAAACACTGAACATTTCGCAGATTTGCAAAATTTTATCAATCTGAGGTTGTGCCTGGTCCATTTCCCACTTAGAAACCGACTGACGGGAAACCGAAAGTTTATCAGCCAAGGTTTCCTGCGACATATCCAAAGAAGTTCTCAAATGGGTAATCTTTTCACCGATAGTCATAATATCCTCCAAAATTAAACTATTTGTAATAATATTATTACATATTTTAATAATACACCTATTCTGTCAATTTAGCAAGCAACAAAACATTGAATTTTTCGCAACCGCAGGTTGCTAAACCACTTAAATTTGACAATTGCGGCCTTTGTTTTAAGATTTTTCGACAAATTTTGTAAATTTTCATTTACAAAATTCAACGGCAACCAATAGTCACCCTCGCCTCTTCTTTAAGTGGACCGAAACATTTAAAAGATTTCTCTGATTCGTTTGGAATGACAATGTTAGCGAAGAATAACAAAACTTGTCATACTGAGCGAACGCAGTAGAGCCGAAGTATCTTTTTTTACCTTTGTGTAAAGTGAATGTCACAGTGACCGCCGCAGCAAGTAGGGACTATAAAAAAACCGCCTTTCGGCGGTTTTGTAAAAAACTTATTTTTTATCACCCATGGTAAGCACCATGACCGCTTTTTGTGCATGCAGGCGGTTTTCTGCCTCGTCAAAAATTTCGTCGGCGTGCTTTTCAAAGGTTTCGGCGGTGATTTCCTCGCCTCTGTGTGCGGGCAAGCAATGAAGTACCATTGCATCTTTATGAGCCAAGGACATAAACTGTTCGTTGACTTGAAAGTCTTTGAATACCTTTTCGCGTTCCTGTTTTTCTTCTTCCTGTCCCATTGACGCCCAAACGTCGGTATAAACAACATCGCTGTCTTTGACGGCGGTTTCAATATCGTCGGTGCAGGTGAATTTGCCTGTACTTTGGGCCCACTTCATAATATCGGCATCAGGTTTATAACCGTTAGGGCAGGCAACCGCAACCTCCATGCCCGACTTAATACCGCCGACAATAAGCGAGTTTGCCATATTGTTGCCGTCGCCGATAAATGTAAGTTTAAGTCCTTCCAAAGCACCTTTATGCTCACGAATAGTCATAAGGTCAGCAAGTACCTGACAGGGGTGGCAGTAGTCGGTCAGTCCGTTGATTATGGGGATAGAGCCGTACTTTGCCAAGTCCTCAACCTCGCTTTGTGCAAAGGTTCTTATCATGATACCGTCAAGATATCTTGACAAAACGCGGGCGGTGTCCTCAATAGGCTCGCCTCTGCCGATTTGCAAATCGCGTGAACTCAAAAACATGGCAGTACCGCCTAAGTGGTACATTCCCGCCTCGAAGGATACACGTGTGCGGGTTGACGATTTTTGAAAAATCATGCCCAATGTTTTACCCTTTAAATAGCGGTGGTCAACACCGTGTTTTTGGTCGTATTTTAATTGGTCGGCAAGATTTAAAACCTCTTCGATTTCCGCAGGGGTTAAATCGCCGAGTTTCAGTAAGTGGTTCATTTTCCAATGACCTCCGTTAAAATTTTAAGTGCTTTTTCCAACTGTTCATAGGTGATATTAAGCGGGGGTACGAGTCTTATTTTGGTTTTGGCGGTCAACACCAAAACGCCGTTTTCTATACATTCGTTGGCTATGTCTTTGGCGTTCCTTTCGGTTTCAATGCCGAGCATAAGTCCGAGTCCCGAAACACTTTTAACGCCCTTTTTGTCCTTTAAATATTCCCTTACAAACTGCGATTTTTCGTTAACTTCCTTTAAAAGATTACTGTCTACACGCTCTACAACCGAGCACGCACCCGCACTTGCAACAGGGTTGCCGCCAAAAGTCGAGCCGTGGTCGCCGTATTTTAAAACATCGGCTGCTTTTTCGCCGAGAAGTGTTGCACCAATAGGCAGTCCTCCGCCAAGTCCTTTAGCGGTGGTGATAATATCGGGTTTTACGCCGAAATGCTGGGAGGCAAAATATTTACCCGTTCTGCCGTTGCCCGTTTGAACTTCGTCGGCAATTGTTAAGTAACCGTATTTTTCGGCATTTTTAAAGATACAGTCAACAAATTCCTTTTCCAAAGCGTTGACACCGCCCTCACCCTGCACGGGCTCGAACATGACAGCGGCTATATCATCTGACAAAAGTTTCAAAAAGGCTTCACAGTCATTGGCGGGAGTGTAAATAAACCCGTCGGGAAACGGACCGAAATCTTTATGGAAAACATCTTGTCCCGTCGCTTTTAAGGTGGTTATTGTTCTGCCGTGAAAACTGTTTATAAGGGTGATTATTTTACCCTCTTTGCCGTTTTTGTCGCTGTAATATTTTCTTGCAGTCTTTATGGCACACTCGTTTGCCTCGGCACCCGAATTGCCGAAAAAGACCTTTTTCATGTCCGACTTTTCGCAGAGAATTTTAGCCAATTTCACGCATGGCTCGGTATAATAAAGGTTAGACGTATGCTGAAGTTTTGCCGCCTGTTCGGTAACAGCTTTTACCCACTCGTCATCAGCGGCACCGAAAATATTTACGGCAATTCCAGAACCTAAATCAATATACTCTTTACCGTTTATGTCTTGGAGCACAGCACCTTTACCCGAAACAAGTTCCAAATCAAACCTCGCATAGGTGTTTGCAACATACTGTTTATCGTTTTCTTTAAATGAATTCATATTTTTATCCTACAAACATAGTACCGATACCTTCGTCGGTAAGGGTTTCAATCAAAATTGCGTGAGGAATTCTGCCGTCAATAATAAATACCTTCTCGACGCCGCGGCGAATAGCCTCAATGCAACATTCAACCTTGGGTATCATACCGCCTGCGATAACACCGTTGCGTATAAGCAAAGTTGCCTCGCTGACGTTGATTTTTCTGATAAGCGACTCGGGGTCGTCTTTATCGCGTAACAATCCCGAAATATCGGTCATGGAAACGAAACTTTCGGCACCGAGTTTACCTGCAATCTCGGCGGCGGCAGTATCGGCATTTATATTATAAACATTGCCTTCGCTGTCACAACCCACGGTAGAAATTACGGGGATATATCCCTTTTCGAGCAGGTCTAAAATAGGTGTGGTATCAATATTCGTAATCTCGCCGACATAACCCAATCTCTCGTCAAGGACCTTTGCCTCTATCATGTGTCCGTCAAGACCGCAAAGACCTATGGCTTTACCGCCTGTGATTTGAAGAAGATTTACAAGGTCTTTATTTGTCTTGCCCGCAAGCACCATTTGTGCTATTTCGGCCGTTTCTTTATCGGTCACTCTCAGCCCGTCAACAAAGACCGACTCTTTGCCGATTTTCTTTAACATGCCCGAAATTTCGGGGCCGCCACCGTGTACCAAAACGACCTTTACACCAATAAGCGAAAGCAGAACAATATCGTGCATGACCGCTGATTTGAGTTCGCCGTTTATCATGGCGTTGCCGCCGTATTTTATGACGACGATTTTACCCGAATATCTTTGAATATAAGGCAGTGCCTCGGTCAGCACTTGGGCTCTCTGTGCGTTTGTGATATCCATTGTTTACCTCTTTTAAGTACGGTAGTCACCGTTTATTTTTACATAATCATATGTCAAGTCGCAACCCCAAGCAGTAGCCGAAACGTCACCGCTGTTAAGGTCTATCAAGACAAAAATTTCGCTTTCGAGCAAAATTTCTTTCGCTTTTTCTTCGCTGAAATCTACACCTGCACCGTTTTTGCAAACTGCAATTTCGCCTTTTTTCGAAGCGAATTTAACATCGACCTTTTCGATGTCTAAAGCGGCACCGCTGTAGCCTATGGCACAGAGCACTCTGCCCCAGTTGGCGTCGGCACCGAAAAGTGCGGCTTTGAGAAGGGAAGAACAGGCAACCGATTTCGCAACCGTTTTGGCAGTTGCAACGCTGTCGGCATTTGACACCTTGACCTCAATAAGTTTTGTTGCACCCTCGCCATCAGCGGCAATGCTGCGGCAAAGATAGGAAGTAACGGCAAAAAGTGCCTTTTTAAACTCGGCAAAATCCGGGCTTTTTTCACTCGAAATAATTTCATTTTCAGCCATTCCGTTTGCCATAATGCAACACATATCGTTGGTTGAAGTATCACCATCAACGCTTACCATATTAAAGGAATCTTTAACATCTTCGGACAGTGCTTTTTGTAAAAGTTCGGGGGCAATGGCAACGTCGGAAGTTAAAAACACAAGCATGGTAGCCATGTTGGGGTGAATCATACCAGAGCCCTTGGCAATACCGCCTATGGTACAAACCTTACCGCCCGCATTAAAGGTCACTGCAATCTCTTTTAACTTTGTATCGGTGGTCATAATGCCTTCGGCGGCAGCCTCGCTTCCGTCTTCGGACAGCGACGATACAAGCGACTCCATGCCGTTTGCTATCGGGGTAATGTCGAGCGGTTGACCGATAACACCGGTCGAGGCTACTATAACATCTTTTTGCGAAACACCTGTATACTGTTCGGTCAGCATACACATCTGCTCGGCAATATCAACACCGTTAGCGTTGCAGGTGTTGGCATTACCGCTGTTGCAGATAACCGCCGAAGCATAGCCGTCGGCAATATTTTTCTTGGTGACGAAAATAGGTGCACCTTTTACAAGATTAGTTGTATAAACCGCTGCGACGGCGGCCCTTTTCTCACTGATTATAAGTGCCAAATCTCTCTTTGACTTATTCTTTCTTATTCCGCAGTGGACACCTGCTGCTTTAAACCCTTTGGCGGCACATATTCCGCCCTTTACATTTTCCATTTTCTATATCTCCTTACAGGTCAAGCCCTGTTGTTTCGTCTATTCCCAACATTATATTCATACACTGTACCGCTGCACCCGACGCACCTTTGCCGAGATTGTCAAACCTTGCGTGACAGCAAAATCTTTCGGCGTTACCGGTAACAAAAATCTGCATAGAATCTTTAAACGACATATTGTTCGCACCGAGCATGGCACCTGCGTTTTCGGTGTTTATATCCGAAACGTCAATAAACTTTGTGTTTTTATATTTATCAATGTATACCTTTTTTACCGCCTCGATACCGCCCTTTATATCGCTTGCAAAAAACGGCACCGACACTAACATACCGCTGTAATAGTCATCTACAATGGGTGTGAAAATCGGCAAAGTTTTAAGACCCGAAACCGCCGCCATTTCGGGCAGATGTTTATGTTCCTGCCCTAAAGCGTAAATTCTCGGTGACAGATATTCGGCAGGCTTGTCCGACTCATATTCGGCAATCATTTTTTTGCCGCCGCCCGAATAACCCGTAATTGAAAAACAGGTAACACCCATTTCCCTGCTCAAAATTCCCGCTTCGGTTAAAGGGGATACCAACGCATTAAAACCGCTTGCGTGACAACCCGGCACCGCTACCCTTTTGGCGGTGGGAAGGGCATCTTTAATACTACTTTTCAGTTCGGGAAAACCGTACACCCAATCAGGACTTATGCGGTGTGCAGTCGAAGTGTCAATAATTTTAACATTTTCGTTTTCTACCATACTTACCGCCTCTATTGCCGCCTTATCGGGCAGGCAAAGAAAGGCAATATCGCATGAGTTAAGATACTTCTTTCGCTCGGCAGGGTCTTTACGCAAAGCCTCATCTATAAGCATAAGTTCAATATCACTGCGTTTATTTAAACGCTCAATTATTCTAAGACCTGTAGTACCTTCCCGGCCGTCAATGAATACCTTAACCATTAAAACTACTTCCTCTGTTTATGAGATTTTATAATTATACACTTATTTTGCATAAAGTCAAGTATTTTTGCATAATTTTGCATATTTTTCACAAAATTTGAATATTATTCAAATTTAAAAGCAAAATCACAGGCTATGTCCCCAATTTGTACATGATATTTTAATATTTTTTTCGTTTCGCGTCAAGGGTTAAGGTGACATAATATCTCGCCCTTTAAAACGGCATTTTGGTTAAATTGCCATGAAAATGCCGAAAAACTCTTTAAAAAGTTTGTTAAAGTTTTAATTATTGTTGTAATCCTCGCTTTAATGTGTTAAATTTATTTTATAGATAAAATACAAATTCAAGAGGTGCTGTATGAATATTATTGTATGTATAAAACAAGTGCCCGCAAGTTCCAAGGTCAAGGTCGACCCCATAACAGGTGTACTGATAAGAAACGGTGTTGACAGTAAAATGAATCCTTATGACCTTTTTGCGGTCGAAACCGCCCTTTATTTAAAGGATAAATACGGAGGCACCGTAACCGCGGTTTCCATGGGACCTAACGCCGCAACGACAATACTTCGAGAAGCACTTTACATGGGTGCCGACAGAGGCGTACTTATAAGCGACCGCAAGTTTGCAGGTGCCGATGTTTTGGCAACATCATATACTTTGTCTTCGGCAATAAAATCACTTGGCGAATACGACCTTATAATCTGCGGAAAACAGACCACCGACGGCGACACCGCCCAAGTAGGAGCGGAAATGGCGGAATTTTTGGGTATTCCTCATTATTCCAATGTTACAAACTGTGAAAAGAAGGGTGACAGCATAGAGTTCACCTGTGCTTTAGGCAGTACGGTTATGGATGCTAACATGACCTTCCCGTGCCTTATTTGTACCGACAGTGATATCAATACACCCCGCTTACCGTCGTATAAACGCAAACTCACCGCCGACAAACGTGAAGACGGCATAACCGTTTTATCCCTTTCCGATTTTGCGGACCAAGACGAAAAAAATTACGGTCTTTCGGGCTCGCCGACACAGGTTGAAAAGATTTTCCCGCCTGAAAAAAATGTTTCCCACATAACGCTCACCGGTGACAGCAAAACCTTGGCCGAAGGGATTTTCAGCGTACTAAAAGACAAAAAATTTATATAAAGGGGTGGTAAATATGCCCGAACTCAAAATAAACCAAGAAAAGATAACCAAAGAAATCGCAGATAAACTTATAAATTTGTGTCCGTTTTCGGCTATTTCCTATGACGGAAAACTTAATATAAATTCTGCCTGCAAAATGTGTAAACTGTGCGTTAAAAAAGGCCCTATAGGTGCAGTTGAATATATTGAAAACGAAGAAAAGCCCGCTATAGACAAATCGGCTTGGCAGGGTATCACCGTTTTTGCCGGTATTAGCAACGGCAAGGTACACCCCGTTGGGTTTGAACTTTTGGGCAAGGCGAAAGAATTGGCAAAAAAAACCAACCAGCCCGTTTACGCCGTTGTTTTATGCGACGGCGACAACGGATATTCCGAAAGCCTTATAAAAAGCGGTGCCGACAAGGTGTTCGTATATTCATCACCCATTTTCAAACACTTTTCCGCCACTACATACGCCAACGCTTTTGAAGATTTTATAAACCGAATAAAACCGTCAGCGGTATTGGTCGGTGCTACCAACATAGGCAGAAGTTTGGCACCCCGTATTGCCTGCCGTTTTAAGACGGGACTTACTGCCGACTGTACGGCTCTTGAAATTAAAGACAACACCGATTTAGTACAAATCCGCCCTGCTTTCGGCGGAAATATTATGGCGAGAATTCTTTGCCCGAACACAAGACCTCAGTTTTGCACTGTGCGGTACAAGGTATTCACCGCACCTAAGGAAATTCAAAATCCTTTGGGCACAGTCGAATATATGGACGTTAGCGAGCAATGGCTTGACAACCGCATAACCGTTAAATCTTCTATACGTGCCCCAAAAGCAACCGACATTTCGGAAGCGGAAATTTTGGTTGCGGTAGGCAGAGGACTTAAAAACAAAGACGACCTTATGAAAATCAAAGCCTTTGCCGACAGCATCGGTGCCGAACTTGCCTGTTCACGGCCGCTTGCCGAAAACGGCACTTTAGAGTCCACAAGGCAAATAGGCCTCAGCGGTAAAACGGTTGCACCGAAACTTATAATAACCTTAGGTATATCGGGTGCGGTACAGTTTGCCGCAGGCATGAAGGGTGCCGAGTGCATAATTGCTGTAAACTCTGACCCAAATGTACCGGTTTTTGACGTTGCACACTACTGTGTTGTCGGCGATATGTACGAAGTTTTAGATGAACTAAGTGTAATGATAAAGGAGGCAGGCAAAAATGTATAAAAAAATAACCGTCCAAGATATAGAGGTTTTAAAAAGCATTGTCCCTGCCGACCGAATTTTTATAGGCGACGATATAAACGCCGACTATTCGCACGACGAACTGAGCGGCACCGAAAACCCTCCCGAAGTATTGATTTTTGTTAAATCGACCAAAGAAACCGCAAGCATTATGAAGTACGCCTACGAACAAAACATTCCCGTTACAGCGAGAGGCAGCGGCACAGGTCTTGTCGGTGCGGCGGTTGCGGTAAAGGGCGGTATTATGCTGTGCACCTCACGTATGAACAGTATTTTAGAGGTTGACACCGAAAATTTAACCGTAACGGTAGAGCCGGGTGTTTTGCTTATGGAACTGTCGTCTTATGTCGAAGAGATGGACCTTTTTTATCCGCCCGACCCCGGTGAAAAATCCGCCACAATAGGCGGTAATATTTCGACCAACGCAGGCGGTATGCGTGCGGTACGCTACGGCGTAACGAGGGACTATGTCCGCGAACTGACCGTTGTTTTAGCCGACGGCGAAGTGTTAACATTAGGCGGCAAAGTTGTTAAAAACAGTTCGGGATACAGCCTTTTAAACCTTTTTGTAGGCTCGGAAGGTACGCTCGGTATTATCACCCAAGCGGTTTTGAAACTTATCCCGAAACCCATTAAATCGGTAAGTTTATTAGTTCCGTTTGATACTATGGAGCAGGCTTTGGACACCGTTCCGCTTATTGTAAAATCCAACACCAACCCGACGGCTATCGAATATATGTCGCGTGACACCATTCTTTTTGCCGAAAATTATCTTTCTAAAAAATTCCCCGACACAAACCACGAAGCATACCTGCTTTTAACCTTCGACGGCTGTAACGACGATGAAATTAAACGCAACTACCCCGTTGCCGCCGATATTTGTATAGAAAACGGTGCGTTTGATGCCTATTTTATAGATACCGACGAACGCAAAAAATCGGTGTGGACCGCAAGAGGTGCTTTTTTAGAGGCAATAAAGGCTTCGACCGACGAAATGGACGAGTGCGACGTTGTAGTACCCCGTAACCGAATTGCCGATTTTATAAAATACACCCATTTGCTGTCGGATGAAATCGGTGTAAGAATACCAAGTTTCGGCCACGCGGGTGACGGAAACCTGCACATTTACATCTGCCGCGACGGGCTGAGCGACCACAAGTGGCATGAAAAACTGCTTTTATGTTTTGATAAAATGTATAAAAAAGCCATCGAAATGGGCGGTCAAGTTTCAGGCGAGCACGGTATAGGTTTTGCAAAAAAATCCTATCTTAAGGAAAGTTTGGGCGATACACAGATTGAACTTATGAAAAAAATCAAACAGGCTTTCGACCCCAAAAACATTCTCAATCCCGATAAACTGTTTTAAATTTCAAAAACGCCGAAGTTTTAAAACTTCGGCGTTTTTTAATATTTTCTTCTTTTGATTTTAATGTACTGACTTACAATATTGCGGTCACGTTCCATTTTGCGGCGGCGGTAATCCCTTATGAAAGATAACACAAGCACCACAATAAATGCTACATCAAAAAGGATAAAGACCGAAATTATTATTACGGTATAAACCCACATGCCGGACCGTTCTTTATCTTTAGGCAGTGTTACAGTTGACAAAAATTCACCTGCTTTGGTGGGGTCCGAGCCGAAATAGGTAAAGGTGTAGAGTTTGCCTTTTCTTGCGGTAACATAAACGGCAGTATAACCGTTTCCCTCGGCAGTTATGGATTTTAAATATACACCTGAGGAAATCTGCACCGTTTCAAAACCTTCGGCGAAGATTTTTTCGCCTATAGGTTTTATCATTTCACTATCGAGTCCCGAAAATGTGCCAATTTGCTTTGAAAATTCGGTTTGGGTACGTCTTGCCTGTATACTGTGTTTGCCGTCACCCGACACTGCAAAAAACAAAAGTCCCTCTACTTCTGAGCCGGGTGCCAAATCTTCTTTGGTATAAACAGTATAACCGTCGGAAAGCGAAAAGGTTATATCCTCTGCGGTATAACTTGTTGTGACTGCACCTGCAGGTAAAACGGCAAATATAACGATAAGCAAAGACAATAAAACAACAAATATTTTTTTCACCGTTTTACCTCCTTTTAGTTTTTCTTTTTATTATTTTGCAAAACGCTTTGCGGCGGTCAACGTGTTTTGCATGAGCATTGCTATAGTCATAGGTCCTACACCGCCGGGTACGGGGGTTATCGCCGAGCAAATAGGTTCGACCTTTTCAAAATCGACATCTCCGCAAAGTTTACCGCAGGAAGGTCTGTTCATACCGACGTCAATCACAACGGCACCTTCTTTAACCATATCGGGTGTTACAAACTTCGCTCTGCCGACTGCGGCTATCAAAATATCTGCCTGCTTGCAGAGTTCTTTTAAATTTTTCGTTCTCGAATGGCATATGGTTACGGTTGCATTGGCATGTAGGGTCAGCATTGCCATAGGTTTGCCGACTATGTTGCTTCTGCCTATCACAACACAGTGTTTACCCTCTATCTCTATGCCTTCATATTTAAGCATTTCCATTACGCCCGCAGGGGTGCATGGTAAAAAGTCATAGTCGCCAATCATAATTTTTCCGACGTTTACGGGGTGAAAGGCATCGACATCTTTTTTAGGGTCAATCGCGTTTATTACCGCCTTTTCGTCAAGACCTTTCGGCAACGGCAACTGACACAAAATGCCGTGTATTTTATCGTCTTTATTTAATTTGTTTATAAGATCTAAAAGTTCGTTTTCGGTGGTAGTTTCGGGCAGTTCATACTTTTCAGAATACATACCGAGTTCAATACATGCCCTTTCTTTAGAGCCTACATAAACCTTTGACGCGGGGTCCTCGCCTACAATTATAACGGCAAGACCGGGGGTTGTGCCTTGAATTTTAAGTTCTGCCACTTCGCCGGCAATTCTTGATTTTACAAAAGCGGAAATTTCTTTGCCGTTAATAAGTTTAGCCATCGTTTTCTTCCTCGTTTTCTTGTTCGTTTTCAATCTCTGTTTCTTGGTCTTCTTCCGAGTTTTCTTCGCCTTCGTAGTATTCCACACCGCGTCGAGAATCGGGGTCAATGTCATCAAACACCGATTCATAGGTGAGGTCGGTTTTAGCGGTGCGAAGTTTATTGAAAACAATCGCAAGAACAATAGCACACGCTACCATTAAAAGTGCCGACAGCCACTGCGAAACACGAAGCGGTCCTATATAAAGACTGTCGGTTCTGAACCCTTCGATAATCATTCTGCCAAATCCGTACCAAACGCCGTAGCAAAGGGCAATTTGACCGCCAAACTTTCGGCGATTGCCGACAAAATGCAGTAAAACTGCACCCAAAATACACCACACAGACTCATAAAGGAAACAAGGGTGAACTAAACCTTCACCCAGTTCACGAACGGTGTTTTCACTGCTCATTCCCCAAAAAGTACTTCCGGTAAGCGAGCCGAACGCCTCTTGGTTAAAGAAGTTACCCCATCTGCCGATTGCCTGACCGATTAAAAAGCCGCTTGCGGCGAGGTCAAAAGCATCTAACACCTTTACCTTACGAATTTTACAGGTAATAAAGCCAAATAAAACGGCACCGATGACACCGCCGTAAATGGCAAGTCCCGAAACACCGGAAGTCCCGCTTATGCCGAAAAAGTCGGCAATTGAGTCAATTTTTGTTTCGTTATCGAAAATTATGTAGTACAGTCTTGCACAAAGTATGGCAAGAGGTGTTGTGATAAGTACAACGTCGGTCAAACGGTCTAAATCAACACCGAATTTTTTGGCACGCCGGAAACAATAAATGACCGCAAGCAAAAAGCCCAACGCAATACAAATGCCGTACCAATATACACTCCACCCGTCACCTATGGGCAGGGTAAAGGCTACGGGGTCGAATTTAAGTTTTAAGCCAAATAGATTTACCGAATATGCTGTAAGTGCTTGCATTTTAAGATTCCTTTCAAAACTCTAGCAGTATATTTATACTTATTATATACTAAACATACTGCCTATGGAAAGAGTTTTTTTAAAACTTTTTGAAAACTTATTATTTTTTAGGATTTATAACCGAAATAGCAAAGTTATTAAGGTCTAATTCCTTTGCCCTTTTATTTACTGAGGTTACGGCGGCAGAACTTAAAAGTTCGACCCTTGCATACGGTTTTGTTCCCTCAATTATACTGTCGATAAACACGCCGACCGTTTCCTCGGTATCATTAAAACGACGGATTTCTCGGCCAAAAAGTTTTTTCTTGGCTGAGATAAAAAGTTCCCCGTCAACGCCCTCGTCTTGAATTTTTAATATTTCGGCTTTGATTTGGTCGGCAACCTCATAAGGATTAGACGACTCACCTTCAAAAAGCAGTGCACCGTAGCCGAAACCGTGCAAATATTCTGTGCTAAAACCGTTATTTATGAGTCCTTTTTTCTGCAAACGGTCATAAAGCGGTGAAATTTTGCCTGCGGCAATTTCGAGTAACAGTTCGGTTGCAACTGCCGTTTCGGGCGAAACGCTTTCCTTTACTTTATCCTTAATGCCTGCGACAAAAATCGGTTTTGCCACCGCCATGGTTTCGGAAATTTCGTGCATTGTCACAGTATTTGGCTCATTAAAGTCTGAACGGACAATAGTTTTTTGCGGTTTTTCCTCTATTTTTTCGTCAATCATACTTAATACTTTTTCCGAATCAAAATTACCGCAGATTGCAACAAACATATTTGACGGCGAATAAAAGGTATTATAACAGTCGTAAAGGGTTTGGTCGGTGATTTCGGCGATTGACTCAACTGTGCCCGCAATTTCAATTTTTACGGGGTGGTTGCTGTACATACATCTCAAAAGATTAAAAAGTACACGCCAACCCGCAACATCTTCGTACATTTTAATTTCCTGACCGATAATGCCCTGCTCTTTAGCCACCGTTTCGGGCGTAAAGTAGGGTGACGAAACAAAGGACAGTAAAATATCCAAATTTTCGTAAAATTTATCACTGCAACTGAAAAGATAGCAGGTGCGGTCAAACGAGGTATAAGCATTAGCCGAAGCACCCGTTACGGAATATTTTGTAAAAGCATCACCGTCTTCGCCTTCAAAAAGTTTATGCTCTAAAAAATGGGCAATTCCGTCGGGAACATGTTGCATTTTGCCGCCGTCAACGGCAAAATCGGTATCGACCGAGCCGTACTTTGTGCCGAAAACAGCATAATTCGACGACATATCTTTTCTTTCACAAAGTATAACCTTTAACCCTGAGGAATGAATGGCTACCAAACACTGCTCCCCTGCCAAAGCACAGTTTTCGGTGTGTTTTTTGAAACTCATTACTTTTCCTCCTTTTTAGGGTTTAGTGTGAAAACCGTATCAAGCGAAAACAACTTTGCCGATTTTTTAACATCATCAGAGATTACATTTTCTATAAGCCTGCAGGTTTCTTCTATTGTGGGCGGGTCATTTTCCAAAGCATTTCCCGAAATCCATGTAAGCAACGCATACTGGTCGGACTCAGCCGAACGCAATGCATCGCATATGGCAAGTTTCGCAAAGTTCAAATCGTCTTCAGTAAAATTGCCGTCTTGCATATCTTTAAACTGCTTTAGTATTGCCGTTTTAGCCTTTTCAATGTTTTCGGTTTCAACACCGCTGTCAACCAATATTAGCCCCTTTTGGCGGATACCCCTTGCCGCACAGTAGTAGCAAAGGCTTTGTTTTTCGCGGACATTTAAAAAGAGTTTCGAGAACGGACCGCCGCCGAACACCGCAGTCATAACCCTTACGGCTACGGTATCGCGGCTGTTTCCGCCGACTGCCGACCTAAACCCCAAAACAAGTTTACCTTGGGTGACGTTCATTTCTTCGGTTACTTCCAAAGCATTTTGGCGTGCAGGTTTTAAAGTGTTAGAAGTAACACCCAAAAATTTTCTGCCTAAAGCATTGAATTTTGATTTTAAAATGTCCTTAAAATTATCGGGTTCTTTATCGCCTATTACTGTCACCGAAATAAAGGCGGATTCAAGCAAGGTTTTAAAAGAGTCAGCAACTATAGCAGGGGTTAATTCGCTTACCTCTTCCTTGGTGCCGTTTACACATGTGCCGTACGGCTCGCCCTCGCACATTGCCGCTTCCAATTTTAATTTTGAATAAACCCGCTTATCATTTAAAGTGCCTTCGATTTTTTCGATAAGCAGACGTTTTTCGCGGTCGAAAACATCCTTAGGGTATGAAAATCCGCTCTTTTCACGGCTGAAAACCATGTCAAGAAAAAGTTCTGCAGCCCCGTTTACGGTACTTTCACCGTCAAGCGAAAAACGGTCGGAATTAACGGTCAAATTAAGCCTTAATTCTTTTTGGTCGCCGACCTTAGAGGTCCACGACGAAACGGTTGCACCGTAAAGTGTAGCCAAACGGCGGTTAAATGAATATAAATCGGGCAAATTTGCAGTTCCGCTTTTCATAAGTCCCAACGCAAGAGATGTCGCGGCATTAAGACTGCCCAACGGTAGATAAAAACCTATTGACAAAACGGTAGTTTTAAAGCGGGAAGTTTTATAAAACGAGTAGTTTACCCCGTCTTTTAAAATGGTTGTTTCCATATGTTTTCCACCTTTTATTTATAATAAAGCAAAAATCTTCGGGCAAATTGCCCGAAGATTTTTTATATATCGGACTATCAGAATTTGATATCCTTAACCTTGAAAGGTTTTGTTGCATGTTTATCCTCGGTAGCGGTGAGCAGTTTTCCTGCCTCATCGAGGTCCTTGTTGTACTCTTCCTGTTTAAGTTTATAGAGAATACTGTCGGTTAAACTGTCTAACCAATATTCCTGCTCAGTCATATCGCGTTTTGCCACTACAATATAGCACTTTTGGTCGGTATCTTCCAAAACCTTTGCCTCACCCACCTTTAAAGCACTGACATCTTTATAAAGTGTATCGTCATAAGATGTTTCGCTGTCGCCGAAAACAGTTTTGTACTCTTCAGGGGTGTATTCTTCCTCGGTATCTTCCTCACTTGAAGTATCTTCCTCGCTTGAAGTTTCTTCCTCGCTCGAGGTTTCTTCATCTTCTGCCTCTAAAGACTCTTGATACTCGTTATAAACCGTTTCGAAATCCTCACCCTTGTTAAGACGTTCCGCATAGGCATCGGCTTTAGCCTTAACCTCTGCCTTTTTTTCGGCTGAAAGGTCTGTGCCCTTGTCATCTGTGGTGGATAGCGAAATAACATCGCCCAAAGCATAATGTGCGTTCATATACTCAGTCAAAGCATCCTTGCCGACCTCTTTGGCACCGCCTTCGCCGTAAAGGTGTTTAAAGTAGAAGTCATAGGTATACTCTAAGATAAGATAATCTGTATAGGTTGAAAGCGAAACGCCGTTAGGCTCAAAACGGTTTGCATATGGTGTGAAATACTGCGAAACATCGGCACCGTAAGCCGAATAATACTGATATGTGCTGTAGTCACAACCTGCGTACCAATAATATTCTGCGTTAACTTTTGCGGTATATTCAGTATCCTCGTCAAGTTTTAAGTTTTCTGCTTTCATTTTGCTTTGAAGTACAGAATACTGACGCAAAATTCTTATCGCTTCATTTTTAACAAATGTTGCATAAGACACAGTACCGGTTGCACTGACCTTGCCGTTTTCGTCGAACTTGTAATTTTCGTAATTTACATCTTTTGCCTCTTTACCGCTATCGGTAATAAACGTGTCAATATCACCCCTTGCACTGCTTGCGGCAACATAAAGCACACAACTGTACATGGCCGAAGTGTAGGTGTAATCGTCTATTGTGTAGGCAATTTCGTCCTTTTCGTGACAGCCGGCAAACATAGGCACTACCATAAGTACCGCAAGTAAAAAGGCTGATATTTTGAGCAGTTTTTTCATTTTTAACTCCTAACCGTTTAATTGAAACTAAATGTTTTATTGAACATTTGATGTTCTATCCTATTCAGTATATATTATTACCTTTAAAAAGTCCAGTAATTTTTCTCTTACAATATGTCCTATTTGTAAAATTATTTTTCTTCGGACATAATGCAAAGTGCCTCTTTTAAAGTGTCAATGGGTTTTTGATTTTCGGCAGGTCTTACCGATACATACGGCTTTGTACCCGCACTGAACAAAACCCTTCTTTTTATCGGCGACGAAACCAGTTTTGCAACCGCTTCGGTTAAACCGTCTGTAAAAAGTAGAATTCTGCCGTTTCTTTCGGCTATTTCGGTTATATCAAGTTTGGTTGCCTCGGCTCTGAGATATGACACATCTATAAGGGTGAGTACCGCCTGCGGCGGCTCGCCGTAACGGTCGATAAGTTCGTCTGTGACGTCTAAGACATCTTCTTTTGTTCTTATACCGGCAATTCGTCGATACGCAAAAAGCCTGCCCGACAGCGATTTTATATACCGTTCGGGGATATGTGCCGAAAGACGCATATCGACGGTACAGTCTTTTTGTTCGGCGGTAGTTTCACCCTTTTCTTCGGCTATGGCATCGTTAAGCAGTTTTAAATACATATCGTAACCGACCGCTTCCATATGCCCGTGCTGTTCACCGCCCAAAATACTGCCCGCACCCCTTATTTCAAGGTCACGCATGGCTATTCTAAATCCCGAGCCGAACTCGGTAAACCGCCTTATTGCGTCAAGCCGTTTTTGAGAAATTTCGCTTAAAGCCTTACCGCCCGCATACAAAAGATAGGCAAACGCAGTGCGGTGTGACCTGCCGACTCTGCCCCTTAACTGGTGCAGTTGTGCAAGACCTAAACGGTCGGCGTTTTCGATTATAAGCGTATTGACATTAGGCACGTCTACGCCCGTTTCGATAATGGTGGTGCAGACTAAAATATCAATTTCATGCTCTATCAAACGCTGCCACACTTTCGACAGTTCTTCTTCGCCCATTTTTCCGTGTGCTACGGCAACGCTCGCACCTTCGTGCCGTTCGGCAATTTTCGCCGCTACGGTTTCTATATTTTCGGTGCGGTTATGAAGATAATATACCTGTCCTCCTCGTCGTAATTCCCTGCTTATCGCCTCGTCGATAACACCCATGTTTTGTTCCATGACAAAGGTTTGCACAGGCCTTCGGTCAGCAGGTGCTTCTTCTATTGAGGACATGTCGCGAAGCCCCGACAGTGCCATGTTAAGCGTTCGGGGAATGGGTGTTGCCGACAGCGTAAGGGCGTCGACCGTAGGATACAGTTCTTTTAGTTTTTCTTTTTGTGCAACGCCGAAACGTTGTTCTTCATCGACGATTATAAGTCCCAAATCGCGAAATTTTACGTCCTTTGAAATAAGACTATGGGTGCCGACGATTAAATCTATATTGCCCGCCGCCAAGTCTTTTTTTATTCTTTCCTGCTGTTTTAAAGTTCTGAAACGCGAAAGCATTTCAACCTCAACCGCCATATTACCGAACCGCTCAAGAGCGTTATTGTAGTGTTGCCAAGCAAGGATTGTGGTCGGCACCAACAAAGCACACTGCTTGCCGTCGGCTATGGCCTTAAAGGCAGCTCGAAACGCGACCTCGGTCTTGCCGAAGCCTACATCACCGCAAAGCAGGCGGTCCATGGGCACCTTGCGTTCCATATCCTTTTTGATTTCGGCTGAGCAACGCAATTGGTCGTCGGTTTCATCGAAATTAAAACGGCGTTCAAAATCGGACTGCATATCGCCGTCGGGCGAAAAGGCGTAGCCTTCGGCATGCATTCGCTTTGCATATAAAGCGGTCAGTTGCTTTGCCATATCCTTAACTGCTTTTTTTACCCTGGTTCTCGTTCTTGACCACTCGGCAGAGCCTAAACGGTTGAGTTTTACAGCACTATCCTCGGCACTGCCGATATATCTCGACACCATATCAAGCGAGGTGACGGGTACATAAAGTGCGTCTTTGCCCGCGTAATTTATTTTTATATAGTCCCTTGTGACACCGTGGGTGGTCAGTTGTTCGACACCGCTGAATATTCCTATACCATGGTTTGCGTGGACTACATAGTCGCCACGTTCCAATTCCTCTAAAGAGCCGACGGCGTTACCCTTTTTAAAGCGGTGTTTTGTCTTTTTGACGGCGGTTTTACCGTAAACTATGCATGACAATCCTGCTTCGGGCAGTTCAAACCCTGCACTTAAAAAACCTACGGTTATAAATACGCCCTCTTTGCCCACCCTTTCGGGCTCGGCACAAAATACGGCGTTTATACCGCGTTCGTTCAGTTCTTCGGTCAAGTTTGATGCCGCTTTTTCACCGCCCGCAAGTATTACGGTAAGTTTCCTGTTTGCCGATTTTATATCCTCGCAAAGCGAGGCGACAGGGCCGCCGAAATTTCCGTTTTGGCGGTAGTCAAGCGGTAAAACTGTAAAGGGTTTAGGCTCATAAGATGTTTTTTGAAAACTGTCGCAGTAGATAGTATTATGGGTTTTTAACCTTTCGCAAAAACCCACCCTATCCAAATAAACCGATTTAAAATCGGGCGGTAAAACACCCTCTGAAAGCAGTTGTTTTATTTCCTCAAAATGAAGTTTTAAACAGTTGTCTATTTTTTCTAAACAACCGTTTGTGTCGAAAATCAGTGTGGAATAGGGAAACGACTCAAAATAATCAAAAAGTGTGGCAGATGTACCGTACACCTGCGTAATATAGGCGTCAAAGCCTATATTCGCACCCGCCTCTAATCTATCCAAATCCTCGGTTATTCTCTGTTTTATATTAGCCGAAGTTTTTTTATTTTCACAAAGTGCCTTTAATTTAACCTTAAAATCCTCTTTTGTTTCGGGGAATATTTCCGAAACGGGGAAAATTTCCACCTCGTCAACACTGTCGGTACGACGCTGTGTATCGGGGTCAAAAATGTAAATCGTGTCAATTTCGTCACCGAAAAAGTCAATTCGGCAAGGATTTTCCAAATTAGGCGGAAAGATGTCGATAATACTTCCTCTTGCCGAAAACTGTCCTGCACCGTCGACCTGCTCGGCACGTGAATAACCGCCCGCGACAAGTCGGGATATTATATCTTGGACCGAGATTTCCTCGGCGGTTTTAAGTTTAAACCTGCGGTTTCTAAGCACTTTAACAGGCACAGTCGCACTGACCGCCGCATCGGCCGACGCCACCAAAACATCAAACTCACCGGTTAAAACACGGGATAACGCACCCAGTCTTTTGTGCTCGTACTCATGTGAAACCGTAACACCGCTTCTAAAGGAATACTCTCTTGCGGGATAGTAAACACAGGTTATACCTAACGCTGTCAGGTCTTCTATGGTGCGTTCGCTTTCGGAGTCGCCCGCCGTAATTATAAGCAGTTTTTGAGAGTTTTCTTGCTGTAGCACCGCCGACAGCAACACCCTTTGGATATGGGAAATTCCCGACAGTGCTATGGGGTATTTTTCGTTTTTTACTGCTGTCAGAATTTTGCCGAAACTTTCGGTACTACCCAAACTTTCGCTTAAAAATTTATATCTGAAATCCATTTTTACCTCAAATTATCGGTTAAATTTGCTCATTGCCTTTTGCACGCCGTCGGTCACAATAGAAAGCACCGCCTTAGCGGCCAAACCTTCGGTTTCCTTTAATTTTTCAAGGTCCTCCCCCTGCGGTTTGCCCAAAACCCAGTCGGCAAGGTCATAATCGGGGTGCGGTTTTTGACCGACACCGACCTTTACGCGGGCGAAGTTGTCACTGCCTATAAGTTCTATGATGTCACGAAGTCCGTTATGACCGCCGTGACTGCCGTTTGCCCTAATACGCAGTCGGCCCGCCTCCATTGAAACGTCGTCGGAAATTACTATGACGCTTTCGGGTTGCATTTTATAAAACTTTAAAATACCGCTCACCGCACGCCCCGAATTGTTCATATAGGTCATTGGTTTTACAAGCAAAATTTTCTTACCGTTTAACGAAATGTCTGCAATCTGCGACTCAAATTTGTTTCTCCAAACAACCTCTTTATTGTTAGCAATCAAATCAATACACCTAAATCCGACATTGTGACGGGTTGCCTCATACTTATCCCCGAAGTTGCCGAGTCCTACAATAATTTTTTCATATTTAGGTTTGCTGAAAAACATAATTTTCTCCTTATTTTTAAAAGCACTTTGGCCCCGAAGATGTGACACCTCGGGGTTAGTGGAAATATTTATATAAAGCGGTTTTACTTAGTATTTTAACCGCTCGACTGTGTAATTTTGTATAACAAGTAAAAATTCATTTGCCTCTTGTTTTGCACCTGAAAGGTCATGGTCAAGATAGTTTCCGCACTCTATTGCGGTAGTGCCCGGGATTGTACCGCTGAAATCCGCCGAAAATTTAAAGGCTGATTTTATAAGTTCTATCACGTCTTTAGGCTCTATGTTTCTTACAAGCAGATAAAAACCCGTTCTGCAACCCATGGGGCCGAAATAGATAATCTCGTTTTCCTTTTCACCGCTTCTTAAAAAGGTTGCTATGAGGTGTTCAAGCGTGTGAAGTGCCTTGTTTTCAAGATAGTCACCCATATTTGGGGGTTTCATTCTTATGTCATAGGTTGTAATGTCCCCGTCAATTCGGGAAATGTAAATCCCTTTTTTAAGGGTGCTGTGGTCAACCGTAAAACTCGCAATTTTCTTTAGTTCCATTTTCATTTTCTCTCTTTTTGAATTGGTCGTCGGTCATGCCGTAAACCGCAATATCGTAGGATTTTTCACCGTAATAGTAGGCTTTTTTGAGGGTGCCCTCAAAGGCAAACCCCAAATTTTCAAGCACTGCCGCAGAGTACACATTTTCGGGCACAACCCTTGCAAATACACGTTGCACGCCTATTCGGTTAAAGGCGAACGCCGTAAGGGCATCGGCAATTTCGGTGCCGTAGCCTTTCCCCCACCGTGATTTTAATACACTGTAGCCGATTTCGGCAATTTTATAAAACTCGTCAAACGACACATAACTGCAAGAGCCGACAATTTCTTTACTTGCCGCTTCCTCAACAACAAAGAAAAAGCAACTTTGCCGTCTTTCGAGCGAATGTTGGTAGGCGATAAACTGTTTGGTTACGCTTAAACTCTCATGCGGACTCCAGAGTGAATATTTCGAGGTTTCGGGCAGTGAGCAAAGACGAAAAAGTCCCTTGGCGTCACTTCTCCGTACTCTGCGGATTATAAGTCGGTCAGTTTTAATTTGCGGGTATGGTATGAAAAAATTTTCGTACATAATAAAGTCCTGCTTTTAAAACAGTGTCATTTGGTTGGTATCGGGCAAAAAGTCAAGTGCCCCGACACCTTTCAGTGCTTCAATAACGGTTTTTGAAACGCCTGCTTCAAGTTGCAAATCGTCAACCGAAATAAAGTTGCCTTTTTTAAGAGCCTCGCCCAAATCGGCCGCCGCCTTGGCACCGACACCGGGCAAAACGCCTATGGGCAAACGCATTTTTCCGTCTTCTACAAGGAACTTTCTTGCGTCGGATTTATTGAGGTCGATAGGTAAAATCTCAATGCCACGGCAGAGCATTTCGTTGAAAATATCGAGCGTATCGGCAACCGATTTTTCTTTGGCACTTGCCGCGTTGCCCAAAAGTTTTATGTCATTGATACGCTTTTTTACCGCTTCTTTGCCCTTTAAGAGGGTTTCAACCTCGACATCTTCGGCACGAACTGTGAAATACGCACAGTAAAACTCGACAGGTCGATGGACCTTATACCAACCGAGTCTTAGTGCCGCAATCATATACGCGGCCGCATGGGCTTTGGGGAACATATACTTAATTTTATAGCAAGAGTCGATATACCATTCGGGCACATTGTTCTCTCGCATAACCTGTAAATGTTCCTCGGTAAGCAGTTTTTTAGCCTTGCCTTTACGGACAATTTCCATGATTTTAAACGCCATTTTCTTTGGCACACCGCGGTAGATAAGGTAGGTCATAATACTGTCACGCGTACCTATAACCTCGGAAATCGTACAGGTTTTGTTGCGGATAAGTTCCTGTGCGTTGCCTATCCAAACATCGGTACCGTGGGACAGTCCCGAAATCTGCAACAAATCGGAAAAGGTTTTGGGTTTGGACTCGACCAACATATCACGAACGAATTTTGTACCGAGTTCGGGCAGTGCAAACGTACCCGTTTTTGAGCCTATATCCGCCTCGGTAACGCCTAATACCTCGGGCGATAAAAACAGACTCATAACATCTTTATCACTCATTGAAACCGAGAGCACGGGAACGCCCGTATACTCTTCCAAATACTTATAAATGGTCGGCACATCGTGACCGAGTTCGTCAAGTTTCAGTATATTATCGTGAATTTTATGGAAATCGAAATGGGTTGTAACCATGTCGGAGTCCACCTTATCGGCAGGGTGCTGAACGGGGCAAAAATCGTAAATTTCCATATCTCTCGGGACAACAACCATGCCGCCGGGGTGCTGACCTGTTGTGCGTTTGATACTTGCCTTATCAATAGCCGTAGCAAGCCTTGTTTCCTCGGCCTTATTGACCGTTTTTCCGTAGTCCTCGGCATAGCCTTTGACATAACCGTATGCCGTTTTATCGGCTACGGTTGAAATAGTGCCCGCTTTAAAAACGTTTTCGGCACCGAAAAGTTCTTCAGTGTATCTGTGGACAAAGGGTTGCACTTCGCCCGAGAAGTTTTGGTCAATATCGGGCACCTTGTCACCGTCAAATCCTAAGAAGGTTTCGAACGGTATATCGTGTCCGTCGCGGTTGTAATCGGCACCGCATTTAGGACATTTCTTGGGCGGCAGATCAAAACCTGAGCCGACAGTCCCGTCGGTAATAAATTCGGTGTTTTTACATTTAGGACAAACATAGTGCGGTTGCAGTGGGTTTACTTCGGAAATACCCGCCATTGTAGCGACAAAAGACGAGCCGACCGAACCACGCGAGCCGACCAAATAACCCTTTTCTTCGGAATATTCAACCAATTTTTGAGCCGTAACGTACATGACCGAAAAACCGTGTTTTATAATAGAGTCAAGTTCTCTTTGCAGGCGTTCTGCAACTGTCGGCGGTAACTCTTCGCCGTAAATATCCTTTGCTCTACGCATTGCCTTTTCGGTCAAAATATCGTCAGAGCCTTCGATTTTAGGCGGATAGTTGCCGCTCGGCACCGCTCTGACTTCACCGCTTATCATGTCGGCAATTTTAGTTGGATTATCTATTACAACCTCTCTTGCCCTATCGCCCAAATACTTAAAGTCAGCCAACATTTCGTCGGTTGTTTTAAGATACAAAGGCGGTTGATGTTCGGCATCGCTGAACTTTTGAGCCGCCATTAAAATGGTACGCAGTGCCTTATCCTCGGGGTTTAAAAAGTGAACGTCGCCCGTTGCAACAACAGGCTTTTGCAGTTTGTCGGCAATTTCTATAATTTTAAGGTTAAAGTTAATTAAATCCTTCTCGTTTTGAACTAAGCCGTCCCTTAACATAAATCCGTTATTGCCGAGCGGCTGAATTTCCAAATAATCATAAAATGAGGCAAGTTCAAGCAGTTCTTTTTCCGACTTTTTATCCATTACCGCACGGAAAATTTCACCCTGTTCGCAAGCACTGCCGACAATAAGCCCCTCGCGGTATTTTTCGAGCACCGAACGGGGAATTAACGGCTTTGCAGGGCGGGGTTTGGCGGGATTTTTCGGGTTTAACGTCTTTTTATAATAATTAAGATGTGCAAAAGATACCAACTTGTATAAATTTTTAAGTCCCGCTTGGTCTTTAACCAATATAATTTGATGGTATCTTTCAAGGGTTGTCGAGTCAACACCGCCGTCGATACCGCCGTCGGCTTGACCTGTGACATCATTAACGAAATAACACTCAACACCGTAAATGATTTTAAAATCTTCACCCTCACCGCTGCGGCGTAAATCGTCAAGGGTATTCATGGCGTCGGGGAACGCCTGTACGACACCGTGGTCGGTTATGGCAATTGCTTTATGTCCCCACTTTACCGCCTGTTTTATGATATTTGCTACAGGTGACACCGCATCCATCTGCGACATACTTGTGTGCAAATGAAGTTCTACTCGTTTTTGGTCTGCAGTATCAACCCTTCCGCCTTTTTTCTTTGCGGTAGCCAAGGCATCCATTTCAAGGCAGTAGTCCTTATCGTAATCGTCCATAGCGTATTTGCCGTGAACAACAACGGTTTTTCCTACCTTGATTATATCGCTTAACGCCTCATACTGTGCGGTACCCATAAGGTTTTTGACCGTTATTGAGTTAGTACCGTCGTATATTTGGAATTTTACTATGTAACTTTTGCCCGTTCTTGTTGCATGTGCGTCGGCAAAAAAGATTTCGCCCCAAACAAGGTTTTCGTCGTCCTCGGGATTTATATCTTTAAGTCTTTTAAATGTTCCGTTTAAAGTTTTACCGTACACCTGCTCTACCGAGTCGGGCAGTATACCTAAATCTTCAGGTATACTTAGCCCCGAAATCTGCCTCGGCTCGGTAACTTTTGGCGACTTTGGGCGAACGGCACGCGGTGTTTCGTGACCACCGTAGTTATTTTGAGGCGGAATTTCAGTGTATTTTATCGGCTCTTGCTTTATTTCGGGCATTTTTATTTCGACATCTTGGAGTTGGCCTGTAAACTTTAGGTTTACATCGATGCCGAAACGGTCTTTTACCATAGCCTTAAACTTCTTTTCAAAATCTACCGATTGTAAAGTTTCAAAACCGCCGTATTTCAGTTCAATTTCGGTGTGTTTATCTTCCACAGTAAACAAAGCGGCGTTAAAATAGCCGTTAATCATTACATTTTCGGCACGAAGTTCATGTGCTATGTCCTCCGCCGCTGCGGCACAATAACAGTCGGGTGCAAAACGCCCCGAAATTTTTACCGAACTTAAATTAAGGCGGTTACAAATGGCGTCTGTCAGACTTAATATGTCACTTTTTTTTATATATACGGCAAAAGAACAGCCGGCAAAAAGCCGCCTGTCTTCCGTATTTATATCACAGGTTTCTAAGTCTGCATTTTTAATGTCCTCACTGAAATCTTCGATAACACTGCCGAAGACATCTGCCATTTTATGTATGCTCAAAATTTACACCTTATCCTTTTTTACATCTTCTCGATTTCGGCCATTAGGTTTTCGATAAGTTCGTTTTCGGGCACTTTTTTTATAATTTCGCCCTTTTTGAAAATAAGTCCGCAACCGTCACCGCCTGCAATACCTATGTCGGCCTCTTTGGCTTCGCCCGGGCCGTTCACAACGCAACCCATTACGGCTACGGTTATGTTCTTTTCGCAATTTCTCAATAGTTCTTCGACCTTTTTTGCAATTCCTATAAGGTCAATCCTCGTTCTGCCGCAGGTGGGGCAGGAAACGATTTTTATGCCGTTGTTCTTTAGTCCTACCGCCTTTAAAATATCCTTTGCGGCGTAAACTTCTTTTACAGGCTCGTCGGTCAGCGATACCCTTATCGTGTCCCCTATACCGCTAAGCAGCAAACCGCCTATGCCTGCACTTGAAGCTATAACTCCGCTGTGGAAAGTGCCCGCCTCGGTAACGCCTAAATGCAACGGATATGAGCATATTTCGGCCGCTTTTTTATAGGCAGAAAACATGGTGGGAACGGTTGATGATTTTATAGAAATCACTATATCGTCAAAGTCAAATTTTTCAAGCAGTGAGGCGTGGTACATAGCACTCTCAACAAGTGCATCTGCGGTTGGCGAACCATACTTTTTTAAAATTTCTTTTTCAACCGAGCCTGAATTTACACCTATTCTTATGGGGATATTACGCAGTCGGCAGGCTTGCACCACTGCCTTTACCCTCTGCTCGTCACCGATATTTCCGGGGTTTATTCTTATTTTATCAACCCCTGCCGCCGCCGACTCAATCGCTAATTTATAATCAAAATGAATATCGGCAACAATAGGTGTTTTGACGGCATTTTTAAGTGCGGGAATAAGTTTTACCGATTCCAAATCGGGAATGGCGGCACGAATAATATCGCACCCTGCCTTTTCCAACTCAACCGCTTGGGCAACGCTTTTTTCTATATCATAAGACGGTGTGTTTAACATTGACTGAACCGAAACATTGTTTCCGCCGCCAATCTTAATACCACCGACATTTACTGCTTTTGTATCGTATCGGGTATACATTTAAAATCCCCCTTTTAAAAGAAACCGACAATATCCTTTATTGTAATTACGGCTATGAGTCCCAAAAGCAACACAAGGCCTACGCCGTGAACAACCGCCTCGAACTTGGCGGGAATTTTGCGGCGTATTATCATTTCTACAAGTATGAAAAAGGCTCTGCCGCCGTCAAGTGCGGGAACGGGTAGCAGGTTAAAGACACCTAAATTGACCGTTATGAGTGCAATTATGGGAAGCAGGTCGCTAAGTCCCGTTTTTGCCGCTTGGCCTACTACCGCAGTTATTCCGACAGGGCCGGACATTTGGCTTATGCCAAACTTGCCCGTAATAAGGTCAATAAGCGAAAACCAAACCACCCTCGCATATGAAAAGGTGCGGGTGAACGCCTGACCTATGAATGTAAAAAATGTTTTATTTTCGGTTTCAAGGTAGAAATCGACCTTGACATAATTTATATCTTCAACCGTTTCGGTGTTAAATTTCACGTTAAGGTCGTGTTTTTCACCGTTTCTTTTGACCCGCATATTAAGGGTGTCGCCCTCGACATTGCTAAGACAGTAACTTAAATCGTTGACCGAAAAAATACGTCTGCCGTTGATTTTTAAAATCTCATCACCGACCGCTAAGGTTTCGGCACTGACTGAATTTTCGTGGAAACCGTCAACGGTAGTGGTAATAAATCGGTCGGCAGGGGCTAAAATGAACATAACAATCACAAGACCGAAAACAAGGTTGCAAAATGCACCCGCAACAATAATTATAAGCCTTCGCCAAGCCGATTTATTGCAAAATGCTTTAGGGTCACTGCTACCCTCGTCTTCGCCTTCCATGGCACAAAATCCGCCAAATGGTACGGCACGCAGTGAATAAAGGGTTTCTTTGCCCTGTTTTTTGAATATCGCAGGTCCGAAACCGACCGCAAATTCATTCACCCTGACACCCAGCAGTTTTGCCGCAACAAAATGTCCGAGTTCGTGAATTACAATCATGAACAAAAACAATAAAACTGCCGCCAAATAAGGCCAAACCGTACCCCATACATCTGCAATAGTGCCAAAAACACTGCCTAAAATCAAATTAGATTACCGCCTTTTAAATGCTATATTTTCCTATTAGTTTATGCCGATTTCACTTCACAAATGCAAGTGCTTTTTCTCTTGCCGCTTTATCGGCGTCAAAAATTTCTTCCAAAGTATAGACGCCTGTGCGTTTTTCACTGTCTGCTGCCAAGGCTACGATTTCGGCGATATCGAGAAAACCGATTTTCCCATCTAAAAAAAGCCGTACCGCCTCTTCGTTGGCACCGTTAGCCGCCGCGGGTTTAAGTCCGCCCTCGCCTATCGCCTTTATGCAGGTAGAAAGGCAGGAAAAGGTATCTAAATCGGGTTTTTGGAAGGTAAGGTTACCCATTGAAAAAATGTCCAAATCGTCACCCGGGCACTCTACCCTTTCGGGGTAGGTTATGGCATACTGAATGGGCAAACGCATATCCGGAGCACCGAGTTGTGCTATAACGGCACCGTCGTTAAACTCAACAGCCGAATGGATTATACTTTGCCTATGCACCGCAACGGTTATTTTGTCAGGGTTAACATCAAAAAGATGCACCGCCTCAATAACTTCAAGACCTTTATTCATTAAGGTTGCCGAGTCAATGGTGATTTTAGCACCCATATTCCAGTTAGGGTGTTTAAGAGCCATTGCGGGTGTAACTTGTTTTAGTTCTTCGCGTGTTTTTCCGAAAAAAGGACCACCCGAAGCGGTCAAAATTATGCGTTTTAAGGCACCCTCGGGGGCACCTTGCAAACACTGAAAAATAGCCGAATGTTCACTATCAACCGGCAGTAATTTAACATTTTTTTCTTTTAGTTTTCTTTTTACCAAACTGCCGCCCGTAACCAAGGTTTCTTTGTTGGCAAGTGCTATTTCCTTGCCGTTTTCTATTGCCGCCAAGGTGGGTTTCAATCCCGCAATACCGACTATCGCATTAAGCACCGTATCGGCACCTGTAGAAGCGGCAGCAGATGTAACCGACTCACTGCCGAAAATGACCTTTGTGTTAGTATCGGCTACGGCGGTTTTAAGTTCTTTTCCCGCCTGCTCGTTTAATACGGCAACCGTTTTGGGTTTAAATTCTCTAATCTGTTCTTCTAATAATTTAATGTTACTGTGAGCCGCAAGGGTTTCAACCCTAAAGCCATTACGTCTTGCAACATCTAAGGTCTGTGTACCTATTGACCCCGTAGAGCCTAACACCGCTATACTTTTTGACATATTATCACCTTATTTTAAAACAGGAAGATAGGTAACCATTAAATATATGAGCGGCACAACCGTCATGATACTGTCAAAACGGTCTAAAACACCGCCGTGACCGGGCATAATTTTGCCGTAGTCTTTAATTCCGCTTGCTCTTTTAACATATGATGCAATAAGGTCGCCGAGCATACCCGCAATAGCGAGTATAGGTGACGCTATCATAAGCAATGTCACATTAGTTGCAACACCCGTAACTTTGTTAAAGACAAAACAGGCAACAAACATCAAAATCATGGCAAAAATAACACCGCCTATTGCACCTTCAATAGTCTTTTTAGGACTGATTTCGGGGGCAAGTTTGTGTTTGCCCAAAAATACACCTGTAAAATATGCACCTGTGTCGCAACCCCAAGCCATAAGCACCGCCAAAAGCATATAGAAAAGTCCGTATTTGCCCGACTGGAACAGAGCCGCGAACGCCCAGAAACAAAAGGTAATCGCAACCGTAACCGCGAACGCGTAACTCACGTCAAACGGTGTGATTTTTTCGTGATTGCACATACCTGCCGCAAACAGTATAAATCCCAATAACACGACAAAAACCGTATGGGGCACGGGGATATACTCACTGTACGCAAACGGCACTATAAGTGAATAAATAAGGCAGCAAAAAGCAACCAATCTCGACTTTACATAACCTGTGTTTACAAGTGCCTCGAAAACACCAATAGTACCCACCCAAGTGATGAGTACAAACAAAATCATTGAATCAATTTTAATTGAGGCAACAATAGCCGCCGCAAAAATTGCCGCACCGACTATGGCACTGATAATTCTGGTCAGCATTTTTTATCTTCTTCCTTTTCTTCTTCCACCCCGCCGAAACGACGGTTGCGAAGACTGAAATCAGCAATGGCTCGGTCTAAATCTTTGGTAGAAAAATCGGGCCATAAAACATCTGAATACCAAAACTCAGCATAAGCTGACTGCCAAACGAGAAAGTTGGAAAGCCTATACTCACCGCTTGGTCTGATTATAAAATCGGGTTCGGGGCAGTCACTCATGTAAAGGCGGTCGGTAACCGACTTCTCAGTGATGTCGTTTATATCCAAACTGCCGCTTTGCACCTCGCGGCAAATATCCTTAACCGCGTGCAAAATCTCATCTCTGCCGCCGTAATTAACCGCCATGTTGACCGTAAGGCCGGTAGCGTCTTTAGAGTCATACTCCGCCTTTTTGATAAGTTCCTTGATATCTTCGGGCAGTACCGACAGTTCGCCTATAAACCGAAGTTTAATGTTTTCGGCTTTAAAGTTTTCGGAGTCCCTTAAATACTTGCGAAGCAAGTTCATAATACCGTCAACTTCGTCTTTCGGACGTTTCCAGTTTTCGGTCGAAAATGCGTAAACGGTAAGATATTTTATACCGATTTTGTTACAGTAGCGGGCAATGGTTTTAAAGTTCTCCGACCCTGCAGCATGGCCTGCCGAACGGGGCAACATTCTTTTTTTAGCCCATCTGCCATTGCCGTCCATGATAATGCCGATATGGTTGGGCAACACTGTGGGCAAAATTTGTTTCTTTCTGCCAAACACTAAAGTAACACCTCTCTTTAACTTAAATCTCCATGATTTCCTTTTCTTTTACTGCGGTAAGGTCGTCAATTTCCTTGCAGTATTTGTCTGTAAGGGTTTGGATTTTCTTTTCACCGTTTGCTTGGTCGTCTTCGGTGATTTCGTTGTTTTTCTTTAATGCCTTTAATTTTTCAATGGCGTCACGTCTTATCGAACGAACAGCAACCTTTCCTTCTTCGGCAAGTTTTTTGATTTCTTTTGCCAAATCTTTACGTCTTTCCTCGGTAAGCGGCGGGAATGTAAGACGGATAATTCTGCCGTCATTTTGAGGATTGATACCGATGTCCGACACTAAAATTGCCTTTTCAATGGCCTTTAAAACCGAAGCATCATAGGGTTGAATTTGCAAAACTCTCGCCTCGGCAACCGAAACCGACGCCAACTGATTTATAGGTGTGGGACAGCCGTAATAATCGACCGCTACCTTGTCAAGTACCGAAGGATTGGCTCTGCCTGCTCTGACTCCCGCAAAATCTCTTGCTACCGAGTCAAGGCTCTTTTCCATTTTACTTTCTGTATTGCTTATAACCGTTTTCATAATATATCTCCTTATTTCTATTACTTTACCAATGTGCCTATTTTTTCACCCTTGACCGCACGTACAATATTGTCGGGGTCGTTAAGGTTAAATACAAGTATGTTAATGTCGTTGTCCCTGCAAAGCGAAGCCGCCGCGGCATCCATTACGTGTAAATCCTTTGCTAAAACATCGGAATGTGTTAAGGTGTCGAACTTTTTGGCATCGGGGTTTTTATTGGGGTCAGAGTCGTAAACACCGTCAACGTTGGTTGCCTTAAAGATAACATCTGCATTTATCTCTGCAGCACGCAGTGCGGCACCCGTATCGGTTGAGAAGAACGGATTTCCCGTACCCGCACCGAAGATTACAACCTCGCCCTTTTCCAAACGTTCTTTAGCACCTCTTGCGGTAAACGGCTCGGCGATTTTGTTCATATCAACCGCCGTCATAACAGTGGATTTTACACCCATTTGCTCTAAAGTGTCACAAAGTGCAAGGCAGTTTATAACGGTGGCAAGCATACCCATACTGTCGGCCCTTGTGCGGTCCATACTGCCGCTCGACCTACCACGCCAAAAGTTGCCGCCGCCGATAACAATACCGACCTCAACACCCATTTCAACGATTGTTTTAATACGTTCCGAAACCGTTTCAACCATCCCAAAATCAATGCCCGTTTTCTTTTCGCCGGCAAGCACCTCGCCGCTGAGTTTGAGTAAAATTCGTTTAAATGCAGGTTCCATAATTTCACAACTCCGTTAAATTTATATTCATTTACATTGTACCCTATATCACACCCAAAGTCAATTACAACTTACTGCTTTTTGCCATCGCAAAAAGTTTTATTTTTGTGCAAATAAGCGGATTACCGTTCGGCAAGACAGGGGGATTTCGCAAAACGTTGTAAACACCGTCCCCGATTTGTAGACAGTAGAGATTTCTCGGCTTCGCTCGGAATGACAACCCTAAGAGATATTTGCGGGCAAGCCGTACCGCCCTTGCTCATTTTCGTTGTGCTTGTGAAATTTTTCCCCACTACATAATGTGTTTTGCGGACCAAGGGTAAAAAATTTATGTTAACAAATCAAAAATTTATTGACAGAATACGGTTATTTGAGGTATAATCCTAAATTGATAGGTTATGTCTGTAACTATACTCGTTTAAGGGTGTTATATATTACGCCGTCTAAACCCCCGCGACATAACCGCAACCGAAAATAAAGGAGGTTTGTAACCATGAAAAGAACTTATCAGCCTAAAAAACTTCATCGTATGAAGGAACACGGTTTCCGTAAGAGAATGTCTACCGCTAACGGCCGCAAGGTACTTGCCCGCCGCAGAGCAAAAGGCAGACAAAGTCTTACCTACTGAGAAAAGGTCACCTTATGTGACCTTTTTTCGAATGGTGAGTTAATTTTGCCCTATACATTATAATATATAGGACGTTTTAAAGAGAGGACTGCTTAATTGAAATCCGAAAAATTAAATCTTAATAAGGATTTCCGCCGTCTTTACGGCAGAGGGCGTAGTATGATTAGCCCTGTGCTTGTTACTTATGTACAAAACAACCGTCTGGGTGTTATTCGCTACGGTATTACTTCCGGCAAAAAAGTCGGTTGTGCCGTCATGAGAAATCGGGCAAGACGGGTAATTGCGGCAGCGGCAAGGGAATGTTTCCCGTATTTAGACTGCGGCGGTGCCGATATTGTTTTTGTCGCCCGCGGCAAAACCCCGTATACAAAAAGCACCGAAATTGCCCGCGTTATGAAAGAACACCTTGAAAAATTAGGGTTAATCCCCGAAAACACACAATGAAACACATATTTATTGCACTTGTAAAGTTTTACCGCAAATTTTTGTCGCCTTTAAAAGCACCGTGCTGTCGGTTCACACCGACCTGCTCTGAATATTCGGTTGAAGCCTTCGCCGAAAGAGGTGCCATAGTCGGTTTATTTCTTACTGTTTGGCGAATTTTGCGGTGCAATCCGTTTTGCAAGGGCGGTTACGACCCCGTACCGTCAAAGGGCGAACGCCGTAAAAAACACGCCGTCGCCACAAAGGACACATTATTTTTATCCGACAAGGCTAACGGTCGGAAGTAAGGATTTGCTATGGATTATATCAGTTACGCTATGGGATGGATTTTGGGCAGGCTCAGCGACCTACTCGGCAACAACTTTGCCGCTTCGGTTGTTGCGTTTACTTTACTTGTAAACCTTTGCATGTTACCGCTTACCTTAAAATCCCAAAAATCTACCGCAAAGCAGGCAAAATTAAAGCCGAAACTTGACGCTTTAAAGAAAAAATACGGTAATGACAAGCAGAAATACAGTCAGGCTATGAACGAACTCTACGCAAAAGAGAAGGTTTCAATGTCGGGCGGTTGTCTGCCGATGATAATAAGAATGGTAGTGCTTATGGGCGTTTATTGGGCGGTTGTAAGTCCGCTTAAATTCGTTCAAATGGTTGATACTGACGCTATCAATTCCGCTAAAAACTGGGTTTCTTACACAAGGGTTGCCGAAAGCAACGACAGCACCATTGATTGGAATGCCGCAGGACTCCAGAGTGTTATGACATCTGATACTGTTATTGAACTTTCCAAAGAATACGGTGTAGACGCCAACGAATATTTTGCTAAACTTATCATTGTCGAAAATGCTAACGCAATGAAAAAGGATAATGTTCAAAAAGGCTCAGTCGAAGAAATCATCCGCAAAGCCACTGACAAATCAAAAGTGGTCAGAGAGGTTGAATTGGTAGAGTTCTTATCAGCCGACGAGAACGGACAGTCTAAATACCCCGTTATCGCTTATCAGTTCCAAAAAAGCGGCGGAGATTTAGAAGATGTCCGAAAAACCAACTTCGGTCTTTTCGGTCTTGATTTAACCGAAACGCCCCGCTTCTCTTGGAATTTAACCAAATTCGAGGCGATTTGGCTGATACCTATTTTATCCTTTGCAACTGCAATGCTTTCAAGTATTGCCTCTATGATTATGCAAAAGAAAATCAATCCCGATGCACCCAATATGGCTGTAATGATGCTCATGATGCCGCTGTTTTCGCTTTACATTGCGTTCACCGTTCCCGGTGCTGTCGGTTTCTATTGGGCGTGTTCCAATGTAATTTCGGGAGGACTTCAGATACTTTCGCAGATTGTATACGGACCGAATGTAATCATAGCCAAAGAGCAGGCTAAAACGGTAATCGACCGCGACAAGCAAGAAAAAGCAAGAATTGCTGCCTGCACCACACCGCAACCTGACACAGAAGAGAAATAACCGTTAAGGAGAAAAATACGTTGATTATTAAAGAAGCAATCGGCGTCGGTGCCACCGTTACAGAGGCACAGGAAGACGCAATAAATAAATTAGGTGCAAATATTGAAGAAGACGTAAACTTTGAAATTCTTGCCGAAGCAAAGAAAAAAGTTTTGGGACTTTTCGGCGGCAGTGAAGCCAAAGTACGTGCTTATGTTGAAGGTCCCGATGAGGTTAAGCCCCGTAAAGACCGCAACGCAAAACATGGCAAAAAAACCGCACCTGCAAAAACCCCTTCCCCTGCAGTTAAAGAAACCGTTAAAGACCAAGCAAAAGAGCCCGCAGCAGTCGGTGTTCCCGCCGAAAGCGTTGACGAAAACTCCCCTGCAGGCAAGGCCTTTAAATACATTTCGGGCATTTTGGCAAAGTTAGACTGTGACGTAAACGGTGCAACTATTTCGGAAATAGAAGGCGGCTCGAAAATCACCCTTTTGGGCAATGATAAATTGGGCGTTATTATAGGTCGCCGCGGCGAAACCTTAGACGCTTTACAGTATTTGGCCTCGCTTGTTGCCAACGAAAACGGCGGCGGTTACTACCGCATTGTTATCGACATCGGCAACTACCGCGAAAGAAGAGAATCGACCTTAGAGTCGCTTGCCAAAAGAACTGCCGGTCAGGTACTTCGCACCGGCCATACCCGTTCACTTGAGCCTATGAATCCGTACGAGCGTAGAATTATCCACACTGCCGTTCAAAGTATAGAGGGTGTTTACTCTACATCTGTTGGCGACGGTGCCTCAAGACGCGTTGTTATTTGTCCCGACGGCAAGTCACCCCGTCCTATGTCCGGTAGAGGCGGCAGAGATAACCGTCAAGGCAGAGCAAGACAGGGTTTCAGCGGTAAAGCCGCCAGAACAACCGATTCGCCCGCACCTGACAGTATTGAGTCCGAAAAACCAAAACAGGTTGACGGCACAAAACTTTACGGCAAACTCGGTAAATAGATTTTTTGAGGTATGGCGGCTTTTTATGGGGTTGCCATACCTTTTTTAAGTAAATTTTTCAAAAGGGGGATTTTTCCATGGATATTTCGATCGGCGACCGACTGCAACTCAAAAAACCACATCCTTGTGGCTGTAACATGTTTTTGGTTTTGCGTGTCGGTATAGATTTTAAAATTAAGTGTGAAAAATGCGGACATGAGGTTATGACCCCGAGAGCAAAAATAGAAAAATTCATTAAAAAACTAGAAAAACAAGCGGGAAAAGAGCAGAATAATGTTTGATAAATTAGAAGCAGTTGAATTAAAATTCGAAGAAATAAGTACAAGAATGTCCGACCCCTCAAATACGGGCGAAACCTTTACCGAACTTATGAAAGAGCACAGCACTCTGTCGCCTATTGTTGAAAAATACCGCGAATATAAATCGGCAAAAAAGGAACTCCAAGACACCCTGTCACTATTGGAAACAGGCGGTCTTGACAAAGAAATGAAACAACTTGCCGAAGAAGAACTCGGCAGTTTAAAGGAAAATATCTCCGCACTTTCGGACCAACTTAAAATTTTGCTTTTGCCACGCGACCCCAACGACGACCGAAATGTAATTGTCGAAATCCGCGGCGGTGCAGGCGGCGAAGAAGCGGCACTTTTTGCAGGCGAACTTTCGAGAATGTACGGAATGTACGCCGAGTCCCGCCGTTGGCATATTGAACCTGTCGGTGCGAACGAAACCGAACTTGGCGGATACAAAGAAGTAAGTTTTATGATTGAGGGGCAGGGTGCCTACTCAAGACTTAAATACGAAAGCGGTGTTCACCGCGTTCAGCGTGTACCCGAAACCGAAACGAGCGGCAGAATACACACCTCAACCGTAACGGTTGCGGTACTACCCGAAGCAGAAGAAGTCGAACTCCAGATAAATCCTGCCGATTTGCAGATTGACACCTACCGTGCAGGCGGTGCAGGCGGTCAACACGTTAACAAAACCGAATCGGCAATACGTATCACCCACCTGCCTACGGGACTTGTGGTTGAATGTCAAGACGAACGCAGTCAGTACAAAAACAAGGACAAAGCCATGAAGGTGCTGCGTTCAAGACTGTATGAGCAAATGGTTGCCGAACAAAACGCCGCCTTGGCGAGCGACCGTAAATCACAGGTCGGCACAGGCGACCGTTCGGAAAGAATTCGCACCTATAACTTCCCTCAGGGCAGAGTGACCGACCACCGAATAGGACTGACCCTTTATAAATTAGACTCGGTGCTGAACGGTGACCTTGACGATATTATAGACCCGCTTATCACCCACTACCGCACCCAAATGTTAAAACAAGAGGAAGACGCTTAATTGAAAACCCTTAGACTTTCGGTATTTGACACAAAAAAAGACTGTGAAAATTTAAAAACCGCCGCAAAAATTTTGCAAGACGGCGGTCTTGTCGCCATGCCCACCGAAACGGTGTACGGACTTGCGGCAAGTACCTATAACCAAACCGCAGTCGAAAACATTTTTAAAGCAAAGGGACGTCCGCAGGATAATCCCTTGATAGTTCATGTGTCAGACCTCGAAATGTTAAAAGAAGTGGTTGAGAATTTGCCCTCAACAGCACTTGAACTTGCCGAAAAATTTTGGCCCGGCCCCTTTACTATGGTGTTAAAACGAAGTGACAAGGTGCCGTCTTCGGTCAGTGCGGGACTTGATACGGTGGCCGTTCGTATGCCCTCCAATAAAATAGCAAGAGAACTTATACGTTTGAGCGGTCTGCCGTTGGCAGCACCGTCGGCAAATAAATCGGGCTCGCCCAGTCCCACCACAGCCGACCATGTGCTTTTGGATTTAGACGGAAAAATTGACGCCGTAATTGTATCGGACAGGTCAGAAGTCGGCGTAGAGTCAACCGTTATAACGCTTTGCACCAATCCGCCCAAACTGCTACGCCCGGGCGGTGTGACTTTAGAACAGTTACGCGAAGTTTTACCCGACATTGAGGTTGACAAAGCGGTATTATCCGAGCCCGAAAAAGGCAAACCTGTTGCCTCACCCGGTATGAAGTATAAACACTACTCGCCCAAAGCCAAGGTGGTTATGCTTGACGGCGATTTGGAAAAATTTAAGATTTATGTAAACCAAAATGCAACAAACGGCACCTTCGCCCTCGTTTTTTCGGGCGAAGAAGAGGGACTGACAGTTCCAACCGTATCATTTGGCGAAAGGTCTGACCAATCCGCCCAAGCCGCAGTGCTTTTTGATGCGTTGCGTGAACTTGACAGTAAAAATTGCAAGGTCTGTTTTGCAAGGGTGCCCGAAAAAAACGGCGTTGGTTTAGCGGTTTATAACCGACTTATCCGTGCCGCCGCGTTTGAGGTGATAAAACTGTGATTATTTTAGGACTTACAGGCCCCACGGGCAGCGGAAAATCGTCTATCGCTCCTATAGCCGAAAGTTTTGGTGCCGTAACTATTGACTGCGACAAAGTGGCAAGAGAAGTAACCGCAAAAGAAAGTGCGGTTTTAAACACACTCAAAACTGCTTTCGGTGACGATATTTTAGACCAAAACGGTGAACTTCTGCGAAAAAAACTCGCCGAAAAGGCATTTGCGACAAGCGAAAAAACCGAAATTTTAAATTCGATAATGTTACCCGTAATTGCAGAAAAAATAAAGCAACTGATAGCAACCGAAAAGGAAAACGGCGTAAAACTGCTTATTTTAGATGCACCGACGCTGTTTGAAAGCGGTATTGACTCGGTTTGCGACGTAACGGTTGCGGTACTTTGTGACCGAAATCTTAGAAAAAAACGGATAATTTCCCGCGATAATTTGAGTGACACAGATGCCGAAATAAGGCTTGACGCAGGAAAACCCGACCAATTCTATGAAAAGACCGACTATATTGTCGAAAACAACGGGAATTTGCAAGATTTCACATTAAAAATCGAAACAATACTCGAAACGCTTATGAAAGGATACGGCAAATGAAAATTTTTAAAAAGGCAATTTGCGGTATCTTAGCGGCAGTACTGCTTATAATTTTCGTGATTTTTGGATATAATACTATAATGAAGGCATTGTATCCCAAAGACTATGCCGATTTTGTTACGAAATATTCTGAGGAATTCGACGTTCCTACAACTTTATGTTTTTCGGTTATAAAATGCGAAAGTAACTTTGACAGTAATGCAAAATCCTCAGCCAATGCCGTCGGATTAATGCAACTGACCGAAGAAACATTTTTAGATATGGCAAAAATTTTAGGCGAAGACAAGGCCTTTAATGAATACGCAACCGACCCTGAAATCAATATAAAATACGGTATACGGTACCTTAAATATTTAATCGAGTATTTTGACGGCGACCAAAAAACCGTAATCGCCGCTTACAACGCGGGACTCGGAAACGTAAATAAATGGATTGCCGACGACGGTAAATTGGAACAAGAGGATATAGTGTTCTCCGAAACCAAAGAATACGTTAAACGAATAGAAAAAACCATAAAAATATACAACTCTTTATATAAGGACGGTAACTGATATGAAGGCAAAAGAATTAAAAGAAAATTTATGCTTATCCCAAAAAAACGGCCTTTTCTGCGAGGAAAACGACAAAGCGGCAGAAGAATTTTGTAAAGGATATGCCGACTACTTGCGTGTGGGCAAAACCGAACGTCTTGCCGTAAAAAAATCAATCGAAATGGCAAAAAAAGCGGGATTTAAAGAGTTCGACCCCAAAAAAACCTACAAATCAGGCGACAAGGTTTACTTTAATAACCGCGGTAAAGCATTGGCACTTGCAGTTTTAGGCACAGAGCCTGTTGAAAACGGTACCCGAATTGCCGTCGCACACATCGACTCGCCAAGACTTGACCTAAAACCCAATCCGCTTTACGAGGACTCTGAACTTGCACTTTTCAAAACCCACTACTACGGCGGAATTAAGAAATATCAGTGGACCGCCGTACCTTTGGCACTTCACGGCGTTTTCTGCAAAAAAGACGGCACTGCGGTTGAAGTTTCCGTCGGTGAAGAACCCGATGAGCCTTGCTTTGTTGTGACCGATTTGCTGCCGCATTTGGCTCAAGACCAAGTAAAACGCCCCGCTTCGGAAATTATCCGCGGCGAGGAATTAAACATTTTAGTCGGCAGCCGTCCCTTTAAAGATGACGAAGGCAGCGAACTTGTAAAACTCAACATTTTAAATATTTTATTCCAAAAATACGGCATTAAAGAGGAAGACTTTTTGTCGGCAGAACTTGAATGTGTGCCCGCAGGCGGTCCGAGAGATATCGGTTTTGACCGTTCCATGATGGGTGCTTACGGTCACGATGACCGCGTTTGTGCCTACCCTTGTCTTGTTGCTGTTTTAGAGCAAACGGCACCCAAGTACACATCAATCACCGTACTTGCCGACAAAGAAGAAACCGGCTCTGACGGAAACACCGGCATGAATTCGGCATTTTTGGCCCATTTTATAGGCTACCTTGCAAAAACGCAGGGCGGGGATACTGAACTTGCACTCGATAATTCAAAGTGCCTTTCTGCCGACGTAAACGCCGCTTTCGACCCCACTTTCCCCGATGTTTTTGAACGCCGTAACGCATGTAAACTCAACTACGGTGCAGTTATCACAAAGTATACCGGTGCACGCGGTAAAGGCAATACTTCCGATGCCTCGGCCGAATATATGGCTTGGATTAGAAAAATTTTAGACAAAAACAACGTCGTTTGGCAGACCGGCGAACTCGGTAAGGTTGACCTCGGCGGCGGCGGTACGGTTGCGATGTATATTGCAAATTTGGGTGTCGATGTTGTCGACCTCGGTGTGCCCGTACTCTCAATGCATGCACCGTTTGAGGTAGTATCGAAGTTTGACGTTTACATGACCTACCGTGCAGTGCTTTCACTGTTTATTGAGGAATAAAATATGGAAAACACCTGCCATTTTTACGCGATGTTATTTCGCATGAAGTACATTGACCGTTGGGCTTTAATGCGAAACACCCGCAAAGAAACTTTAAGCGAACACACCCTCGAAACCGCGTTTATCGCCCACGCCTTAGCGGTCATTGAAAACACAAGACTCGGCGGAAACATAAACGCCGAAAGGGTGGCTTTGCTTGCCATGTTCCACGATGCGTCGGAAATCATTACGGGCGATTTGCCGACACCCGTCAAATACTACAATGACGATATAAAGTCGGCATATAAAAGCCTTGAAAATGCGGCAGACGACCGTTTGTTAAGTCTGTTACCCGACGATTTACGCCCTGAGTTTCAGTCGATTTTCAAAGAAGACGACCCGCACCTAAAAAAAATAATCAAGGCTGCCGACAAAATTTCGGCACTTATAAAGTGCCGTGACGAAATCACCTTGGGCAACCGCGAATTTTCCGAGGCGGAACGGTCAACTTTACAGTCTATTAAGGCTTTAAACCTGCCTTCTGCCAACATATTTTTGAATGAATTTGCACAAAGTTTCTTAGAACCTATAGACAAAAATATCACAGGTTTGTAACCTTAGGCCTACTTCGGTTGATTTTTTAAAACTCATATAGTATAATTGATTTATTAAGTTTTAAATTTTTTGAAAGGAACAATACATATGATTGACCCTAAAAAGATTTGTCCCGGTTGCATGGGTGAAAAACTTGCAGAGGGCAAGTGTCCCGTTTGCGGTTACAATCCAGACGAGCCTATAAACCCCTCATATTTAAAACCGTCTTCGTTGCTTGAAGGCAGATATATTATCGGCAAGGTTTTGGACCAAAACGGCGAAGGTGTTACATATTTAGGTTTCGACTCGGTAACCTCGGCTGTTGTCAATATAAGAGAATTTTTTCCTGTAGGACTTTGCGAGCGTGCCGATGATGAGTCGGTACTTATGAAGGCCGGCTTTGAATACGATTATAACGATGCTTTGATTAAATTTTTGGAACTTTCAAAGACACTTTTTAAACTCAACGAACTTCCCGCACTGTTTGATATTTTGGATATAAGAGAAGCCAACGGCACCGCTTACAGAATCACCCGCAGTGTACCGGGCATTTCGCTTCGCGAGTTTTTAATGCGTAACGGCAACACCCTTAAATGGGACCAAGCGAGGTCGTTGTTTGTTCCGCTTATCTCGTCTATTTCGGCACTGCACAAGGTGGGCATTATCCACCGCGGAATTTCGCCCGACACACTTTTTGTCAGCAAAGACGGAAAACTGCGTATAAACGGTTTTTGTATTGCCGACGAACGCACCGCCAAAAGTCCCCTCACTTCGCAACTTTTCCCCGGATTTGCCGCTGTTGAGCAGTACGGCGATGCGGGCGTTCAGGGAACATGGACCGACGTTTACGCCTTTGCCGCCACCATTTACAGAACTTTGGTCGGCAGTCCCCCGCCTGAAGCAACAAGCCGACTTGAGAGCGACAATATGACCATTCCTGCCGTTATTGCAAGGGAAACACCTAAATCGGTGCTTGAAACCTTGGCTAACGCATTGCAGGTGCTTCCCGACGACCGTACTCGCTCTATAGATGAAATGCGAAAAGGATTGTCGATTTCCTCGGTTGCTGCAAACGGCACAGGTGTTGTCGCCGCAGGCACTGTACAAAAACACACTTCGGAAACTGCACAAAACGGCAAACCCAAATCCAAATCCAAAAAGAACACCGGCAAAATATACGGACTTGTCGCCGGTATAGCCACCGCATTTTTACTGGCGGTAATCATCTTCTTTGTATTATGGTTTATGGGTGTATTTGACAAAAACGATACCGAATCGGGAAATTCAATTAATAACGGACTGAATTCTGTCGCAAGCACCGAATCGGTTGCCTCCAAAGTCCCCGTTGAAGACGAAACCAAGTTCTCATCGTTACCTGACTTTGAGAAAAACGAATTTTCAGATATCGCTTACGACCCGCAGTTTGCTAACATTTACAAATTCAAGATTTCTTCAAAACAGTACAGCGATTCTGTTCCCGCAGGTCGAATCATTTCGCAGACACCTGCCCCGAACACCGTCGTTGAAGAAGGCACTACGGTTGAGTTTGTAGTAAGCCTCGGCTCGTACTACATTCAAATGATAAATGTTACGGGCAAAAGTGCCGATGATGCACTGCTTGAACTGCTAAAAGCGGGATTTGATTATGACAATATCGTATTTACCGAAAAATGGGATGACACAAAACCCCCTGCTACGGTTGTTGAAACCGAGCCTGCAAAGGGTGTCAACATAAATACCGATATGAGAATTGAGGTATTTATCAATTCCTATCAAGGTGAGCCCGCCACCCCCGGTACTGGTAACGAAAATATTACAGAATAACAAAAAAATGCAACTGTGTTAAACAGTTGCATTTTTTATTTACTCTGTTTTCATTCTAAGCAGTGAGCCTGTCTTTATAGGTCGGTCATATGGAATTTTAACGGTCATCATTGGGTGCGGTGCCGAGTCAATTTCTTCGCCTTTTTCATTATACATTACATCGGCAGTAAGGACGAACGGCACATTTTGTGGTTCCAAACAGTCCAAAATCTGACCCTTTAAAAACTTGTTTTTAAGTTGCATTAAAAGACACCCGTCTTCATATCCAATAACGGTGCCTGCAACCGAATAATCCCTCATATAACCTGCGTTTTTGTAGGTTTGTTCACCTTTAGGGTTTCCGTAATAAAACCCTTTGGAATACGGACGGTGGCTGATTTTATTTAGTTCTTCCGTTACCCACTCCGGGCATTTTTCACCCTTTACGGCACTGTCCAACGCACCGCGGTAGGCGTTGGTTACAACGGCGGTGTAGTAGTGGGATTTTGCTCTGCCCTCAATCTTAAACGAGGTTACGCCCGCCGACATCATTTCGCCCAAATGTTCAGCCATACAAAGGTCGTTGGCGTTCAAAATATATGTGCCCTTGTCGGTTTCGGTTATATCGAAATACTGTCCGGGGCGTTTTTCTTCCATGAGTGAATAACTCCAACGGCAAGGTTGGGCACAATCGCCTCGGTTGGCATCACGCCCTGTCATATAGGAAGACAAAAGACACCTTGCCGAGAAAGAAACACACATAGCACCGTGGACAAAAGCCTCAATGTCAAGATCCTTAGGTGTTTTTTCTCGGATTTCGGCGATTTCCTTTATAGAAAGTTCACGTGCGACAACTATTCTTTTAGCACCTAAATCGTAGAACGCGTTGGCGGTGGCATAATTCACGATACCCGACTGCACCGAAACGTGAATTTCGGCTTTAGGTGCATATTTTTGAGCCATCTTCATAGTGCCGAGGTCGGACACAATAATTCCGTCGGCAGAAAGCGAGCCTAACATTTCCAAAAATGCAGGCAGACGGGGAATTTCGTCATTATGCGGCAACGTGTTACAGGTCACAAAAACCTTAACGCCGTTTTTATGAGCATATTCAATACCTTTTTTTAAATCTTCTTCGCCAAAGTTGGTTGCGGCAGTACGCATACCGAACTCCTGCCCTGCCAAATAAACGGCATCGGCACCGAAATCTACGGCGGCGGTAAGCCGTATTAAATCGCCTGCAGGGCACAGCAGTTCACATTTGTCCGTTATTTTAACCACAGCCCTTCTCTTTTCAGTCGGCTTATGGTCGAATTATGTTCCTTATTGGTAACATTAAAGTAAAACCTCATGTTTTTATCGCTGACAAAAAAGTAATATTTACAATTTTCCTCGGGGGATAAAGCCGCTTTTATAGCATCAATGCCTGGCGAACAGTAGGCACCCGGTGCAAGTCCTACAATTTTATATGTATCGTACTTTTCTTTGTTATACGGGTAATCCGAGGTCGGGTCGGACTGTAGTTTTGCCTGCTCGCCCCAGTTGTTAAGCCTGTTCCAAAATACGCCCGAAACCCTTTGCTTTGTAGCAAAGTCGGCAGAACTTGACTCAAGTTCGATAATAGAAGCCATTGTAATACAGTCATGAAGTGAATAACCCATGCTGTCAGCCCTTTCCCGCATTTCGGCGGTAACCATTTCGTCAAAGCGGGCAAGCATTTTCTTTATAGCCTGCTCGGCACCGCTTTTATCGCCTGTATTATAAAATCTGTAGGTGTCGGGAAATAAATAACCCTCTAATTTATAGTGAACGCCCTGTGACGGATTTTTCACGCCGTTCATAAACTCATAAGGGTATTTTTCATAGTTTGCCTCGTTTACAGCCTCTTTAAACTCTCTTGCCGTACAAACACCGTTGGCTTCGAGGCGTTCGGCTATTTGGTCGATACTCCAACCTTCGGGGATTGTGACAGTAACCTCGGTACCGTGGGCACCCTGTTTTATAAGTGCCTCAGCAATATCCTCGTATGTATCCTGCTTGCAGAAATAGTAAATTCCGTACTGGAATTTGCTGTCATACCCCTTTTGTTTACAGAAAAATCTGAAAAACAGAGAACTGTTTATAATACCCTTATCCTCTAAAATTTCCGCAACCTCTTTGGCACTTGTACCCTCGGCTATATTAAACTCAATTTCTTCGGTAGTGTTTTTTGAAAAACTCACACCCAAATAGTCCATACCGAAATACATAAAAAAGGAAGCAGCGGAAATGGCAATTACAAGAATTGCCGCCATCCAAATAACCGAAGTTAAACAACTTTTTCCGGCGGAAACCTTTTTCTTTGTCTTTTTTTTGCTCTTAGACTGCTCGGCAACGGCTATGTCATCAGCCTCGGAACTGTCGATAAAAAAGTCTTTTCCTATAACAAAATCTTCCGACAAATTGCTGTCATCAAGCACACCGTCTTTTAATTCGGCGGCGTCATGTGGTTGGTCTAAAGCGTCGAAGCCATTGTTTTTTTCAAACTCTTCCAACATTTTCATCCTTTCATGTATTTACTTTGAGTTAAAAAACCGCTTGCGTTCATCTTTTCTGCGGGAACTTACATCTTTAATCCATTTTTCGGTAACAATGACATCAACCGGTCGGTCAAACCTGCCATGGTACATATGGCGGCGTATACACGACGAATAACAAATACCCGCACACGGTCCGTTAAACCTTGCCAAATAGCGGTCATAATATCCTTTGCCGTAACCGAGTCTAAAACCCAAATAGTCAAGCGACAGTGCCGGCAAAAGCATTAAGCAGCCCGTAAAATCCTGAACCATCGGCAAATTTTCGTCAGGCTCTAATACACCGAAGGTCCCCGAAGACAAATCGTCGAAAGAGGTTATATAATGAAATTCCATTTTTCTTGTATTCGGAATACAACGCGGAACGGCAACCTTTTTGCCGTCAGCCCACGCATTTTCGATAATTTTAAACGTATCAACCTCAATAGCGGTGGATACATAAACCAATACCGTTTTTGCGGACCTGTACTGATAGAGCCTTGAAACATTGCGTGTAACACCGCTGTCAAGTTTAGCCTTTTCTTCTGCACTTAAATTTCTGCGTTCATCTTTGATTAAGTCACGAAGTTCCGTTTTGTACTGTCTTATGTCTAACGGTCGCATAACATCGTGTCCTTATAGTGGTCGGCTACAGCCTTCCCGCTTATATATTTCACAATTTCAAAACCGAACTTCATGGCGGCACCTGCACCGCAGGCGGTGATAATATTTCCGTCTGTGCAAACTGCATCTTTAAGTACGGTTGCACCCAACAGTTGCTCTTCAAAACCGGGGAAACAAACCGCTTTTTTGCCAATCAGAAGATTTTTATGACCTAAAATAGACGGTGCGGCACAAATTGCACCGATAAGCAGATTTTTTTCGACACAGTAGTCAATAAACTTACCCACAAACGCCGATTTTTCAAGATTAAGCGTACCGGGCATACCTCCGGGTAAAATAATACCTTCAATGTCGTCGCTCGGACAAATTTCACTGTCCATAACATCGGCAATAACGGGGATATTATGTGCTCCGATTACCGTTTTACCGCCTATTCCTACCGTATAAATTTCAATATCGGCACGGCGAATAATATCAAGCGGAGCAATAGCCTCAGTTTCTTCAAACCCGGGGGCTAAAAACATATAATACATTAAAAATTACTCCTTTATTTTGTAACTTCTAAAACCGAATTTAAAATATCGGCGGAAATTTCCTCGATTGTTCTGGGGTCGCCGTCTTTACTGCAGTTTATAATCTTCCAACCGCACATATCGGCGGCAAATCTCGCCGCTTTTCGGCAACGCGACAGATATTCGCGGTCCTTTTCGTGAATATCACGCTTTGACTCATCACCCTCATAACGCGAAGTCATAAGTTTAGACGAAACTTCCAAAGGCATATCAAGAAAAATGACCAAATCGGGCTTGGGAATTGAGGTTTTTTCATACTCGGTTTCATAAAGCCAAGAAATATACTGTTCCCATTTATCCTCAGGCAGTTTGGCCATTTGGTGATAAGCGTTAGACTCAACATAACGGCCGGCAATTACCACACCGCCGTCTAAATAATATTTCTCCCAATGCCTTTTAAAACTTGCGTATCGGTCAACGGCATAAAACAGTGACGCCGCATAGGCGTTTACCGCGTCGGGACTTTCGCCGAATTCACCGCCCAAATACATTCTTACAAGTGTGCTTGACGGGTCTTTATAGTCGGGGAAGGATACCGTTTTGGCATCAACCCCCAAAGTCTTTAATTTTTCAGGCAAAAGATTTACCTGAGTTGTCTTTCCGCTGCCGTCAAGTCCCTCAATAACTATAAGTTTTCCCATAAATTTTACTCACTTTTGTTTATATTTTTCTCTCATTTTAAGACTTTCGCCGCAACACATTTTGCCTTCGGGACAAGGTCCTGTTAAACAAGCGGGACCCGCATTTTTAAAGAGATTAGGTGCAACTTCGCGGCAGGCGAACAACATTTTTTCGGCTAATTCTCTTATCTCCCACTGAGCACGGTTACAACAACGGTGTCTGAAGAAATTGTGTAAACTTCTTGCGTTCATTGTGACAATCATTTTAGTGTCACAGGCATTGGGCAGTACAAAGCGTGCATCTTCAATCGCCTTTTTCTCTGCAGCGCGCTCGGCAGATTTTTCGTCCATGCCTTTTTCCAACATTTCCGCTTTATGTTTTGCTTTTAAAATATCGGTAAGGCGGTCATAATACTCTTGTGTTTTTGCCATTGCCTCGCCAAAAATCTCAAGTGCCTCTTCATTGTCGGCAATTTCGGGAGGGGTGACATACTCGAACTGTTTTTCACTGACATAACGTTGGCTCTGCACCGAAAACGAGGCTATACGGTGGCGTGTAATCTGTGCCAAAAGTGCCCTCGATACGCCCTCAATACCGAATGTGAACGAGGCGTGTTCAATAGGACTTTCGTGTCCGATTTCGGACAGCATATCAACAAATGCCGCCGTCTTTTCGGGGGTGAGTTTTTCCCTTACTTGGTCAATGGTTGCACCCGAATAGCAAAGTCTTGCCGCCGAAGCAACGGTAAGTTCGGGATTGGGGGTATAGGCTAAAAGTTCAACCTTCATATTATCCTCCCTAAAAATAAAATTAAAATGCTTATATTCTCAAATATTATACCAAATATTTCGGCCCTTTGCAACCGCAAACTTTAAATATTTCCCGCCCTTTAAAATTTGTTGCCAACCTCATACAAAAATAGTATAATAGAACCGTAAAACGAGGTGTTTTTATGTTCAAATATGAAATGCATGTACACACAAGCGGTACTAGTAAATGTTCCTACACTTCCTTTGCCGATATGATAACGAAATATAAGGAAAAAGGGTTCGACGGAATTGTCATGACCAACCATTTTTACGGCGGATATTCCGCTGTTGATAAAAATCTTCCTTGGGAAGATTTTGTAGATGCTTACGAAAAAGAATGGCTAGAGGCTAAAGCTTTCGGCGAAACTTTGGATTTTGAGGTTATTTTTGCTGTCGAAGACGGGTACAAAAAACGCGGTAAAGAAGTGCTTATCTACGGCATAACTCCCGAAGAATTTAAGGCAGAAAAAGGATATAGAAATTTTGAAATTGAACAGATTTCGGAATTTGTAAGGAAAAACGGCGGTTTTATAGCGGTTGCACACCCTTTTAGAGAAGAAAGTTACATTCCCGACCCCGATATCACCCCCGACCCTTGCCTTTTAGACGGTGTGGAAGTTAACAACGGCAGCCGCCAAAATCAACTAAGGGACAACAGAAATTATTTAGCACTGAAATTTGCCAAAGACAACGGTCTTAAAATGACCTGCGGAAGTGACACGCATGAAAGTTATTCAGGTGCAATAGGTGAATTCGGCATAGCGACCGATGTTAAAATAAAGGATACGAAACACCTTGCAAATATTTTACATTCAAAGCAATATAAACTCATAATAAACGGCAAAATTATTGCACCGAAAGATGTCAAGGAAGACGATTTGACATAATAGAAAAAATTTCGACAAATATCAAAAAAACTCTTTTAATATTAAGGGTTTTGTGTTATGATGTACAGGATAACGGTGCAATCAAAACAGCACCTACTTTAAAATTTACGGAGGATGAGTCAAAAATGTCTACGGTTACTATCAAGCATATGCCTTACGGAGATTTGGCAATAGTCGCCATGCGTGGATGTGAAGAGTTTGCCTCAAAGGTAGACTACTATCTTTTACAGTGGCGTGGTATGCCTGAGGAGCACACCTATGTTATAAACGCAAAATGTCCGAGATTCGGCACAGGTGAAGCAAAAGGTTTATTTGACCACACTGCCAGAGGTTTAGACGTATTTATTATTTGTGACTGTTTCAACTACGGTGTTACATACAAAATGTACGGTCAAACCGTACCCATGAGTCCCGACGACCATTTCCAAGATTTGAAGAGAATTATAGCCGCAATGGGCGGTAAAGCAAGAAGAATTACCGTAATTATGCCCATGCTTTATGAAGGCAGACAGCACCGCCGTTCGGCACGCGAATCACTCGACTGTGCCATGGCTTTGCAGGAACTGACCGCACTCGGCGTAAAAAACATTTTGACATTTGACGCCCACGACCCCAGAATTTGCAATGCAATTCCTTTGGGCGGTTTCGATAATGTACAACCCTCCTATCAGATGATTAAATCATTACTTCGCACCGTGCCCGATGTTAAAATAGATCGCGACCACCTTATGATTGTTGCACCCGATGAAGGTGCTATGTCGCGTTGTATTTATTATTCATCGGTTTTGGGCGTTGAACTCGGTATGTTCTACAAACGCAGAAACTATTCTATAATCGTCAACGGCAGAAACCCCATTGAAGCACATGAATTCTTAGGCAACGATGTTACCGGCAAAGACCTTATTATTGTTGACGACATGATTTCTTCGGGCGATTCATTGCTTGATATTGCGGCTCAACTCAAAAAGAAAAACTGCAACCGCGTTTTTGCATTTACCACTTTCGGTTTATTTGTTGAGGGTTACGATAAATTTGACCAATATTACAAAGACGGACTTATTGATAAAATTTTCACCACAAACTTGGTCTACGGAAACGAAGAACTTATGACAAAGCCATGGTATCAGCGTGTTGAGATGTCTAAGTATGTTGCATACTTAGTAGATACCATTAACTATGACAACTCTATAAGTTCGTTGCTCGACCCCATTGACCGCATAAACAATGTTATTGAAAAATATAACAATAAATAAGTTTTCAAAAAATAAATCACTCCAAGTTAGCCAACACTAATTTGGGGTGATTTTTTTATGAGTTCATTTCACAAACGTTCCTTGGGTGCGTTCTTAACAATCGTTTTACTGCTTTCCCTTTGCGGTGCAAGGGTATTCACACTTACCGTAAACGAAAAATATTTGCAGGCGGCAGAAATGCAGTCGACCAGAAAATTTAAGGTTGCAAACTACCGAAACACCGTTTACGATTGCAACGGACTTCCGCTGACCAACACTTTTAAATCCGAAGTTACGGTAGTTTTCCCGACCGAGCAGGGTGTTGCTTCCTTGCCCGCCTTATGCCAAGGTGAAACATTGGACAATTCTCTTGAAATCTTAAAAGACAACACACCCGTAGTTATTAACACTGAATGTCCCGAAGGCCTTTCAGGCGTTTTAGGCGTAAGTGTTCCAAAACGGTACAACGGCTCACTTTCCCACCTTTTAGGTTATGTCGATGCCGACTCAAGGGGTATTTCGGGAATAGAAAAAACACTTGACCGCTATCTTTTTGTTGAAGGCGGGCTGACCGTAACATATAAAACCGATTCTTTAGGGCACATGCTTTCGGGTGCCGAAATAGAAATTAAAGGCAACGAAGAACAAAACAGTGTTACGCTTACCATTGACAACACAATACAGAAAATTTGCGAATCGGCAATGGAAAATGTAGAGTCGGGTGCAGCGGTAGTGGTCGATGCCGAAAACGGCAAGGTGAGAGCACTTTTAAGCAAACCCGACTTTGACCCATTAAATATAGCAGATTATTTAAACGACCAAACCTCACCGCTTATAAACCGTGCACTTTTACCCTTTGATGTCGGCTCGGTTTTTAAACCCTGCCTTGCCGCCGCAGCACTGAAAACAGGGTTTGCCGACTACATCTACTCTTGTGTCGGCGACTACTATTTTGACGGTAATACCTTTAAGTGCAATCGACTTTCGGGTCACGGAAATTTAGACCTTAAAACCGCTATTGCCAAATCCTGCAACACATATTTTTACACTTTAGGACAAAATTTAGGTGCCGAAAATATCTTAAAATTTGCAAACACGTTCCGTTTCGGCCAACCCATAGATTTAGGTTACGGCATATCATCTGCAAAAGGTACGGTGCCAAGCAAAGACACTCTGCTTCAGAACGAAGGTTCACTCATAAACCTTTCGATAGGTCAGGGCGAACTGATGTTATCGCCGATTGCACTGACCACAATGTACATGAGCATTGTAAACGGCGGTGAATATTATTTACCGAGCGTTATTGAAGGGGTCACCGAAAACGGTATTTACAAAGAATATCAAACTCTCCCTCCCACCTCTGCTTTAGCGGAAGAGCACGCCGAAATTTTAAAAGAATACCTTTTTGAAACCTTAAAAAGCGGTACCGGAAGCGAGGCTTATTTCGAGGGTATTAAGGCGGGTGGTAAAACAGGCACTGCACAAACAGGCAAAAAGAAAGACGGCCGAAACATTTTAAACGGTTGGTTTTGCGGGTTTGTTGAAACAATAGATACAACCTATGTGATAGTTGTGCTCAAAGAAGACGTTTTGTCGGGCGGTGCTGACTGTTCGCCGATTTTTAAAAATATAACGGTTGGAATTTCCAATATGTAATTTAAAAATAAAGGACAAAATAGTATAGAAGGAGATAATTATATGAACAGTGATAAAAAACGAAAAGACAAAGATAATTTTTATTCGCCCGTAAATATTTCGGCCATTCCATTTGACACAACGCCCGAAACGGCACTTGAAATGGTTAACACCTACGGCACATATGAAATTCAACCCACCGCTGTAAGTGACTCGACGTTTCCCGCCATAGCACAAGGAATAGCAAAGCAAGACTGCCCAGACCTTGAATTTCACCGCGACGGCTCCGACCAAAACCCTGCCTCCGACCGTTTCGGACAGGACGATTGAAAATAAAAAGTTCGGCTCAGGTGTGGCAACTGTTTGCTATTCCATCTTCACATTGTCATTCCGAGCGAAGTCGAGGAATCTTTTTATAAGACCCTTCGGCTACGCTCAGGGTGACAGGTCAGATTGCAAAACGCAGGGGCTTCCCTGTTCGCACTGCGGGATTAAATGTTAGAAATCTATCACTTATACAAATTATATACTTTCTTATTTTTTCTTTCTGCCAGTGATTTGAACTTTTGTGCACCGCCGAAACCTCGTTTTACATATGTTACGACATAGTCCGCCTTTTCCAACATATAACGGTTGCGGTAATCAATCGCAAATCTCGGCGGTGCAGTATCAACCGCTTCAGGCAATATGGTTTCATGTTTTAAATATTCGGTTTCTTCTATACTTTTAGGCAGACGGGCAAATACTATTAAAACCTCAATTTTATATTCCTCTTTCAATTTGGCCAAAACACACTGCACCAAATAATCGAAACTACCGTTATTACCGACCAAAAATTTATAAACCGATTTATTTTCTATTAAATCTACCAATAATTTTTTTAAATCTTCCTTTATTTCCTGCGGAGTAACACTATGACCGAAAAATGTACATACCATATTATCACCTTAAATTTTATTTTATATATTACTTATTATATCAAATAATGAATTATACTCTATTTGTTGAGTATAGTCAAGAAGTTAAGTGTGTTAAAATAAATTCGGTGATAAAAATGATAAGTTATAAACCGTTTTACGAAACGCTTTTCAAGAAAAACATAACTGAATATCACTTGATTTTCAAACAAGGCTTTTCGGCTAACACCCTGCATAGAATAAAAAAGGTCAGGCGATAAGCACTAAAACTCTTGACTCACTTTGTTACGCACTTGATTGTGAAGTAAGCGATATAATAAAATTTGAAAAAGAATAACACAAAAGCCGAACACGTATGTGTTTGGCTTTTTGTTTTCACATTGACATTCCGAGCGAAGTCGAGGAATCTTTTTATAAGACCCTTCGGCTACGCTCAGGGTGACAGGTCAGATTGCAAAACGCAGGGGCTTTCCTGTTCGCCCTGCGGGATTATTGGTAGATTTGTTTTCAATCAAATCTACCAATAAATTTTTTAAATCTGCCTTTATTTCCTGCGGGGTATCCCTATGACCGAAAAATGTACATACCATATTATAGCCTCTAAATAGTGTTTAAATTATATATATTTAAAATTATATATAATTAAAATAGATATGTCAATAATAATCAATGTTTTAACTGAATAAAATAACCGTGTCTATATAGTACAATTATATATAGAGGTGATGATATGGATAAGCGTGATTTTTCCAAGAGATTGACAGAATTAAGACTTAATAAAGGCGTTTCGGCAAGAGATATGAGTTTATCTCTTGGACAAAGCGAAGGCTATATCAATAATATCGAAAACGGTGTCAATCTTCCTTCTATGACGGTATTCTTTTATATATGTGAATATTTTGGAATTGAGCCTTACGAGTTTTTTGAAACCGAAAACACCAATCCCACAAGGTTAAATGAGTTGATTTCGACTGCAAGGTCACTTAACAACGAACAGTTAGAGTCACTTATTACAATAATTAAGAGTATAAAATAAATATAAGAAACACAAAAAGCCGAACACGTATGTGTTCGGCTTTTTGTTTTAACATTGTCATTCCTCTTTCGGTTGGGGTTTAGGGCGTTTACCGTTACCGCGTGTAATAACCGTAATATCGTCACGGTGGAAGGCTATAGGCAGTCCGTCTGACCCGTCAAGTGCAACCTTTACTCTGCCGGTCAAAATACTTACTTCGGCAACAATGCCTTTACCATCGGGTGTTTCGACATAAGAGCCTACTTTCGGGGTTAATTTATCAAGATACTCGTATGCGTCTTGCTCATATTTCAAACAACACATAAGTCTTCCGCAGGTGCCCGAAATTTTAGCAGGATTAAGTGATAAACCCTGTTCTTTAGCCATTTTAATAGACACAGGCTGAAAGTCGGACAAAAATCTCGAACAGCAAAACGGCTGTCCGCAAATACCAAGTCCGCCCATCATTTTTGCCTCATCGCGGACACCGATTTGGCGAAGTTCAATTCTTGTATGGAAGTTACCCGCAAGGTCTTTAACAAGTTCTCGGAAGTCAACTCTGCCGTCGGCCGTAAAGAAAAACAGCAGTTTTGAGCCGTCAAAAGCATACTCAACATCGACCAACTTCATTTCAAGACCGCGTTCGATTATTTTATTTTCGCAAAACCGGAAGGCTTCACGTTCTTTTTTGCGGTTTTCGTTCATTTTTGCCAAATCATTACTATCGGCAAGTCTTACAACCGGTTTGAGTTCGCCGACAATTTGACTGTCAGGCACATTGTGGTTTTCGCTTGCAACCTCACCGATTTCGGTACCCCTTGAAGTGGTAACTATTACATATTTACCCTGCTCATACTTTTCGCCTTTAGGGTCAAACGAATATATACGCCCGTCAGAGCGAAATTTTACTCCAATAACTTCTACCATTTTTATCTCCGTTTATAATTTACTTAACAACTGATTATACCATAGAATTTTTTTATTTACAACCTTTAAATGACGGTAAATATTTCTGCCGTCATACTAGTCTGCGAAATGCCGAGTGATAAAGGCTGACCTATGTGGTGACGGTGTCGGTCGCCATAATGGCACACAAGTTTATAAACTTTGCCGAGCGAGGTCGATTTTAAACCGACGTTTTCGCCCAATGCCGACCGTTTTATATCATAAGCCACAATTCTTTCAAGTTCTTCCATGAAATTTAAATACCCTATGCGGTCTTTTTCAAACCTAAATATAACCTTGACCGCCTGCAGTCGGTCATTTTTTAACACCGCCTGCCAATATTCCTTTGCCGCCTGCTCTGTTTTACCCTCTTCGCCCGAAAGCAAAGACAATGCATAGCCTATATTTCCCCTTGAATTTTCCAACGCTTCCAAAATATCATTGCGTGGTTTGTTGAGTTTTGTTTCCAAATAGTCGGCTGCAATCTCTATTTCGGGGTTTTGCACCGTCAAGGTTACACATCTTGACCGCACGGTCGGAAGTAACGCCGATGCACTTCGGCAAACGAGTATGAAAACCATAAATGACGGCGGCTCTTCCAACACCTTTAAAAATGCGTTTTGTGCCGACTCGTTCATCTTGTCACAATCAAGCATTATGTTAACCTTGCGTTTTGCTTCTATCGGCATAATATACGCATTATCGCGGATTTTTCTGACGGTATCAACCTTAAACGATGCACCGTCTGGTGCATAGGTTAAAACATCACTGTGCCCGTCTGACGACACTAACCTGCAAACTCGACACTCACCGCAAGGTGCATTTTCACTTTCGCACACCGCCGCCGCCGCTATAATTTTAGCCAGCGTATGCCTGCCGCTTCCCTTTTCACCCTCAATAATTATCGCATGGGGAAATCTGCCGCTTTTGACGGCACTTTTTACCGTTTCTTTAATTTCAGTGTTACCTATAAATTCACGAAACACAAAACTTCCCCCTTTTTTATACATTATACACTAAACTTTGCCGATATTCAACATTTTAAATCTAAATTTTCCTTTGCCAAGCAGAAACACCGAAACCGTAAAAACTGCAACCTGAACGCCTACCGAAATTACAATTTTTAAAAGCAACATTTCTATATATTTTGCGGCGGCAACACCTAAAAAACCGCCCAAAACCGCTAAAGCAACGGGTTTTACTATTACTTTTCCTATCGGCACCTCGATTTCGGTTGATTTTTTCAGTTTAAAAAAACAAAGCGAAGATGTTAGCGAATTGCTGACAATCATTATGCCCAAATATCCTTTTATGCCTAAAAACGGCAACAGCACAAAGACCGCAACTATCCTGACGCATGAGTCAAAAAGATTGTAACGGAACATATCGGCTTGACGGTCGAGTCCCTTTAAAATACCCGCCGAAACGCTTTCCATGTACATAAACGGCACTATGGGCGAAAGCACTCTCAGTACAAACCCGACATCACGGTCACCGTATAAAAGCAATGCCAAATCCTGTCCCGAAAACAGGAAAATCGCACCCGCAAGTATCGACAAAGTGAGTGTGATTTCAACTGCCCTTTCGGTAGTTCGTTTGACCTCGCCCTCTCGGCCGCAGGCTTTTGCCTCGGACACTTCGGGAATTAAAAGGGTTGAAAGCGAGGTTAAAAAAGAGGCGGGGAAAAATAAAATCGGCATTGCCATTCCTCTTACCGCTCCAAATAGTTCGAGTCCTCTTTCTCTTACGCCGTAGAATTTATGTAAACCTGACGGCACAAGCAGATTTTCTGCCGTATGCAGTGCCGTGCTCAAATATCCGCTGCCCGTTATAGGCAATGCTATATGCATGATTTTAGCAAAAATTTTGTTTACTGTTCCCTCGCCTTTTTGCTTGCTAAGGTCAACTTTATAAATTATGTATCCTACAATACACGACACCGTTTCGGCAACCGTATCACCCATAAGCACCGACGCCGACATATATGTAATGCCTTTTCCTTTTGTAAGATTTAAGCAAAAAAGCACCGTTGCTATTCGAACACACTGTTCGAGCATTTGCACTAAAGAAGGTGACAAGGTTTTCCTTCGTGCTAAAAAATATCCCCTTATAAGCGACGAAAAGCCCATAAACGGCAGTGAAAAACTTAAAATTTTAAGAGAAGCGGTTGCCCTCGGCTCATTCAGAAGGAAAACCGCAATCGGTTTTGCCCCGAAAAACACTACCGCCGCCGAAATCACCGCCGCAAAAAGTGTAACATACGCCGCTTTTCGCATTATCTTCGCAACCGCTTTTTTGCCTTTATCTATATTTTCCGAAACAAGTCTTGTTACCGCAGTGCTTACACCAGACGTCGCAAAGGTTGCAGCCAACATATAGACAGAAAATATCAGTTGATAAACGCCCATTCCTTCCGAGCCTATTTTGTCAGCAAGATATGTGCGAAAAACTATACCCACACTGCGAAGTATCAGCGAGGTTGCCACAAGCACAAGTGTGTTTTTTATAAAAATTTTAACCTTCATTTTATCCCCCACAAATAAAATATACATTATATATATGTAAAATCCTGCCGTCTTTAACCCAATTTCAGAATAAACGGTCCGTTTACGGTAAAAATAGGTTTTGAAAACATGAAAGGATGTTATTTATGACCGGAAAATATACTGCTGACGAACTGGCACTGTCGAGCCTTTTGGCGGTTGACAAAAGTTTTGACCTTGTTAGGCGTGACATCATAATAGCCAAACGGCCTGCCTCGCTTTACTTTGTTGACGGATTTATCAAAGATGAAGTTTTCGAGAAAATCCTTGAATTTTTATATAAAATAACCCCCGACGAACTCAAGAAAATCCCCAATATGCAAGAATTTTCGCTTGTAAAAATGCCATATGTCGAGGTCGCCGCCGAAAATGACAACGACAAAGTAGCCACAGCAGTGCTGTCAGGCCAAGCGGCTATAATAATCGACGGCGTGGTAGGTGCATTGCTTGTCGATACAAGAACCTACCCTTCCCGCTCAATCGATGAGCCGGAAAAGGACAAATCGCTAAGGGGCTCACGTGACGGCTTTGTCGAAACATTTATATTTAACACCGCACTTATCCGCCGACGTATCCGCGACACAAGACTCAGAATGGAATACTATCAAGTCGGTAAATCGTCTAAGGTCGATGTTGCTATTTCCTATATTGAGGGCATGGCGGATAAAAACGCACTTAAAAACTTGCGAAAGAAACTCAAAAACATTGATATTTCTGGCATTTCCATGACCTCTCAGGCTTTAAGCGAAGCGATACTGCCGTCGGCATTTTTTAATCCTTTCCCGAAAGTGCGGTACACCGAACGCCCCGACTTTGCCGCCGCCTGCCTGCTTGAAGGCAAGGTGCTGCTTATAATGGACAATTCACCGTCGGTAATGATTTTTCCCACCTCGTTTGCCGATTTCGGCAAAGAAACCGATGACTACTACTTTCCCCCATTCACAGGAACATATGTTCGTATAATACGGCTGTTTGTTTCCTTGCTGACCATATTCTTAACCCCACTGACCTTAATACTGCTTAACAATCCTCAATATATCCCGAACTGGCTTTCATTTATAAACACAAAAGAAGAATACCTTATACCGATTTTCTTTCAATATTTACTTTTGGAACTTGTAATCGACGGACTGAGAATGGCGTCACTCAACACTCCCAATGCTTTGTCGAGTTCGCTTGGTATAATCGGCGGTTTGGTTTTGAGTGAATTTGCCGTCAACGCACAGTGGTTTGTGTCAGAAACCATTATTTATATGGCATTCGTAACCATAGCCTCATTCGCACAGCCAAGTTTTGAAATGGGTTACGCCATGAAGTTTTGCCGCATATTTCTGCTTGTTTTGAGCCAATTCTTTAATTTCTGGGGATTGCTCGCAGGAACAGTGCTTATATTATTGCTCGCAGGCTTTACCAAAACATTAAGCGGAAGATGTTACCTTTATCCTATAATCCCGTTTTCCCCCGACGGTTTCCGCAAGATTTTTATTCGCACCGGCATAAAAAACGGTTCGGGACACTAAATTGTTTCACGTGAAACGAAAGGATAGATTTTATGGAAATATTTATTGACTGTCTGAATGCCTTTTGGGTTGGCGGGATACTGTGTGTTATCGGCCAAATTTTAATTGATAAAACCAAACTAACACCCGCAAGAATACTTGTTGCCTATGTTGTTTCGGGCGTTTTGTTGACCGCTATCGGCATTTACGAGCCGATTGTCAGGTTTGCCGGTGCAGGTGCCACAGTTCCGCTGACAGGTTTCGGTTATTCGCTTGCCAAGGGCGTCGAAAAGGCGGTTGCCGAAAACGGGCTTATCGGTGCATTGCTTGGCGGAATCACCGCCACAGCCGCAGGAATAACCGCCGCCATAGTTTTCGGTCTGCTTGTATCACTTTTTTCAAAACCCCGAATTAAGTAAAATGTTTCACGTGAAATATTAAAATTTGACCGTTTCCTCTTTACAAAAGCCGCAAGGTTGGGTATAATGGTTTGAGATAATATTTAACCACAACCCTTAAACGGAGGCAAAAATGGGTAAAATCATTGCCATTATAAATCAAAAGGGCGGTGTCGGTAAAACCACAACCGCCGTCAACCTTGCGGCAGGTGTAGGAATTTTAGGTAAAAAGGTACTGCTTATTGATGCCGACCCGCAGGGCAACTCAACCAGCGGATACGGTATAAACAAGCGTGATGTAACCGTTTCGAGTTACGACCTTTTTACCACAGGTGCCCACGCCAAAGATGCCGTAATAAAAACCGAGTTTAAAAACGTTTCGGTAATACCCGCAAACATCGGCCTTGCGGGTGCCGAAATCGAACTAATCGACATAAAATCGCGAGAAAATCAGTTAAAAACGGCTTTGGCTCTTATAAAAGACGAATTTGACTACATATTTATAGATTGTCCGCCGTCCTTAGGACTCATAACGGTCAACGCACTGACCGCCGCCGACGCGTTTTTAGTGCCCGTACAATGCGAATACTACGCACTCGAAGGCCTTTCGCAACTTATCGCCACCGTAAAACAGGTTAAAGTGAGTTACAACCCTGACATTTATTTGGAAGGCGTTGTGCTGACCATGTATGACGGCAGGCTAAACCTCACCGCACAAGTGGTAAATGAACTTAAAAAGTATTTTTCAAAGGAACTCTATAAAACCACCATTCCACGCGGAGTAAGGCTTTCCGAGGCACCGAGTTACGGCATGCCGATACAGTATTATGACCGCCGCAGCAAAGGTGCCGACGGTTACAACGATTTGGCAAAAGAGTTTATAAAGCGAAACCGCAAGAATAAAGGAGAATAGAATATGGCTGCAAAAAAAGGTGGGCTGGGCAGAGGTTTTGATTCACTCTTCACAGAAAACGATATTGAAACCCGACAGGTTTCGGAACTGAGGCTATCACAAATAGTCCCAAATCGCGACCAGCCGCGAAAAGCGTTTGACGATGCCGCTTTGAAAGAACTGTCCGACAGTATCAAAGAACACGGACTAATTCAGCCGTTACTTGTCCGTCCTTTAAACGGCGGTACATACCAAATAGTAGCAGGCGAACGCCGTTGGCGTGCAAGCCGACTTGCAGGTCTTGACAAGGTACCCGTAGTAATCCGCGAAATAGATGAAAAGGAAACCATGGAAATCGCCCTTATAGAAAACCTGCAACGCGAAGATTTAAACCCCGTTGAAGAGGCGGCAGGCTACAAAACACTCATGGATAATTTTGGGCTCACCCAAGAACAGGTGTCACAAAGGGTTGGTAAATCCCGCCCGGCGGTGGCAAACGCACTAAGACTTTTATCGTTGACCGACGCTGAAACCGAAGCACTGAAAAACGGTGAAATAACCTCAGGCCACGCAAGAGCACTACTCGGTATACCTGAAGGAAACATCCGTGCCGAAGCGTTTATGCTGGCTAAAAGCGGTGCATCGGTGAGGGATATTGAAAACATCTCAAAACAGCAAAAGGTCGGCATACAAATGAAACGGCCGAAACTTAAAAACAAACTGTACGTCGAAACTGAGGCGGCTTTAGCGTCGCAGATTGGCAGAAAAGTCAAGATTTCCGGCAACGGAAAATCGGGCACGCTGCAGATTGAATTTTTCAGTGACGACGACCTGTTCCATTTGGCATCACTGCTCGCAGGCAACCGCGATGAGTAAAAATACAAAAGCCAAAAAGACAATAAAACGCAGTATGACCAAAATCAAAAGAACGGTAGGCGTTTTAAAAAAAGCAAAACCCACTGCCGTAATTCCGCTTTTTACGGTTATAGGTGTAGTAGCAGGCATAATTTTTGAAAACTTAATCCTTTGGCTCGGCATAGCCGTTGCTATCGGCATAATTTTGGCATATTTTGTACAAAAGTAATTATTAAACACTATATATTGTGTTTTTTGATAAGGAGTTTATAAAATGTTAGACATTAAATTCGTAAGAGAAAATCCCGAAATTGTAAAACAAAATATCAAAAACAAGTTCCAAGACAGCAAACTTCCTCTTGTTGACGAGGCTATCGAATTAGATGTAAAAAAACGCGAGGCTCAACGTGAGGCCGACGCTCTTCGTGCCGAGCGAAATGCCATTTCCAAGCAAATCGGCGGTTTTATGGCTAAAGGTCAAAAAGCGGAAGCCGAAGAGGCTAAGAAAAAAGTGACCGAGTTTGCTTCAAGGCTTGCAGAACTTGAAGTTTTAGAAAACGAACTTGAAGAAAAACTTTTAAAGGTCATGATGACCATTCCCAATATCATAGACCCGTCGGTGCCTATAGGCAAAGACGACAGCGAAAATGTTGAAGTCAAACGTTACGGCGAGCCGGTTGTTCCCGAATTTCCCATTCCTTACCACACCGAAATTATGGAAAAATTCGACGGTATTGACCTTGACGGTGCAAGAAAGGTTGCAGGTAACGGTTTTTACTATTTAATGGGTGACATCGCAAGGCTTCACTCTGCCGTTATTTCCTATGCCCGCGACTTTATGATAGACCGCGGTTTTACCTACTGCGTACCGCCGTTTATGATTCGTTCCGATGTTGTAACCGGCGTTATGAGTTTTGCCGAAATGGACGCCATGATGTATAAAATCGAAGGCGAGGACCTCTACCTTATCGGCACATCTGAACACAGTATGATAGGTAAATTTATCGACACAATAACACCTGAAGAAAAACTGCCCTACACCTTAACCAGTTATTCGCCCTGCTTCCGCAAAGAAAAGGGTGCCCACGGCATCGAAGAACGAGGTGTCTACAGAATTCACCAGTTTGAAAAACAAGAAATGATAGTAGTCTGCAAGCCGGAAGACTCGGCTATGTGGTTCCATAAACTGTGGCAAAACACAGTTGATTTATTCCGCACACTCGATATCCCAGTAAGAACATTAGAGTGTTGTTCGGGCGACCTCGCCGACCTCAAGGTAAAATCGATTGACGTTGAGGCTTGGTCACCGAGGCAGAAAAAATATTTCGAGGTCGGCTCCTGTTCTAACCTAACCGACGCCCAAGCCCGCCGTCTTAAAATCCGCGTCAAGTCCAAAAACGGCAACTATTTTGCACACACACTTAATAACACCGTCGTTGCACCGCCCAGAATGTTGATTGCTTTCCTCGAAAACAATTTACAAGAAGACGGCAGTATTAAAATCCCCGAAGCACTCCGTCCTTATATGGGCGGTATGGAAAAAATCGTTAAAAAATAATGGGTGCGATACTTGATAACACCGCCTACGAACTACAAGTTACGGTGCCGTGTTTTGATGTTGACTGCGAAAATCGGCTCAAAATCTCGGCACTTCTGAGACTGCACCAAGAAATAGGCGAAAAACACATAACAACGTTCGGTGTAACATCGGAAACTCTTCGTAACGACCACGATTTGGCGTTTATTTTCACAAAACTCAAGGTTGAAATTATAAACCTTCCCAAAGCGGAAGAAAAGGTTACGGTAAGAACCTGGTGCAGTCAACTCAAAGGCGTAAGGTTTACGCGAAACTATCTGCTTTTATCCCACGACGGTGAGATTTTAACCCAAAGCAAGGCGGAGGTTGCAGCAATAAAACTGAGCGACCGTTCGGTTGTAAGACCTAAAGACGTTGCCGTTTTCGACTGTTTTCTTTATAATTATGACCTTGAAAACGAGTGCGAATACCCTAAAAAACTAAATCGTATTATAAATGCTGATTTTACCTCGGAACGCACTGTGCGTTATTCCGATTTGGATTACAACCACCACCTTAACAATACAGTCTATGCAGATATTGTGTTTGACCTTTTGCCGCCCGACACACATAAAAATAAATTAAAATCGTTTGAAATCAACTTTTTAAACGAAGCAAAGGAACTTGACACAATAAATCTTTCCTGCGAAAAGACGGAAAACACATACAAAGCAGTCGGCACAGTAGGGGACACCCCTTGCTTTACCGCCGAAATAGAAATTAAAACCGAAGTCCTATGACTTCGGTTTTTGTTTTGTTGTATGATTTGGTTATACTTGAAAAATGTAATGTAAAATGGTATATTAAAGTAAATAATGCCCACTTTGCCAAAGTCCCCATGAAGCCTCCCTTGCATAAAAAGAGCCGTTACGGAAGGCTTACAAAACAATTTTGTATTACAACTCGGCACAACCAAAAATAGAATAACAGAGGTGGAATTTATGAAAATTTGTTTTATCGGTGCTACTCATGAAGTTACAGGCAGTTGCACGCTTTTGGAAGTCTGTGGCAGATACTTCCTTGTCGACTGCGGTATGGAACAGGGCAGAGATGTTTTTCAAAATATCGAACTTCCCATATCCCCCTCTCTTATCGAGGCGGTTTTCCTCACCCACGCTCATATCGACCATTCGGGCATGATACCTAAACTTTACAAGGACGGTTTCAGCGGTACGGTTTACGCTACCGACGTCACCTGCGATTTATGTAACATTATGCTTCGCGACTCTGCCCACATTCAGGAAACTGAGGCTAAATGGAGGTCTAAAAAGTCCGAACGTGCAGGCGGTGATATTGTCGAGCCGACCTACACTATAGAAGACGCAGTCGGTGTATTATCACTCTTTCGCAGATGTGACTACGGCGACAAAATTATGGTGGCAGAAGGTGTTTCGGTGCGGTTTACCGACATCGGCCACCTTTTGGGCTCGGCTTGTATTGAACTATGGCTGGAAGAAAACGGCACCTCTAAAAAAATTGTTTTCAGCGGTGACGTGGGTAACAGCGGTCAGCGTATTATCTGCGACCCGAAATTTGTCGACCAAACCGATTATTTGGTAATAGAGTCCACATACGGCAACCGACTTCATTCGGGCGAAATAAAAGATACAAAAAAAGAATTAGCCGACATTTTGCAACGCACATTTGATAGGGGCGGTAATGTTATAATCCCGTCATTTGCGGTCGGCAGAACACAGGAAATGCTTTACGCCATAAGAGAAATTAAAAACGAAGGCTTAATAAAGGGACATGACCGTTTTCCTGTTTATGTCGACAGTCCTTTGGCAGCCGAGGCAACCGCAATTTTTATGCAGTGCAACCAAATTTGTTTTGACGAAGAAACCTTGGCACTTCTCAAAAAAGGCATTAACCCCATTTGGTTTGACAGCATAAAAATAACCCAAACTTCCGACGAATCTAAACTTATAAACGAGGACCCGACACCTAAGGTTATTATTTCGGCAAGCGGAATGTGTGAGGCGGGCAGAATAAGGCACCACCTAAAGCATAATCTCTGGAAAGACAGTTGTACGGTGCTTTTTGTCGGCTACCAAGCCGAAGGCTCACTCGGAAGACGTCTTTTAAACGGCAGTCCCTCGGTTACGCTGTTCGGTGAAGATGTTACTGTTAATGCAGAAATTGCCTCACTTCACGGCACAAGCGGTCACGCCGACCGCGACGGACTGCTTCGTTGGATTGACGGTTTTAGTGTTAAACCTCAAAAAATTTTCGTAAATCACGGTGACGACGAATCTTGCGAAGATTTCAAAAACACCCTGATAGGTTTGGGTTTTGAGGCAGTAGCACCATTCAGCGGAAGTGAATATAATTTAATCAACGGTAAAGCAACCTTGCTGACCGAAGGCAAATTTGTCCCCGCAAAGAACAAATCGGCTGTCGACTCAAGGGCAGAAAAGATTTATAAAAATATGGTTTTGGAGGCCGAAAAACTGCTTGATATTGTAAAATTAAGACAAGGTCGGCCTAATAAAGATAATGCCCGCCTCACCTCTCAAATAAGGTCTATAATTGAAAAATGGAAAGATTAGATTATTTTTAATACAGATGGCAGATACCCTCGGGCGACTGCAGGTCACCCTACTACCTCAACGAGTAAAGCGGTTGTATCATTCCTTTTTCACTGTCATTCCGAGCAAAGCCAAGGAATATTTCCGACGCTTCGGCTACACTCAACATGACAAGCAGGAGGCTTTCATTGTGAGCCGAAGGCGAGGCAATCCATAATATCTAAAATATAAAACATCACTTTTTAAATAGGTGATGTTTTTATATTTTCGTCACTTGTTGCAACAACAAAAACGCAACTTTTGTTAGGGTTTACATAGTGCCGAAAGGTTGCACAATTATTGCCTTAAAATTTGTGGAAAATTTTATCGTTTTTTGCGTTTGTTTTCCTTGAAAAATTTATTAAAATGTGCTATTATTTTAAGTGGATAACTATATGGTTTTCGCTGCCGATGAGTCTTGCTTTATATTACGTCTAAGAACGAGTTTTAATGGGGCCGCAACCGTAGTTTTTAGTAAAAAAGAAAGGAAATTTATAAATGGCAATAAATTCTGTAAACGAACTGTGGAATAAAATTTATGAAGACTGTCAAAAAAATGAGCGTATTTCCGCAGTTGGTTTTAAAATGTGGATTGATGACCTTGTTCCGCTTACCACCGACGACGGTTTTTTAACCCTTGTCACCAACAGCGAATATAAGAAAAACGCTATTGATTCTTATTATAAAAAGATTTTTGAAGATGTTTGCGAAATCGTTTCGGGACTTCCAATGAAGGTTAATGTAGTGGTACACGCAGAAACACCTAAAGAGCCTGAGAAAAAACCCGAAGAACGCTACACTTTTGATAACTTTGTTGTAGGTTCAAGTAATAAATTTGCCCACGCTGCGGCACTTGCAGTTGCTAAAAATCCGTCTTCAAATCTTTACAACCCTTTATTTATTTACGGTAATTCGGGACTTGGAAAAACCCACCTCATGGGTGCAATTATAAATTATATTAAAATAAACCACCCCGATAAGACAATTCTTTATTTAACGGGTGAAAATTTTGCCAATGATTTGGTAGAGGCTATCCGTAATCAGACTACCGATTTATTCAGAAACCGTTTCCGTTCGGTTGATGTTCTTCTTATCGACGATATTCATTTTATTGCAGGTAAAGACTACGCACAGGAAGAATTTTTTAATACCTTTAATGCTCTCTACCCGCATAAACAAATAATCGTAACCTCCGACCGTCCGCCGAAAGAAATCAAAACCTTGGAAGAAAGAATACGCTACCGTTTTGAAAGCGGAATTTTGGCCGATATGGCACCGCCCGATTTCGAAACAAGAATGTGTATATTGAAAAACAAAGCCGACAGTTTAGGGTTATCGGTTGACGATGATGTTCTTTATTACGTTGCAGAACAAATTAAGGATAACATTCGACAACTTGAAGGTATTATCAAAAAACTTCATGCATCGGCTTCGGTTAATTCCAACATTTCGCTGTTGCTCGTACAAAACTATATACGCGACGTTATAAGCGAAACCTTGCCCGAGCCTATAACGGTAGAAAAAATCGTTAATGAAGTTTCAAGGACCTATGATATTCCGCCCGAAGATATTTTTTCTAAGAAAAAAACCGCTGATATTGCAAAAGCGAGGCAGATTTCAATTTATATCGTAAGCAGGGTTATGGAACTTTCTTCGGTCGATATAGGTAAAAAATTTAATAAAGACCATACTACGGTACTTTATACTGTTGAAAAAATAAAAAATTTAATAAAAAACAATGAATCAGAAAAAAGGTTAATTGATGATATAATTAAAAATATAAAATCACTATGATTTTCCATAGGTTACAAAAGTTAACATAATAACCTAAAGTTTTCCACTTATAAACAGAAACTAACAGGTCGTTATCCACCGGCCTGTTAGTTAAATAAAAGTTGTATTTTTATTTTATTTTTAATTAACATATCATGTTAGTAAAAAAATAATTTAAATAAGGCTTTATTAAGCCAATTTTTTAAGTTATTAGATTTATCCACCATACTACTGCTACTTCTATTTATAATACATAATAAGGGGATTTTAAAATGAGATTTTTAGTTAATAGAGAAAAATTATGCGAAGCTGTTACAAATCTATCCCGTGCAGTTGCCACAAAAGCCACCTTTCCTGTACTAGAGGGTATTCATATGACCGCTACTAACGACGGTCTTAAAATGATGGCATATAATCTTGAAATAGGAATGACCAAAACTATTGATATTACCTGTGCCGAAGAGGGAAGTGTTGTATTTAAAGCAAAACTTTTAGGTGAAATTCTTCGCAGTATGACAGGTGATAATGTGAGTTTTGAAGTAGATGACCGACTTGTTTGTAAAATTAAATGCGGTTCTGCCGTTTTTGATATTATGGGTATGCCTCCTTCTGATTTTCCTGAAATGCCAACTGTTGAAAATTTAGAAAAAATAGTATTTCCAAGTGAAAATTTAAAGGATATGGTACGTCAAACTATATTTGCAACTGCTCCTGCAGATGCTCAAAAACCTGTTTTAACAGGACTTTTATTTGATATAAAAAATACAAATGTCAGTGTTGTAGGTGTTGACGGTTACCGTTTGGCAGTAAGGAAAGAAAATCTTAATATAGGTGCTGAAATGTCGTTTGTAATTTCAGCAAAAACTATCGGCGAAGCGGTAAAAATTATTACAGAAGAAGACGAAAATGTTGAGTTTTATGTCGGTAAACGCCATGTTTCAATGTGTGTTGACGGTTACACAATTGTTTCCCGTAAAATAGAGGGTGAATTTATTGATTATAAAAAAATTATGCCTTCTTCTTTTGCTACTACAATTAAAATTTCCACTAAAGAAGTAATTTCAATAATTGAAAGAATTTCTCTTATTATAAATGACCAATTAAAAACTCCTATGAGATGTAAAATAGGTGAAGGTGAAATTTTATTTTCCTGTGCTACAGCACTTGGCAGAGCAACCGACTCTTATTCTGTAGAAACAAATGGCGAGACTTTTGAAATAGGTATTAACAGCAGATTTTTACTTGATGCATTAAAGGCAACCGAAAGCGAAGAGGTTACTATAAACTTTAACGGTCCGTTTGCATCGGTTATTATAAATCCCACTTCGGGCGACGATTTCCTTTATATGGTAATGCCTATGAGGTTAAAAGCTGAATAATGGAAATTGTTAAAATTCACACAAATTATATAACGCTTGCCGACCTTCTTAAATTTGCAGGTTTAACTGCTACCGGCGGACATTCTAAGATTGTTATTTTGGAAGGATTGGTTAAAGTAAACGGAGAAGTTTGTACTATACGTGGTAAAAAACTTCGCGGCGGTGAAATTATTGAATTTGATAATATTACTATAAAGGTTTCAAAAGATGATATTTAAAAAATTGTCTTTAAAAAATTTCAGAAATATAAATGAAGTAAAAATTGAACTTTCAGAAAAAGTAAACGTTATTTACGGAGAAAATGCACAAGGTAAAACCAATATTTTAGAGTCGCTTTGGCTTTTTACCGGTGCAAAAAGTTTCAGAGGGTCAAAAGACACAGAACTTATAAGTTTTGGAAAAGAAATATCTAAAATTTCTTTAGAATTTTTTGACGGTAACAGAGAAAATACCTGTGTAATTGATATTGAGTCCCGCCGAAAAGCAACCTTAAATGATGTTGAATTAAGCAGTGCGTCTTTACTTGCGGGTAAAATTTTAGCGGTTGTTTTTTCACCTAATGACCTTAATATTGTAAAAGACGGTCCAATATTCAGAAGAAAATTTTTAGATACCGCACTTTGTCAACTTTATCCTTTATACATTGATTTATCGCGTAGATATTTAAGGGCATTAGACCAACGAAATAAAATTTTAAAAGAAATAAAATATAATCCCAATTTAGAGGAATTTTTAGAAGATTTTGAAAATGAACTGAGTATTACCGGTTCGGCAATTACCAAATACAGAATTGAATATGTAAATTCCTTAAATAAATATTTGCCCGAAATTTTTAACGGAATTTCAGGAGGTAAAGAGGATATATCTTTAGAACTTGAAACTGAATGTTCGAAAATAAAAGAAGAATTTAAAATAACCCTTAAAAATTGCAGAAAAAATGATATTTTTAATCAAACTACGTCGATTGGTCCTCACCGAGATGACCTTAATATTAAAATAAATAACATAAGTGCAAGAAATTTCGGCTCACAAGGACAAAAAAGGTCGTGTGCTTTGGCACTAAAACTCAGTGAAGCCGAGGTAATAAACGAAATTACCGGAATAAAACCCGTAATGTTACTTGACGATGTGCTGAGCGAACTTGATAAATGCCGGCAAAATTATATTTTAAATCACATAAAAAACAGTCAGGTTTTTATAACCTGCTGTGATAAATCAAATTTTGAAGATTTAAAGAACGGTAAAGTTTTTTATGTAGAAAACGGCAATATTTTTTAAGGAGAAAATATGTATCTTCATTTAGGTAAGGATTTTGTTGTTAAAAAGAAAAATATCATAGGTATTTTTGATATGGATACTTCAACTGTTGCAAAATCAACCCGAAATTTTTTAAATATTGCCGAAAAAAAAGGTAGAGTAGTAAACGTTTCTTATGAACTGCCGAAATCTTTTATTGTGTGCAATGAAGACGGAAAAATTACTGTTTATATTTCACAAATTTCGCCCTCAACCTTAGAAAAACGCAACGAGGGTGTTTTAGAAATAGTAAAATAATATTTTAAGGAGATAAAAATGAGTAACGAAATTAATATACCCGTAACGGAAAGTTATGACGAAAATTCCATACAGGTCTTGGAAGGACTTGAAGCCGTCAGAAAAAGACCGGGTATGTATATCGGCTCGACCGGTGAAAGAGGTCTTCACCATCTTGTATATGAAATTGTGGATAACTCTATTGACGAGGCGTTGGCGGGTTATTGTGATAAAATCACCGTTGAAATTTTAGATGACGGAATTATTAAAGTAACCGATAACGGCCGCGGTATTCCTGTCGGCATAAATCCTCAAAAAGGTATTCCCACTGTTACGGTAGTATTTACTATTTTGCACGCAGGCGGTAAGTTCGGCGGCAGCGGATATAAGGTTTCGGGCGGACTTCACGGCGTTGGTGCATCGGTTGTAAATGCTTTGTCCGAGTGGCTTGAAGTTGAGGTTAAAGACGGTAAAAATATTTATAAACAGCGTTATGAAAAAGGTAATATCGTAACCGACTTGAATATAATCGGCGAAACAAATGAAACAGGTACTATTGTTACATTTAAACCCGACGCTACAATTTTTACCGACACCACAACATATGATTATGATATTTTAAAAACAAGACTTCGCGAGCAGTCTTTCTTAAATGCAGGTATAAGAATAGAACTTTTAGATAAACGCACCGACGTTTTTGAGCCGAAGAGTGACGAGTTCCACTATGAGGGCGGTATAAAATCGTATGTTGAATATCTTTTGGAACAGACTAAAAAAGATAAACTTTGCGACGTTATTTACCTTTCAACCACTGACGGCGACTCGACCGCCGAAATTGCACTTTTATGGTCAACGGCATACGACTCTAAAATTATGTCGTTTGCTAACACTTTGCACACTATAGACGGCGGTACCCATGAGCAGGGATTTAAACTCAGTGTTGCAAATGTTATTAATAAATACGCATTTGATTTTAAAAAATTAAAAGAAGGAAACCCGAAACTCAAAGGCGACGATATTTTAGAGGGTATGGTTGCGGTTGTTTCGGTAAAACTTGCCGACGCTCAGTTTGAAAGCCAAACCAAAGCAAAATTAGGTAATACCTCAATCGGCACTTTGGTAAGAGGTCTTGTAAACGAAAAACTTTATCTCTATTTGGAAGAACACCCCGCTGAAGCTAAAATTATAATTGATAAGGCTATTGCCGCATCAAATGCCCGCGAAGCAGCACAAAAAGCAAGAGACGCTTCGCGTAATAAATCGGGTATCGGCGGAAAAACCCGAATGCCCGAAAAGTTAAAAGATTGTATTTCCGACGACCCCACAAAGACCGAAATATTTATCGTTGAGGGTGACTCTGCAGGAGGCTCGGCGGTTGAGGGAAGAAACTCAACCTACCAAGCAATTTTACCTCTTTGGGGTAAAATGCTCAACGTTGAAAAGGCGAGGGAAGACAAGGTTTACGGCAACGATAAACTTACACCTGTTATTGTAGCACTTGGTACGGGTATCGGTGAAAATTTCGATATATCTAAACTTCGCTATGACAAAATTGTTATCATGGCCGATGCCGACGTTGACGGTAGCCACATAAGAACATTATTACTCACATTTTTCTTCCGTTATATGCCTGAACTTATCGAAACAGGTCACATTTATTTGGCACAGCCGCCTCTTTTCCGCGTTTCCAAAGGCAAACAGCATTTTGATGCTTTTACCGAAGAAGAGAGGGATATGTATAAAGAAAAACTCGGCGGGGAAAAGGTTGATATTCAGCGTTATAAAGGTCTTGGTGAAATGGACCCCGACCAACTTTGGGAAACCACTCTTGACCCCGAAAAGAGAACGTTTTTGCGTATTACCATGGCTGATGCTGAACTTGCCGACCGTACATTTGATATGTTAATGGGCGATGAAGTTGAGCCGAGAAAAATATTTATTGAAGAAAATGCGGTATTTGCTACCGATTTGGATATTTAAGGAAAGGAGAAATCAAAAATGGCTAAACAAGAAAAGGTATTTTGGCCCGAAAGCGAAGATACCAATATTCAACCTGTTGAAATTGTCGATGAAGTAAAATCAAGTATGTTGCAGTACGGCATGTCGGTACTTGTCGGCCGTGCTCTTCCCGACATAAGGGACGGTTTTAAACCCGTTCACAGAAGAATACTTTACACCATGTACGAAAACGGACTGACCCCCGATAAAGCTCACCGTAAATGTGCTGATACCGTCGGTTCGGTTTTGGGACGTTACCACCCGCACGGTGACTCGTCGGTTTACGAAGCAATGGTGCGTATGGCACAGGATTTCTCACTTCGCTATCCGCTTATTGACGGACACGGTAACTTCGGTAATATTGACGGCTATCCCGCCGCCGCCTACCGTTATACCGAGTCTAAAATGAACCGCTTGTCATACCAAATGCTTGACGATATTGAAAAAGATACCGTTGACTTTGTACCTAACTATGACGACCGTTTAGAAGAGCCGACCGTTTTGCCTGTCCGTTTCCCGCAACTGCTTGTAAACGGCTCAAGCGGTATTGCTTTCGGTATGGCAACCGAAATCCCGCCTCATAACCTTGCCGAGGTTATTGACGGCATGTGCTGTCTTATAGACAACCCAGAGGCAGAACTTTCCGAAATTTGCGAATATATAAAAGGCCCCGACTTCCCGACGGGCGGTATTATAATGGGCAGAAGCGGTATAAGAGCCGCATACGCTACCGGTAAAGGAAGAATTATTGTAAGAGGAAAGACCGAAATTGAGGAACTTTCCAACGGTAAATTCAGGATTATTATTACCGAAATTCCTTACAAGGTCAGAAAAGAGGCACTTGTTAAAAAAATCTATGACCTCGCCGCCGAAAAGAGGGTTGAGGGCATTGATGATGTTGTCGACTACTCAAGTAAACGTGACGGTGGTATTAGAATTGTTGTCGATGTAAAGCGTGACGCCAATCCGCAGGTAGTACTTAATAAACTATTCTCTTATACTGAACTTCAAACCACGTTCGGTGCTAACCTTATTGCCATTGTAAACGGCAAACCGCAGGTTTTGACTTTAAAAGAAATGCTTCAAAACAATATCGACTTCCAGTGCGAAATTGTTGAGCGTAAAACCCGCTATGAAATGAAAAAAGCACAAGAGAGGGCTCATATTTTAGAAGCGTTAAAAACCGCTCTTGATTTTATCGACGAGGTTATTTCAATTATAAGAGCCAGTGCCGATGTGAATACTGCTAAGGAAAACTTGTGTGAGAGATTCGGTTTTGACGACCTTCAAGCCACTGCCATAGTGCAAATGCAACTTGGCAAACTTGCCAACTTGGAAAAACAGAAAATCTTAGACGAGTTAGACGAGAAGTTGGCATTTATTAAGGAATGTATGGAAATTTTAGGCTCGAAGGCAAGGATTTTGGATATTGTTAAGACTAATAGTCTTAATCTTCGCGACAAGTTTGCTGACGACCGACGCACCGAAATCACCGATGTTGCGGGCGAGGTTGACATTGAAGACCTTATCCCCGAAGAGGAATGTGTACTCACCAAAACCGTTGCGGGTTATATTAAGAGGTTGCCGAGTGATACCTATTCGACACAGCACCGCGGCGGTAAGGGTATTACAGGCATGACCACCCGCGAGGGCGATATTGTCGAGAATATGTTTACTTGTTCGTCGCACGATTATGTACTGCTCTTCAGTAATTTGGGACGCCTTTACAGAATTAAAGCGTATGAAATCCCCGAAGGCAGCCGTACTTCAAAGGGTATGAACCTTATCAACATTTTACCCTTAATGCCCAACGAAAAGATTATAAATATTTTGCCGCTTGGTAGAAATATAAATCTAGAAGAGAGTTTCTATATTTGTATGATTACCAAAAACGGTACTATTAAGCGTACCGAAATCGGCAATTTTAAGAATGTAAGAAAAACCGGTATTATCGCCATTAATATTGAGGAAAATGACGAACTTGCCTATGTTTGCCGTACAAGCGGTGAGGACCAACTTGTGGTTGCCACCAAAAAAGGTTTTGCAATTAAGTTTAACGAAACCGACGCGAGAGAAATGGGCAGAACTGCCAAGGGCGTCAGAGCAATCAGACTTAGAGAGGGTGATTGTGTTGTCGGTATGGCGGTTGCAAGTGAAAACACAGCCTTGCTGACCGTTACCGAAACAGGTCTTGGCAGAGTTTCAAGTTTTGACGATTACCGTTTGCAGTCCCGCGGCGGTAAGGGTATTATAAACTACCGTACTCAAAAATTCGGCGATGTTGCCGAGGTTATAGCCGTTTCTGAAAGTCAGGATATTATAATGATTTCGTCTGAAGGAATTATTATAAGAATTGCCGTTGAAGACATCAGCATGTTGCGTAGACCGTCAAAGGGTGTTCGCGTCATGAGGTTTAAGGGTGACGGCAAAGTGCTGTCGATAGCCACTGCCGAACACAACGAGGAAGAGGTCACCGACCGCCCCGATGCACCTGATGCCGAAGCCGCCGATGTAGGCGATATTGAGGCAGAGGAAACCGAAACTGTTGAAACCGCAGAAGAATAAAGTCACACATTGTCATTCCGAGCGAAGTCGAGGAATCTTTAAGACACTTCGACTCTCAGTATAACAAAAAAAGACCATTCGGCTACGCACAACACAAAAAACAAGTATTATTGAAAAATTGTAAAAAAACAGTACAGAACTTTAAAATTCTGTACTGTTTTTTATATCATTTACAATAGTTTTCAATATAATTATCAATCGACTTGGTAATTATTTTTTTAGCCTTTTCGGCGTTTTCAACCTCGTTTACTGCCGTTTCGCGGCTTTCAAGTTCCTTGTAAACTTTGAAGAAATGGCACATTTCGTCGAAAATGTGCGACGGAATTTGTGAAATATCGGTATATGAATTATAAGTTGGGTCATTAAAAGGAATGGCGATGATTTTATCGTCATAACGGCCGTTGTCCATCATGGAAATTATGCCAATTGGGTAGCAACGAACTGTGGTCAGCGGAACAAGACTTTGCGAACAAAGTACAAGTACGTCAAGCGGGTCTAAATCGTCGGCGTATGTACGGGGAATAAATCCGTAGTTGGCAGGGTAGTGGGTTGATGTGTAAAGTATGCGGTCAAGTTGTAACATACCCGTTTCTTTGTCAAGTTCGTATTTACATTTACTTCCCTTGCCGATTTCAATAACGGCGATGAAATCATCGGGGGTTATTCTCTTTGGGTTAATGTTGTGCCAAATATTGCTCATAATTTCAAACCTTCTTTATAGTTTTGTATTCCGCAAAGCATTTTCTCGCTTCTGCGGCATTATTTTCAATAGCATTTTTAAGGTCACTTATATTTTGAAACCTTGTTTCTTCACGTAAATATTTCAACAGTTTAACTGTAATTTTTTGTCCGTACAAATCACTGTCAAAATCTAAAATATGGGTTTCGCTTTGCGGTTTTTTCAGGATAAATGTAGGCCGTATGCCGATGTTTGTGACCGACGGATATTCTTTACTGTTAATTTCACAAACCGAGGCGTAAACGCCTAATTTCGGCGTCACCAAATTTTTGTCTAACGGTTGGTTTACGGTGGGGAAACCGAGAGTTCTGCCACGCTTTTCGCCGTGAATAACCTCTGTGGTAAAAGAAAAAGGCGATAAAAGAAGTGAATTTGCAAAAGAAATATCGCCGCTTGCAATTAAATTTCTTAAAAATGTAGAAGAAACGGTTTTGCCCGAAACGTCGGCAGCAGGGCATATAACCGCCTCGGCACAGTGCCTTTTACAGTAGTCGGATAAAAGGGCTACATCACCCTTACCGCCGTTTCCGAAACGGTAATTAAACCCGCAAACAACCGCTTTTACATTGTATTTTTTAAAGAGAAAATCTAAAAAGTCTTCGGCTTCTATGTGATGTATTTCTTTGTAGTCCAGCACATCAACTGCCGAAAATCCCATTTTTTTAAGCATTTCGTTTTTTTGTTTTGCCGAAATGAGCATAGGGATAAAGCCGCCTTCGGTGTGCCGTTTGGGCGGCTCGTCAAAGGTGACGGCAACGGGTATTAAATTTTTAAATTCCAACGCCGCGGTTAACACCGATTGGTGGCCCAAATGAAGACCGTCAAAGGTGCCGAGGGCTAAAGCATATCCCGTTTTTTCCATAAATTTTCCTATCAATCATTGATAACGCATTTTGTGTAAATGCTGGTTTCTTTTATTTCGCCAAGACCTAAAAAAGTTTCGCTTTCGCACACCCTTACCAAACTGTTTTCGGCGAAGGTTTCGGGTGTAACTCTGCCCAAATCAAGCGGTGCACCGTGCAAAAATCTGTTTTTTTGCGGTGCGGTAATATAGACTTTGGGTAGATATTCAACTATTTTTTCCGCCGACAAAAGGTATTTTTCGGGATTTTTTTCTATATCTTCCAATTTCGCACATTCGTCAATAGAGAATTGTGCGGTTTTTGTGCGTCTTAAACCCGACAGCACCGCACCTGTGCCTAAAAATTTGCCCAAATCGTCGGCTAAAGACCTGATATATGTACCCTTTGAGCAAAGCACGTCTATAGCAAAGGTGTTGCCGTCACGCCAAAGCAGGTTTATTTTCTTAATATTTACACGCCTTGGTGTTCTTTCGACCTCAATGCCCTGCCTTGCTAAATCGTACATTCTTACCCCGTTTTTGCTGATGGCCGAAAACATGGGCGGAATTTGGTCATAAATGCCTTTAAATTTTTCTATAGCTTTATTTAGTTCATCGTCGGTTACATTGACGGGCGATTCACTTAAAATTTTGCCCGTAATGTCCAAAGTGTCGGTGGTGACACCTAAGATGACAGTGGCAGTATATCGTTTGTCGGCATCTAAACAAAATGAGCAAAGTCTTGTTGCCCTGCCGATTAAAATAGGCAGAACACCTGTAGCCATTGGGTCTAAAGTGCCGGTGTGACCAACCCGTTTTATACCGTGAATCCGTCTTATCGCCGCCGCCGCTTTAAAGGAAGTAAACCCTTGCGGTTTGTCGAGCAAAATAAGACCTGTTTTGTTTTCAGTCACGTGCCATTACCTCTTTAGCAGTCTTTATAAGCATTTGTTTGGCCTGTGCCATATCATATGAAAACTCACAACCTGCGGCCCTTTCATGTCCGCCGCCGCCAAAGACGGCACAAATTTCGCTGGCACTGTAAGGCTCGAATGTCCTAACCGAGGCTCGCACCTTTCCACTCGGCATTTCCTTTACGGTAATACCGATTAAAACACCATCAATACTTCGTGCAAGTGCGGTGATTCCGTCAAGTTCAGCCAAGGTGGTACCTGCCGCGTTTAACATATCATTGGTAATTACAACTACTGCAATTTTGCCGTCAGAGTGAAATTCAATACTGTCAAAAATCTGCTTTTCGACCGCAATTTGCGAGCGTGATTTCACCTCAAACATAACGCGGTTGATTTCACTGAAGTTTGCACCTTTTTCTATAAGTGTTGCGGCATAACGGTGGGTGCGGGGAGAGGTGTTGGAAAATTTGAAACAGCCTGTGTCGGTGGCAATACCTGTGTAAAGACAGTCGGCTATATGCGGTGTGATTTCTGTGCCCAATTCTTCGATTACATTATAAATGCACTCGCAGGCACTTGCAGAGTCGCCTTCTAAATAAAGGCGTTTTGCAAAGCCCTTGTTGGAATGGTGGTGGTCAATACAAAGGTCGATTTTGTCACCGTACAAATCACAGCATTTGCCCAACAATTTTTTATCGGCAACATCGACAGCGACAATTATTTCAGGCTCAAAATCGAGGTCGTTATCGGTTGTAAGATATAAAAATTTCGAAGGGATTTCGTCAGGACATAAAACCCTTGCTTTTTTTCCTAAATTCTTTAAGGTGGACTCTAAAGCAAACGCCGAGCCCAAGGTGTCCCCGTCGGGCAGGGCGTGGGTTAAAATCAAAAAACGGTCATTTTGCTTTAAAAACAAGGCAGCTTCTTTTGTATTTAAAATTTTGCAAGCCATTATTTATCCTCCCCAAAGGAGTCGATAATTTTGGCAATATGGGCACTGTGCTCAATGGAATCGTCGGCAATAAAGCGAAGTTCGGGGGTTTTACGCAGTCCCAAACGGGCACCGAGTTCACGTCTTAAATATCCCGCGGCACTTTTTAGTCCCTTTACGCTTTCGACCGTTTTTTCTCTGCCTTCAATGGCACTGACATAAACGGTGGCATATGACATATCGCCCGACAAATCTATCTTGACAATGCTTAAAAGTTTGCTGACTCTGGGGTCTTTTACTTCTCTTAGCAGGTCGGACAGTTCGCGGCGTAAATCGGCAGTTGCACGGCCCAATTTAAAACTTGGCATACTAAAATTACCTTTCTTTAAGTTTGTTCGGCTTCGCTTTAAAATAAAAGCGAAGCCGTATCCTTTAACTATTAGATGCTTTTTTTGAGGTTAATCGCGGTATTCTTCCATGATAAAGGCTTCTAAAATGTCGCCTTCTTTAATGTCGGCAAATTTTTCGAGTCCTACACCGCATTCATAACCGTCGGCAACTTCTTTAACGTCATCTTTGAAACGGCGGAGAGAGGCGATTTCGTCTTCGGCGACAACTATGCCGTCACGTACAACCCTAACCTTTGCATCGCGGGTAATTTTGCCGTTTTTGACATAGCAACCCGCAATCATGCCGACGCCCGAAACTTTGTAGGTCTGTCTGACCTCAAGTTCACCCAAAGTGGCCTCGCGGAATTTGGGTGCAAGCATACCCTTCATAGCGGCAGTGATTTCGTCAATACAGTCATAAATAACCCTGTAAAGACGCATTTCAACGCCGTCACGCTCAGCGGCCTCTTTGGCAACGGGGTCGGGACGGACGTTAAAGCCTACGATAATAGCACCCGAAGTAGATGCCAGCATTTCGTCTGACTCATTTATGGCACCTACGCCGCCGTGAATAACATTGACGCGTACTTCGTCATTTGAAAGTTTTTGCAAACTTTCTTTAACGGCCTCAACCGAGCCTTGAACGTCTGCCTTAACAATAACATTGAGGTCTTTAACCTCGCCCTGTTCAAGTTGACTGAACAGATTGTCGAGTGTAACTTTACTTGCGGCGTTAAAGACTTCGTCTTTGGCTTTTTGTTTACGTTGTTCGACAAGTTGACGTGCAAGACGTTCGTCGGAAACGGCGTCAAAATCGTCACCTGCCAAAGGAACTTCGTCAAGACCGGTGATTTCAACCGGTACCGACGGACCGGCAACCTTTACGGTTTTGCCGTTTTCGTCAAGCATAACCCTGACTCTGCCGACAGCGGCGCCCGCAACGATTATATCGCCCGCGTTAAGTGTACCGTTTTGCACTAGCAGTGTTGCAACAGGGCCGCGGCCTTTATCGAGCCGTGCCTCAATAACAACACCTTTTGCACGGCGGTTGGGATTGGCTTTAAGTTCCTGCATTTCGGCAACAAGTAAAATATTGGCAAGAAGGTCGTCGATACCCATGTGGGTTTTGGCTGAAACGGGAACACAGATAATGTCGCCGCCCCATTCTTCAATAACAAGTCCCTGCTCAGTAAGTTGTTGTTTAATGCGGTCGGGGTTAGCCTCGGGTTTATCCATTTTGTTAATGGCAACAATAACCTGAACCTTTGCCGCTTTTGCGTGGTTTATAGCCTCAATGGTTTGGGGCATGATACCGTCGTCTGCAGCAACAACAAGTACCGCAATATCGGTAGCCATGGCACCGCGTTGACGCATAGAGGTAAATGCGGCGTGTCCCGGGGTGTCAAGGAAGGTGATTTCGTGTCCTTCGTGGTTTACTCTGTAAGCACCGATGTGCTGAGTAATACCGCCTGCTTCGCCTGCAGTAACCTTGGCGTTGCGAATGGCGTCAAGCAGTGAGGTTTTACCGTGGTCAACGTGACCCATTACAACAACAATCGGACTGCGGGTTTGAAGTGACTCTTCGGTGTCTTCAGAAATATCCATAATTCTTTCTTCAATGGTAACCACAACGGCACGCTGAATTTTGCAACCCATTTCGGTGGTCACAATTTCGGCGGTGTCATAGTCGATAGTTTGGTTTACGGTAGCCATCATGCCGAGTTTGAGCAACTGCTTAATAACATCAGATGCCGTTTTCTTCATGGCGGCGGCAAGTTCACCGACCGTAATTTCGTCACCTACCGTAACGGTAACGGGTGTTTTCTTGATTTTCTCAAGTTGCAAACGGCGAAGTTTATCGGCTTCGGTTTCACGTTTTGCACTTTGAGGACGGCGGTAATCTTGAGATTTTTGTTTTATCTTCTGCTTTCTGCCTGCGTTGTCGTTACGCATTGAGTTGGCAGGAGCGATATTTTCGTAACGTTCGTTGTATTTGTCGATATTGATGTTAGAGGCTCTTGTGTCAACCTTGCGGATTTGTGCAGGTCCGCGGTTGGGCACTTCGCCTGTCTTTTCTTTTTTGGGCTGAGGCGGAATGTAAACCGGCTCATGTTTTGGCTTTTGGGGTTCGGCAGGCTTTTGAGGTTTAGCCTCGGTCTTAACTTCTGCTTTTTTCTCTGCTTTTTTATCATTATCGGCAGGAGAGGTTTTGGATTTTTCGGGTTTCTTTTCGACTTCCTTTTTAACCTCTTTGACCGTTTCTTTGACTTGGGTTTTTTCTTTTTTCTCGGCCTTTATCGGTTTGCCCTCAGCGGCGGCTTTGGCAGCTTTGAGTTGCTCTAAAACTGCCATTTGTTCGGCTAGTTTACGGTCTTTTTCAGCCTTTCTTTGGGCGGCACGTTCTTCGCGAGCCTTTTCACCCGAAGCAAAGTATTCATCAAAATTTTTGACATTGTGTTTACTTGTAATATAATCAAAAATAAGATTGAGTTCAGTATCCTCTAAAGAGGTTTGACTCTTCTTTTCGACACCCAATTTTTCCTGCAAAAGGGTGATTATCTCCTTGCTCGAAATATTAAAATCCTTGGAAACCTCATGAATTTTATATTTAATCAGCATATGTTTTCCTCCTTCGGTAGTCTTGCGGTTACGGGTTGATTTGTTTTAAAATTGCGTCGGCAAATCCTTGGTCGTTGACCGAAACAATGCCGGCTTTTATACCTATAGCCGCAGAAAGACTTAAAATGGTCTGCGGTATTTTAACGGTGGGAATATCCTTTGCAAAGTACTTTATTTCCTTTTCGGATTTAGGCGAAACATCGGCGGCGATTACTATAAGTTTAGCATTTTTCTTTTGGACCGATTCTTTAGCGGCGGCAAAACCCACCGATAAATTATTGCTTTTACGAGCAAACCCTAAACGTGATAAAACGGGGTCGTTACTCATCCGCGTCAATCTCCTTTATAATCTGCAAAGATATATTTTCGGGAATTTGCATTGAAAAAGCCTTTTCAAGACGGCGGCCCTTAACTGCCTTTTTATAGCAGTCGGAACAGGGGCAAATGTAAGCACCTCTGCCGTTTGCCTTGCCTGAACGGTCAAGACTTATAACGCCGTCGGGTGATTTTACAATCCGTATAAGTTCTTTTTTGGGTTTCATTTCACCGCAGCCGGTGCACTGTCTTAACGGTTGCTTTTTGTTCATGCAAACTTCCTCCTTTTATTCTATGCTGTCGTCACCCTCACCGTAGAAACCGCTTTCGGGGTGAATGTCAATCTTCCAGCCGGTAAGCCTTGCCGCAAGACGAACATTCTGTCCCTTGTTGCCGATAGCCAATGACAACTGACTGTCGGGTACGGTGACCTTGCAAACCTTGGGGTCTTCGCTTTCGATTGTAACCGTAAGCACCTTTGCGGGGGATAAAGCCTCGGTGATAAATGCCGCAGGGTCTTCGGAATATTTAACAATATCAATCTTTTCTCCGCCGAGTTCTTCAACGATTGTGTTGACACGGGCACCTCTTTGACCGATACATGCACCAACTGCATCAACTTCAGTGTTAGCAGACCAAACCGCCATTTTGGTACGGCTGCCTGCCTGACGGGAAATCGACTTAATTTCAATAGTGCCGTCATAAATTTCGGGAACTTCGGTTTCAAACAAACGTCTGACAAGACCGGGGTGTGTTCTCGAAATCATGGCCTTAGGACCTCTGTCCTCATTTTTAACATCTACGATATATACCTTAATGTGGTCGCCTTCATGAAGTTCTTCGTCGGGCACCTGCTCGGCTCTGGGAAGCACTGCTTCGCCTCTGCCTATTGTAATGGTAGCGTTGCCTGTTTTGGGGTCGATACGCTGAACAACTGCAGTTACAAGTTCCTTATTGCGGCTTTGGAGTTCCTCATAAGTTTGACCTCTTTCGGCCTCTTTTACACCTTGGCGGATAACATGCTTTGCGTTTTGGGCAACAATTCTGCCGAACTGTCTTGTTTCAAGCGGAATGTCGGTAAATTCGCCAACCATTGCGGCACTGTTGTACTTGAGTGCATCTTCAAGTAACATCTGGGTGTATTCGTCTTCGACTTCGGCAACAACGGTTTTTCTGACGTAGACCTTAAAAATTTCATTTTCAATGTCCATATCGCAGAAAACAACATCTCTGCCGCCGTAGTCTTTCTTAGCGGCGATAATGATAGCGTTGCTGATTTTTGCGGCAAGATATTCGGCGGGGATACCGCTTTCTTCTGCCATCTGTTTAAGTGCTTCAAAAATCTCCTTATTATAGTCAATTTTCTTTTCTTTAGATTTTGCTTTAGCCATTTTCCGTTTTACCTCCAATATTAGTTAAAATCGGCGTCACAAAGCCGAACGTTTACAATTTCCGATTTGGCAAAATAAATTTCACCGTCATCTGTGTTTATTGTCACACCGCCGTCAAAGGCGATAAGTGTACCCTTAAATTCTTTGACCTTTTCCCTCGGTCGGATAAGTTTCACCAGTACCTCGCTGCCGATGTACCTTTTAAAGTGCCAATCTTCTGTAAGTTCGCGGTCGAGTCCCGGAGAGCAAACCTCCAAACAGTACGAAACATTTATGGGGTCGGCGTCGTCGATTATCGGGTCGATAAGGTGGGTTACGTCGACACAGTCATTGATGTCGACGCCGCCGTCTTTGTCGATAAACACTCTCAAGTACCATGAAGCACCTTCTTTTACAAAGCGGACATCCCACAAAATGTACCCCAAACCCTCAATAGGCGATTTTACAAGTTCGGTTACCTTTTGTGCAGTAGGTGTGTTAGCCATACAAATCTCCTTTGATAAAAACTAAAGAGCGGGTCGCCCCACTCCTTACTTTAAAAATCTATACCGACAGTATAACATCAAAAATTTATTTTGTCAACAGTTATTTAAAATATTAAAAATCTTGAAAACCGCAATAAAAAATGGTATAATAAAAGTGTTACAAGCCTTCATAGTCAGAGGGAGGCGGCAAAAACGCTTTGTTTTTATTTTATATCACATTTTAACAACATAGTAAATAAAACAAACGAAAGGAATAACTGTTATGAGAATATGTGTTTACGGTGCGGCGAGCCCCACCATTGATAAAATGTATATGGACCAAACCGAAAAAATAGGTGAAACCTTGGCAAACCGCGGTCATAATTTGGTTTTCGGCGGCGGCGGTAACGGACTTATGGGTGCGGCGGCAAGAGG
>JAZNLA010000060.1:0-1728 GCA_045578845.1 Acutalibacteraceae bacterium | reverse complement strand
GATATTCACAAATCCGTCTATTTTGCCCTGCATCACCTCAAACGGTGTACGGGTGTCGAGCAAGAAAACACTACCGTCACGAGCAAGATTTTCAACATCGTGCCAGAAGAATTGTTTTAGTTTTCCGCTGACGATATTTTCGGCAACGAAGCCGAGCATATTGACGGGGTCTTTTGCACTTCCAAAAGGCGGCGCATAACACAGTTCAAGTGTGGTAAGGTCGGTGATTTTTGAGCCAAAACGGATAGCGGTGGCAAGCACGTCCATACGCTTGTCCACACCATCAAAGCCAACAATCTGCGCACCGATGATTTTAAGCGTTTTCTTATCCCAAAGCGCTTTTATTGACATCTGTGCCGCCCCCGGATAATATGTCGCATGAGATGCCGAATAGATGTAGGTCTTATCGTAATCAACGCCAGCCTCAGTAGCCGACTTTTCATTAAGACCTGTGGTAGCAACGGTCATACCAAAAAGTTTTAAAACTGCCGAACCTTGCGTTCCTGTATAAACGCTCTCGTATCCCGCAATATTATCCGCCGCAATTCTGCCTTGTTTGTTAGCAGGCCCTGCAAGAGGAATAAAGGCCGGTTTCTTTGTTATAAAATCCTCAACCTCAACTGCATCACCGACAGCATAAATATTCGGTATATTGGTCTGCGTTTTGTTGTTTACAACAATGCTTCCGCGTTGGTTGAGTTCTATTCCGCATTCCTTGGCAATAGCGGTTTCGGGACGGACACCCACCGACATAATAATCATATCGGCGGTAATCTCACCGTTTTGCAAGATAACGGTGTTTCCGTTTATCGCCTTTACGCCGTTATTAAGGTGCAAATAAATTCCTTTGGATTTAATATAGCGGTGAACGTCTGCCGCCATATCAAAATCAAGAGGTGCTATCAGATGGTCGGCAAGTTCTACGATTGCAACCTTTAGCCCTGCCTGTGCTAAATTTTCCGCCATCTCAACACCGATATATCCGCCGCCGATAACCACAGCCGAGCGTGGTTTTGCGGTATTAATATACTTTTTAATTTTTAAGGTGTCGGGAATGTTGCGAAGTGTGAAAACATTGCTTCCGTCAGCGCAGACAATGTTTGGTCTTATCGGCTCGGCGCCCATAGACAAAATAAGGTTATCATAGATTTCTTCATAGGTTTCGCCTGTACGAAGATTTTTGACGGTAACAGTTTTGGTATCGGGGCTTATCTTAACCGCCTCGTTTAAAACTCTTACATCAATATTAAAACGTGCCTTAAAGCTTTCGGGTGTCTGCAAAGTCAAATCCTCGCGGTCAGTAATTACACCGCCGATATAATATGGTAGACCGCAGTTGGCAAAGGACACATATTCGCCACGCTCTAAAATAATGATTTCGGCTTTTTCATCCAGTCTGCGAAGTCGCGCCGCTGCAGTTGCGCCACCCGCAACACCGCCTATAATAATGGTTTTCGTTTGTGTGCCCTCCCAAAATTTAGTTCATATATTCATTATACCATTGCGTGTGCTTTTTCACAATCCCTTATTCTTTGGATACTTTCACAAAACATTCATATCACCACATAACAGCGCCGCCGTTGAGGAGCCCGCCGTGTCCGGCGTCAATGATTACAGTGGGTGTTGTTTTTATGGTGTTTTGGGTTTGTACACTTTCTCTAATCATACCCCAAACGGCCAACAAGCAGACACTCAAAAGCAAACATATTTGAAAAGCAAATCTCTTAA
>JAZNLA010000059.1:0-1516 GCA_045578845.1 Acutalibacteraceae bacterium | reverse complement strand
GGCACAAATCTTGACCAATGTGCGTACAATCGTTGCATCTGCCGAGCCGGGAAGATCTGATTCCAAAACCGATGAATTGTTAAATTCTCTTGCAACACAAAACGGTTATGGTTCTTTGCCGGAAGGACGACTCTTCCCTTTATATTTTGAAGGACATCAGGAGATCGGTTTTCCGGTGCGTGTCACTGTCAGCGTCGAAAAAGGTCTTCTTGACGGCGGTACGGATCTTTACATCTATCATATTGCCGAAGACGGTATCATTGAATTATTGGGCAAGGCTGAATATGGTACGTATGAAGATGGCACGATTGAGAGCATATCGTTTTACACCTCGTCCTTTTCCACTTTCTTTACATCGGAAAAGGAGTTGGACACGGATATTTCAGTCGTTACTGGAGACAGTGAATCGACAGATGATATGGGAGGCACTGGCGAGAACGAAAAACCTCTCCGTCCTTGGATAGTGTTATTTGCTGTTTTGACGAGTGTAGTTGCTGTTTTAGTCGTTGTTACTATTGTGCTGAGAAGAAAGCGCAAAAAGGTATAAACTTGATTTTACTGAAAGCCAGGAAGATGATGGACAAGAAACGCCCTCAATGAAAATGACTTGATTGAGGTGATATCTTTTTCGGTTCTCAATAAAAAGGGACAAGAAAGATCATCAACTATGACACGCACCGAGAAAAAATATAAAAAAGTCCGAAAAAGCCTTGTCACAAGCGGATTTTCCTAAAAATTCGGTGATATCTTTTTCGGTGCTACGAGCCAACAATGCGAACCGATTTAGATATCGGCGCAAGAAATCCAGTAACCACAACGGTTACTGGATTTTTTCATCCCATTTTTTCAAGTAAAACCGGGTAGATATCCTACACAGAAAATAGCTTTCGGGGAGGACTTGAACTATTTTCAATAGATATCAAGGGCAGATTTTGCAATTTTTACGTAAAGTCTACTTGACATTTAATCAATGTTATGTTATATTTAAGATGTAAAGCAAACTTTACGTCTTAAATATCTTTTCAGGGGGTATTTTTTTGAAAAACAAAATAGAAGCTATCCGTAAGGAAAAGGGGATTCTCCAAGAGGAGTTTGCCAAGGCTATGGGCGTTTCCCGGCAAACGATCAGTTCTTTGGAGAACGGACGCTACAACCCTTCCATTCTTTTAGCCCATAAAATTGCAACGTTCTTTGAGATGACCATTGAAGAGGTCTTCATTTTTGAGGAGGAATAATATGAAGAAAAAAGATTTTGTTTTTGGTGTGATATGGCTTTTGCTTGGGCTTGTTTTGACCGTTCTGAGCTGCCTGGAAACCCTAGACGAATTTTGGAGCGGTATGGGTTCGGCTTTGATGGTCGTTGGTATTGTGCGTCTGCTCCGCAGTTACCGTTTGAGCAGGAGTGAGACTTACCGAGAAAAAAGAGAAGTTGCCGAAACAGACGAGCGATTCCACTTTATCCGCAACAAAGCATGGGCTTGGGCGGGTTACCTGTTTATTATCATCTGCGCCCTGA
>JAZNLA010000058.1:0-30298 GCA_045578845.1 Acutalibacteraceae bacterium | reverse complement strand
GACGGTTTCATTATATTAAGACCAAAATGGCATTTTGAAATAATTTTACTCTTTTCTTCGCGGTCGAATATCGCCCCGTAGTACTTAAGGGTGACACCTGCACTTTTTACAGCCTCAAGCAGTTCCTCTGTCCTTTCGCCGTTGCCTATAACATGAACGGTGCAGGGCTTTAGTGCCGACAGTCTTTCCACAAAACCTTTTATTGCGGGTATGTCAATAATGTTGTTTATGGCACCCAAATAACAAAGTTCTATTCGTTCACTGCTAAGGTCAGCCGAGATTTCGGCACTTTCCGGTCTTGTGCCTGCAAGATAGACCGTTTTGACATTAGGTTTATCCAATAATCCTAACTTTTCTCTGTACATATCGCACTCAGTAAGTACCGTATCGGCATATTTTAGGTTTTTATCCCTAAGTCCGCCCCAAACTTTAAAAGGCAAAGACAATAGTTTTTTTGCTTTCCCGAAAGGAAAGGTTTCGGGCCACAAATCAAACAGGTCGAAAACGAGTTTTACGTCATTGTGTTTTTTCTTGTATTTTGCCATGTACTTAGCGAGAAAGTTAGGCGGGACTTCGCAAACAACCAAATCCGGCTCTTGCGGTAACTGTTCCAAATACATATAAACCGCCCTTGCAAAATCGCGGTGCGACAGTATGCGGTCAGGCGAAATGTTTTTAGTATATTCTCTGACATGAAGTTGTATTGCATCCTGTTTTTCACAAACAAAACGCTTCTTGTCGTAATGGCTGAAATCGGAAGTAAGATAGGTTGTATTATAATTTAACGCCTTTAAACAGTCGTCAATAACATACATACGGTTTTTATAATGGTCGGTGCAACTGACCAAAACCGCTTGTTTTTTGGTTATTTCCATTAGTTTACCACCGCTTTTCGCAAATTACACAAATATACATGGTGTATTATATCATACATGCCGACAAATTTCAAGTATTATCAGCAAAAAGAAACCCCTGCCAACCCGAAGTCGGCAGAGGTTAAAAGGTTTTACTTTGAAAAAATTTTAAATACTAATCAGTTGCAAGGATGTACTTTAGAGATGTGGTATATAACAAGTTCCTTATCTTTTAGTAACCACCAAAACCAATCCATCACCGCTACCGTAACTAAATCCATCTTCACCAAACTCAACAAGACTTACAGAAACTGTAACATATAAACCATAATTCCCGTCAGGCAATTTACAAATAATCGGTAAACCGACCTTATGAGATTGATATTTGGGATCACTGCCGTATAATTCCTTGATTTTTTCTTCCACTTTTTCAGGTAATACTTCTTCTATTTCCAACATATCTTCTTTCCATGAGTCTAACTCTTTAATGTTATACTCGTGTATCATTGTGCTTTTAAATAGACACACTTCTCCTGTATATTGCGAAAGTCTGACTATAAATTTAGCATATGTATCAACTCCGTTATACGGCAATAAGTCATATTTATATTGCTGTTCGTAACTTATATTGCTCTTTTCCAGAGTATATTTAGATGTATCTATATACGACTTTACAAAATCTTCTGCAATCGAGTCCAATTGTGAATCAGGCAATTTTTGAGTAGTCATTTCCTCCGGCTTGTACCGAAAATACACTAATTCTAAAGTATCGTTTCGTATGCCAAAACTCTTATTATCTTCCGTTGAATACCTATCAACTTGGTAATTTCTAGGAAATAACTTTTCAGAGTACTCAAAGGTGCCTTTATAAGTATTTCCATTGAATGTCACTGTTACTTTTTCCTTTGCTTTTGCGTAACTATTTGTAGACCAAAATGGAATATCATCATTATGGACACCGCCATAAGGCGACCAATTTCCTCCCGGCTCAAGTACAACTATCTCTTTTTCTGCTTTTTTTGATTCGGTACTCATTATATTATCACAGGAACAACAAGTTAATAAAATAGTACTTGAAATTAAAAACACTGCCAATAATTTTTTCATAATACCCCCCTTAGAAAGAGAAAACAACAACCGCCGATTATATTTCAATTTTTCGGAAACTAAACTCGGACAATAAATTCGAATCAATCTGCCTCCGTCTGCTTATTAGACGAATAACAACATCGTCATATTCAATAAACGCATTATAAACATCGGTTAAAACTTCATCAGAGTCTAAGTATTCTCTAATTAAATATGTCCAATATTTTCTGTCTTTGCCGTCGATCTCAACAACACCGTCGGTTACATCTTTATGTGCAAGAGCATCTTTTAAAAATTCATCGGCATTATCTTCGGTATAATATACATTAAATAAAAAATCATCATTAGGATAATCAGAGAAAGAAAACATAGCAAGAAAACAGGAAACGTGAAAATCGGTTACATCATCCAAATAACAGACATTATAGTAATAGTGTCCGTCATTATGGTCTATGTAATACGGAATCCAAGACCCTATGGAATATCCCGCCTCTTTATTACCAAACCATGGGATATATGTCCCGCGTTCAACAGTTTGTGACAATTTGCTGTACAAACCAATATTGTCATTTTCCAAAACCTTTTTAAAGTCATAAATATACTCGCTTGCCGTATCCTCTTTATATTTGGTGTATAACGGTAACTCAGGGTTGATTCCACTGTCGGCTTTAATGTTAACCACAGAAAGCCGTGCAATATTATCCTCGGTTAAAAATTCCGTCAAAGACTGAGTAAACATCAAACGATTATTTTCCTCAAAAACAATAATGGTTTCATCGTGCATGGTTTGAATTAAGCAATTGCGTTCTTTGTCTGCAAACTTCAAAGTCGTAAAACTATATTGAGATAGCCATTCCCGCCATTCATCATATCCTTTGCCGTCATTCACTTCATTATAAATATCAACGCATACAAACTCAACATTACATTCGTTCTCGCCTGCATGATAAAACGATTTTACAATCGGTGAAGAAAACCTTGTTTTAGTATGGGAAAACCACACCGAACAATCACCTGGCGACGATGACTCGGCACAGTTCAACTCTTTCCCGTTAAAATACAGTGTTTCAACTCCGTTTTGTGCATAGTACCGAAACTGCCCTAACCCGTAATTTTTATAAAAATAAGACAAATCATTAGTATTAAAGTTTCTTACGGCACTATCTAACAGTTCTGTAGGACTACCCGCTTTAATATAACATGAACATTCTTCGCCTGCAGCAGGGGCGGAGTTAAGAACTATAAAAAATGCATCATTGTCTTTGTTTTGGACCATGTTAACATATGAATCTGTATTATCGCTATTATTGCTGTTATTACTGCTGTTATCTCTACAAGCACCCAATGGCAGCGACAAAACAAAGATTAAAAACATACTAAAAATTTTCTTTTTCACTATACATCACCGCTTTAAAAATCTTAATTCACTCTGCCGCTGCACATATAATTATTTATATCACTACGACACAAACTACATATATTAGATTGTATATTGTCAAGATTTACATCTCCTGGTGCATACATTATACAATTTTAACTATACCCTAGCGAAGGATAACATCGTATGCAACCATAATTATTACAACCACCTTCTCTATATTCTTCATGATAATAGTCAAAGTGTTCGGGACGGTAGGTATCAAGCATTTCGGAAAGTGTCATAAACCTAATATCTATAATATCATTTTTTAAAGTTTCTACAGTACGATCACTTGACTTAGTTACATAGTGTCCTTCAATTACCTGTTCGCCGTTAACCATGACAAAATCCAAATACTCGGTATCGTAAACCGTACAACTATAGCCGTCTTTTTCAAATGTACCTAAAATTTTTGTGCCCGAATAATCGGGTGTGTTCCCTTTATGGCTTAAAAGTCTGACACCGTTTTTTAATACAGTGACAACCGTATCAGGATTATAGCCAATATTCATAGTCAGTGATTTTATTTTCACTTTATCAATATTGAAGTTAGTATTTTCGCCATTTTGTACAGGGAAAACCATATTATGATAGTTTTCAAGGAAATTCGACATTTGTTTATTATCCAAATAACACCAACCGCGAATATCCATACCCGATAAATGATTTTGTAATACATTTATCATTGCCATATTACTTTCGAAATTATACGACATCATTCCGCACTCTTTGTACATAACCTCATCAAAATAAAACACACCGACATTTTCCTTTAAATCATCTATAACCGTCTTTGATTGATTGACCGTAGCAATCGTGCACTTCAAATTCGGATTGCCGAATAACTCCTCATCGGGTTTTATCAGCACCGTTGCGGTACTTCCGTTATCGGCCACAATATAACAATTACAATTGCCTATTTTAAAATCAACAGTAGTATTTTTGTTTTGCAAATCCTCAAATTCGCCTAACTTTGATTTAAAAGTAACAGTACCTACATTGCTACTATATTGAAAAGTAATTCCCGTTTCATAATTTTGGCCTAAAAGTTCGGCTATATTAGTGTTTACATCTATAGTCGAAAGTTCAAACCACTGAAATTTAAGTATACTATTGTCTATAAGGTACGGTGTAAGCAAAGAGTTATACGCCGACTGGTCATATATAATATCATAGGCAGAGCCGTTATACAAGGAACTGTAAACCGATGTCATATCCTTATATGACAGTGTTTCGTTTTTGCGAACTTCGGCAAACTCTTTATAATCATAAAACAATAATTTTAACGGTTTACGGTATACTTGTTGGTCGGTGATTATTTTAGACGGTATATTAGACGAGTAGGTTGACATTTGATTTTCACCGCAAGAACAACAGAACACTACTACAAATAATACAATATTCAACAACACGATAAATCTTTTGTTCACCATATATCACTACCTTTTTTAAAAGAAATACAGCGGCTTTACGTGTACAAAATTATTACAATATCTCTGTTTTTATTAAAAAATCTTTTCATATGTTGTACCTCAATAAAAATTATCCACAAATAAACCTTTCTTTGTGTTAATTTTACAATATATTCACACTATTGTCAATATGTGTATAAAAGAAACCCCCGCTTGCAATATGAACTGCAAGCGGGGGTTTCATTTAAAATTTCTGATTATTTGCCGTAGAGTTCTTCGAGTTTTTCGAGGTGTGCTCTGTTAGCCTTTGCGGTCTCAGCAGCCTTGTCGAACAGTTCCTCTGCACGTTCGGGGAACGAACGGGTGAGCGAAGAATAACGTGCTTCGCCGAGGATGAACTCCTTATAATCTGCAGTAGCGGGCTTAGAATCAATAGAGAACGGATTCTTGCCTTGCTCTTTAAGTGCGGGGTTGAAGCGGAACATATTCCAGTAACCGCAGTCAACTGCCTTCTTCATTTCGTTCTGGCAGTTAACCATACCGCCCTTAATACTATGCATTTCGCAAGGTGAGTAAGCGATAATGATAGAAGGACCGTTGTATGCTTCAGCCTCTTTGATTGCCTTTAAGGTCTGGTTCTGGTCAGCACCCATAGCAATCTGTGCTACATAGATGTAGCCGTAAGACATGGCAATTTCAGCAAGGCTCTTCTTGGCAATTGCTTTACCGGCGGCTGCGAACTGAGCGACCTGACCGATTTGCGATGCCTTAGAAGCCTGACCGCCGGTATTAGAGTAAACTTCGGTATCGAATACCATAATGTTTACATCTTCGCCTGCGGCAAGAACATGGTCAACACCGCCGAAGCCGATGTCGTATGCCCAACCGTCACCACCGAAAATCCATACGGATTTCTTGGATAAGAATTCTTTTTCAGCAAGAATTTCGGGAGCGGTAGGACAACCGTCCTTAGCAGCCTTTTCAAGTTCTACGATAAGAGCGTCGGTAGCCTTCTTGTTAGCCTCGCCGTCTTCCTTGGTTGCAAGGAAGTTCTCGGCAGCAGCCTTAAATTCGGCAGATGCTTTATCAGATTCAGCCATTTCGACAACCTTGGCAATAAGTCTGTCACGAACTGCCTTTTGACCGATATACATACCGTAACCATGCTCTGCGTTGTCTTCAAACAACGAGTTTGCCCATGCAGGGCCATGACCCATGCTATTAGTGGTGTACGGAGAAGTTGCAGCAGGGCCGCCCCAAATTGACGAACAACCTGTAGCATTGGAGATATACATTCTGTCACCGAAAAGTTGTGTTACAAGACGTGCATAAGCGGTTTCTGCACAACCTGCACAAGAGCCGGAGAACTCTAAGAGAGGACGCTTGTACTGTGAAGAAATAATTGTCTGACTGCCTGCAACGCCTTCCTTCTCGGTAACGTTGGCTACACAGTAATCGAATACTGCCTGCTCGGCCTCTTGAGATTCGCGAGAAACCATCTTGAGCGAGTTGGTAGGACAAACACCGATACATACGCCGCAACCCATACAATCCATGGGAGATACAGCCAATGTGTAGGTGTATTCGGTTTTAACAATAGGCTTAGGTGCCTTTTTAGTCTGGCTCGGTGCTTTAGCCAATTCGTCTGCATCAAGTGCGAACGGACGGATAGTAGCATGAGGACAAACATAAGCACACTTGTTACATTTAGCACAGGTGTCGGCATTCCACTCGGGAACGAGAACTGCAACTGCACGTTTTTCGTAAGCAGAAGCACCCTGCTCGAAGGTACCGTCAGCGTGGTCAACGAAAGCCGAAACAGGTAGGCTGTCACCGTTCATAAGACCAACGGGTTTCATGATGTTGTCAACCATCTTAACTAACTTTTCGGGACCGTTTTCTTTAACTGCTTCGGTAGTATCAGCGGCATCCTTCCAAGCGGCGGGAACGTCAATCTTAACATAAGCAGTAGCACCGGCGTCGATAGCCTTTTCGTTCATTTCGACGATTTCTTTACCCTTCTTCATGAACTTCTGTGCTTTTTCTTTCATATAGCCGATAGCCTCTTCTTTGGGAAGAACTTCGGAAAGTGCAAAGAATGCAGACTGTAAAACGGTGTTGGTACGCTTACCAAGACCGATGCTTGCAGCCAAATCAATAGCGTTAACGGTGTAAAGTTGAATGTTGTTGTTGGCAATATAACGTTTTGCTTCAGCAGGCATATGCTGGTCAAGTTCTTCAGCAGTCCACTGGCAGTTGATAAGGAATACACCGCCCGGCTTAACGTCGTTAACCATTTTGTAACCCTTGATTACATAAGAGGGGTTATGGCAAGCAACGAAGTCAGCCTTGTTGATGTAGTAAGGACTCTTAATGGGCTTGTCGCCGAAACGAAGGTGGCTGATAGTGATACCGCCGGTCTTCTTAGAGTCATACTGGAAGTAAGCCTGAACATACTTGTTTGTATGGTCGCCGATAATCTTGATAGAGTCTTTGTTAGCACCAACAGTACCGTCACCGCCAAGACCCCAGAATTTGCACTCGATAGTGCCTTCTGCTGCGGTGTTGGGAGCGGCCTTTTCTTCGAGAGAAAGATGTGTAACGTCATCGTTGATACCGAGGGTGAAGTGAGCCTTAGGCTCGTCCTTCTTGAGTTCATCATAAATAGCAAAGATGCTCGAAGGAGGAGTATCTTTAGAACCAAGACCGTATCTGCCGCCTGAAATCTTTGCGGTTCTGCCGGTAGCGGCAAGAGCAGCAACTACGTCGAGATACAAAGGCTCGCCCAAAGCACCGGGCTCTTTAGTTCTGTCAAGAACGGCAATCTTCTTAACGGTAGCGGGAATAGCCTCTGCTAACTTTTCTGCAACAAACGGACGGTAAAGTCTTACCTTAACAAGACCAACCTTTTCGCCTGCAGCGGTCATATAGTCGATAACTTCTTCTGCAACATCGCAGATAGAACCCATAGCAATGATGATATTCTCTGCGTCGGGTGCACCGTAGTAGTTAAAGAGTTTATAGTCAGTGCCGAGTTTGGCATTAACCTTGTCCATATATTCTTCAACAATAGCAGGAAGTTTGTCATAGTACTCGTTGCAAGCCTCTCTGTGCTGGAAGAAAATATCGCCGTTTTCGTGTGATCCACGCATTACAGGACGTTCGGGGTTAAGTGCTCTCTTTCTGAAAGCCTCAACAGCGTCCATATCGCACATTTCTTTAAGGTCTTCATAGTCCCAAATTTCAATCTTTTGAAGTTCGTGAGAAGTACGGAAACCGTCAAAGAAGTTGATGAAAGGTACGCGGCCTTTAATAGTTGCAAGGTGAGCAACTGCACCGAGGTCCATAACTTCTTGAGTGTTTGTTTCTGCAAGCATTGCAAAACCGGTTTGACGGCAGGCATAAACATCTGAATGGTCACCGAAAATGTTAAGAGCCTGACTTGCTACACAACGAGCCGATACGTGGAAAACGCTGGGAAGTAATTCACCGGCGATTTTGTACATATTCGGAATCATGAGAAGAAGACCCTGAGAAGCAGTGTAGGTAGTAGTAAGAGCACCTGCGTTAAGTGAGCCGTGAACGGTACCTGCGGCACCTGCTTCGGACTGCATTTCGGAAACTCTTACGGTTGTACCGAAAATGTTTTTAAGACCTTGTGCCGACCATTGGTCAACATAGTCTGCCATAGGGCTGGACGGGGTAATAGGATAAATACCTGCTACTTCGGTAAACGCATAGGATACGTGAGCGGCGGCATTATTACCGTCCATGGTTTTCATTTTTCTTGCCATTGGATAAATTCCTCCTTATAAAAATACAATAATAAATAAATTATCTCCGGGGAACATGCTCTTTTAGAAATTTCAAAGCACAATCATCCACGATTAAACCTATAATAACACTTTTTTCTCTTTAAGTAAATAGCAAATCTTAAAAAAATTGTGATTTTTTTCACAAAAGAAATGTATATTTTGCCTGTTTACTCATTATTATCCTCTAATTTCTTCGGCTGTTCTGTCTTTTCAAACTCGGCCAGAACCTTTACGGTGACGGGTATTGCCAATATTAGTGCAAACACATCGGCGACCGACTGTGATACCAAAACACCGTCAAGACCTAAAACAAGCGGCAAAACAAGTACCGCGGGAATAAGCATAAGACCGTTACGCGAAATTGCCAATACCGTTGCACTGACCACCCTGCCCATGGTTTGAAGCATCATATTGCTCATAACAACCCACGACATTACGGGAAAAGATATAAGTTGCCAACGCATTGCCTTGGTGCCTATTTCGAGTGCTATTGGGTCATTTCCTCTGAAAATCGACACTATATCCCCCGCAAAGATAAATGCGGGAATTGAAATTAAAACAATAAAAACAAATGAAGTCTTTACGCAAAACCAAAAAGATTTTTTAACCCTGTCTAAAAGACCTGCACCGTAGTTAAATCCGCAAATCGGTTGGAAGCCTTGGCCGAAACCTATAAGGGTAGAAGCAGCAAACATCATAATGCGGGAAACCGCCGACATCGCGGCAACCGCAGAAGTACCCGCAGATTCAAGTCCGCCGTAAGCGACTGCTCCGTAAATACCCGCCATATTATTTAGGCAAGCTATTGAAATTGAGGATAATCCCTGTCTTCCCAAAGACGGCAAACCGCCGCGGCAAATTTCACCGAAAGTAGATTTATTGAACCTTACCGCTTTAAGTTTTAAGTCTATACAGTCACTGAACTTAGTACCCAAAATGAGCAATACAAAACTTATCGATTGGCCGATAATGGTTGCCCAAGCAGCACCTGCAACTTCCATATCAAGCACAAGAATAAACAGTGCATCAAGTCCAACATTAAGGATAGCACCCACGGAAATGCCGATAACCGCATAGGTTGCGTTGCCTTGGAAACGCATTTGGTTATTAAGCACAAGCGAACCCATGGTTATAGGTGCACCCAAAAGTATTATTCGCATATATTCGGTAGTATAGTCTAAAAACTCACGGTTAGCCCCCAAAAGCAGTGCTATGGGGTCTGCGAAAATCTGACCTATAATGAGTATTACTACACCTGTAATTATAGCATACCAAAAACCCGAAGACGCAACGGTCTGAGCAGAGTCTATATCTTTTCTGCCGAGAGCTCTTGAAATATAGTTCCCTGAGCCGTGACCGAAGAAAAAACCGAATGCTTGAATTATCGCCATAAGCGACATTACAACACCGACCGCCGCCGTTGCCCTTGTCTGCATTGCGGCTACTGTTGTTTCAGGCAACCCTGCACCTATTTTCCCTACAAAGTATGTATCTGCCATATTATAAAATGTCGTAACGAGCATACTTATAATGGTCGGCAGAGCCAGAGAACATATGAGTTTTTCCACCGGCTCGGTGGTCATCTTTTTGAATTTTTCCTCACTTGTTAAAGGTTTTCTTCCCATTTTCATACTTCCTTTTCAAATTCCCGTAACAGAAATTTTGCCACACCGTCATTATCATTTGTGTCAATTATAACATCCGCTGCCTCTTTGGCTATAGGTTGTCCGTTTTCTACCACCACTGCCAAGTCGGCGGCCTTTAGAAGTTCGACATCGTTTCCGTTATCACCGAACATCACAATTCGGTCAAATCCATACATTTTCTTTAAAGTTTCGGCGGTGTTTTTCTTGCCCGCGGTTTTACTGTAAACCTCGACAAAATATTTATCCCCGCTATAGGTATCAAGATAGTTCGAAAACTTAATCCCGTCTATTTTTTTAAGGTTTTCACAAACGGCATCAATAGTATCTTTATCGTCAATGCCGTTTATATAGACCGTTTTGTCGCCGATATTATAATTTTTGACTTTTAAAAAATTACGGTAAAGTTTTTTTCTTGCCTCTACAAACGATACTTCGTAATCGTTTTTTAAAGAAGTATATTCGGCGTCAAGTCCGTCAGAATATGTATAAACAATAGGCGGGCGGTCAGCGGTAAGAAAAGCATCTATAACCTTTCTTGCCGTTTCTTTGTCCATATAATTTACAAGGCTCGGTTTCATGGTTTTTGTGTCAGCTAAAAACACACCGTTCATCATTATCGCAGGGTGGCTTAAATTAATCCCCTTTAAAATATATCCCGCCGATGACATAGACCTTGCAGTTGCAACCGTAAAGTTTAAACCTTTTTCTATTAGCATATTTACGGTTTGTACCGTAAATTCACTAAGCCTTGCATTACTGCCGAGCAGTGTGCCGTCAAGGTCGCTCAAATAAAGCGTTTTCAAGTTTCATTTACCCTTTCGCTTAAACTTTCCCATTCTTCCATTAAGGACAGTAGTTTTTCTTCTAAAACGGAAATCTCTGTGCCGAGTTCGGTCACTTTTACGTAATCCGAAGACACTTCGGGACTTTGAATTTCACAGTTTTTCTGTTCAATCAAATTTTCGGTTTCCGAAATTGCCTTTTCGCATTTTGAAAGTGCTGCACGGAGTTTTCTTTCTTCAGCCGCATTTTTCTTGCGGTTTAAATACTCGTTTTTTGCGGCAGACGGCCTATTTTTAACCGTTTTTTCGACAATTTCTGGTTGGCGTACCAAAACATAGCTGTCATAGTTACCCTTGATATATTTGGCGGTTTTATTTTCAAAATAAAGCACACTTTGAGCCAATCGGTTGATAAAATAACGGTCATGCGAAACACAGATAAGCGTACCGTCATAGTCCGATAACGCCTCTTCCAAAATCTCGCGGCTTTCCAAATCCAAATGGTTGGTCGGCTCGTCAAGGAAAAGCAGGTTATCATGCCTTAGCATCAGTTTGCAAAGTGCAACCCTTGCCCTCTCTCCGCCGCTTAAAGTACCTAAAACTTTAAAAACATCTTCGCCTTTAAACATAAAAAGTGCCAACGCACCGCGAAGTACCGCATCACCTAAAGTAGGATATGTGTCCCGCAGTTCCCCGAACACAGTGTTATTAAGATTAAGATCGCTTTGGTGCTGGTCAAATAGTCCCGATTTAACGCCCACACCGTATTTAACCTTAGTGCGGTCAAAAAGTTGCTTTAAGAGTGTTGTTTTTCCGCAACCGTTAGGACCGATAATAAAAATTCGGTCACCGCGTCTTACTTCAAGCGAAATATCTTTATAAAGTACTTCTTCGTCAAATGCCGTTTTCAAATTTTCGGCCGATAAAACCTCGTCACCGCTTCTTGTATTCGCCGAAAAGGACAAAGTCATTTTATCACGTTCGCTTTCGGGAATTTCAAGATTTGCCATAAGTCGGTCAATCATTTTTTGCTTATTTTCGGCAGTTTTTATATTCTTCTCGCGGTTCCAACGACGTTGCTGTTCAATTATATGTTCAATGCGTTCAACCTCACGCATGGTATTGTCGTAGTTACTTTGTACCGTTTTTCTGCGGATTTCCCTAACCTCGCAGTATTTCGAATAGTTACCTTGGCACATATAAAGTTTGTGCCCCGAAATTTCGGCAATTTTATTGGCTACTCGGTCAAGGAAAAATCGGTCATGTGAAATAATTACAACAGCACTTTTACAGGTCTTTATATAGCCGTCAAGCCATTCTATTGCATCAATGTCAAGATGGTTGGTCGGCTCATCAAGTAACATAACATCGGGTTTTGATAAAAGCAGTTTGCAAAGTTCAACCTTTGAACGCTGACCGCCCGAAAGTGATGATACGGGCAGTGTGAGTTCATTTTCCGAAAAGCCCAATCCTATAAGTGCGGAACGCGTGCGGGAACGGAAGGTTAACCCGCCGTTCTGCTCAAACAGTTCCTGTAACATATGTTGTTTTTCTATTAAACTTTTATCTGCCGAAGTTTCAAGTCTTAAATTTACCTCGCTTAATTCGGTTTCGGTTTTCAAAAGATTATCAAACACCGAAAGCGTTTCGTCATAGGCATTTTTTTCAGAGCCGCTGCAAGCATGCTGTGCAAGCACACCTACCGTAACACCGCTTTTGCGGACAACCGAGCCTTTATCGGCAGTTTCTTCACCCGAAATCATTTTAAACAATGTAGTTTTTCCCGACCCGTTATCGCCGATAAGACCTATTACGTCCTGCGACATAATATCAAACGAAACATCGGAAAAAAGCAGGTTTTCACCGTAACTTTTAGTTAGCGAATTTATACTGACTAACATTTATAACCTCTAAACTAAAGTATATCAGCCATATCAAGCACAAGCCGCTCGGTCTTTCCCCAGCCAAGGCAGGGGTCGGTTATGGATTTGCCGTAAACACCGTCACCGATTTTTTGACAGCCGTCTTCTATATAACTTTCTATCATAAGTCCTTTAACCAATGATTTTATATTGTCACTGTGACGGCAACTGTGAAGCACCTCTTTGCAAATTCTAATCTGCTCTAAGTACTGTTTGCCAGAATTGGAATGGTTAGTATCGACAATTACACCCATATTCGAAAGGTCCCTTTTGGAATATGACTCATAAAGTCGGCTTAAATCTTCATAATGGTAGTTAGGATGTGTCTGTCCTTTACTGTCAACCGAGCCACGCAGTATTGCATGGGCATACGGGTTACCGTCGGTGGTAACTTCCCAACCTCTGTAAAGGAATGTCTGCGGGTGCTGTGCGGCAGTTATGGAATTAAGCATAACCGAAAAATCACCACTGGTGGGGTTTTTCATGCCTACCGGCACATCAATACCGCTTGAAACAAGTCGGTGCTGCTGATTTTCAACCGAACGGGCACCGATTGCGATATAGGATAAAACATCCTGCATATATGCATAGTTTTCAGGGTATAGCATTTCGTCGGCACTCGAAAGACCTGTTTCGCACATAGCACGGATATGCAAACGGCGAATAGCCATAAGTCCTCTTAACATATCGGGTTTTTCGCCGGGGTTAGGCTCATGCACCATACCTTTATATCCGTCACCGGTGGTGCGGGGTTTATTGGTATATATTCTCGGAATTATAAGCAGTTTGTCCTTAACCTTTTCCTGTAAGCCTGCCAAACGCTCTATATAATCTATAACAGGCTCTTCGCTGTCGGCTGAGCAAGGACCTATTATAAGTAAAAGTCTGCTATCCTTACCGCTTAAAACTTCCTTTATTTCACTATCGCGTTTTTCCTTAACCGCCAAAACCTCTTTCGGCACGGGAAGTTGTTCTTTTATTATTTCGGGAGCAGGTAATGCTCTCTCATGTATAACTGACATTGAAATTCCTCCAAACAAAACTATTTATCACATAATTATATCACCTATTAAATAATTTGCAAACACAAATATCACTATACATATATAAATTTACAAATTTTTACAATATTTTCGTATTGAAATATTTGGAATGTTGAAATTTTAATAAATTCATGTTAAAATATTTAATCAAATAGACTTAATATTACCTGGGAGTTTATTATATGTTTAAAGAAAAATTAAAAAACGGCTTTAAAGCCATAGGCAAATTCATAAAGAAAGCACATGCCTTTTTGGAAAAACATTCATGGTTACAGTGCATTTTAATCGGCGTTGCACTTAACTACATAATCGAATCGTTGCACCGCCATTCGCCCATTGAGGGTTTTATTCATATGTTTACAGACCCGCTTGTGTTTATATTTAATGCACTTATTATTTCAACACTTTTATCAGTTGCAGCAATATCCCGTTTTCGCTATCAAATAATGATGCTTATTTGTGCGTTGTTTTTGGCACTCGGCATTACCAACTGTGTAATACTCGCCATGCGTGTAACACCCTTTGAATGGGTTGACATGCAGATTGCAAACATGCATTTAATTCTACAGTATTTGCACCCCGTTGTATTCGTTCTAATCATAGTTGCCATTGTTGCCGTACTTATAGGTATCGTTTTCCTGTTTATAAAGGGACCGAGAACATCTGTAAAATACCTCAAAAACAGTATAACCGCCTTAATTTTCATTGCAGTTCTGGGGCTTAGCACCGTAACGTTCCGTGCAGGCGGAATTCTACTTTCCGAACATGTTAAAAACATCGCAAACGCTTATATGGACTACGGATTTAACTACTGTTTTGTCTGCAGTATTTTTGATGTCGGCATAGAAAAGCCTTCTCAATACGGTGAAGAAGATATTAAAGAAATTGTGGAATTTATAAACGGTGCGGCAGAAGATAAAAAAGAAAACGGCGATACATCTGCAGACGGCAAAAAACCTAACATCATTTTCCTACAGTTAGAGTCGTTTTTCGATGTAAATCACCTATCCAACATGACCTTTTCCGAAGACCCTATCCCTAACTTTTCAAAACTTCAAAAAGAATATTCATCGGGTTATCTGACCGTTCCCTCTATCGGTGCAGGCACTGCCAACACCGAATTTGAAGTCATTTCGGGTATGTCACTCGAATATTTCGGCATAGGCGAATATCCTTACAAAACAATTTTACAGAAAAACACAAGCGAAAGCATGTGTTATAATTTAGACGAACTCGGATATAAAAGCCATGCTCTTCATAACAATGTTGCCGTTTTTTATGACCGCAATATAGTTTTCCAAAACTTAGGTTTTGACACATTTACTTCGCTTGAATACATGGACGTTACGGGATTTACCCCGAACAACTGGGCAAAAGACGATACGCTTATACCCGCTATTACCGACGCACTTGATTCGTCGGAAGGCTCTGACTTAGTCTATACCATAACAGTTCAAAGCCACGGTAAATATCCTACCGACTATGTTGAAGATGCAAAAATCCGAATTGACGGTATTGCGGACCAAGGTTTAAAGAATAAATTAGAATATTATGTGAACCAACTTAATGAGGTAGATGCATTCTTAGGTGACCTTTTACAAACCTTGGAACAACGCGGCGAAGATACTGTTGTTGTCATGTTCGGCGACCATTTGCCGAGTTTTGAAATCAAAGAAACCGACCTTAAGAACGGCGATATTTACCAAACCGAATTTGTAATTTGGGACAATTTCGGACTAAAGAAACAAGACGCAAACTGCTACGCATATCAACTGGCTTCAAATGTATTTGAAAGACTTGGGTTTGACAGCGGACTTGTTAACAAATTACACCAGAATTACAGTGAAGACGAATTCTATCAAAGTTGGCTTGAAATTTTAGAATACGATATGCTCTACGGCGGTAAATTCGCATGGGGCGGTGCCGAAAACTACCCATACACACCAAAGGTAACCAAACTCGGTGTAAAAGATTTGATTATTTCGGAAGTAGTGCCCGACCAAAACGGAAACCTTACCATAAACGGTCAGAATTTCACAAACTACAGTAAAGTATATATAAATGACCGAAAGCAGGAAACCGTTAAAATAAACAAAGAAACACTGCTTGTAAATGATGTCGAGCTTGCTCCAGGAGACCGCATTGTTGTTTCGCAGGTCGATGTCGAAGGCACAAGACTGAGCCATTCAAAAGTTTATCTCATAGGCGGCACTTCCGACAGTATTACCGTTTCCCTTGACGAAAACCAAATTATATATAAAAATGTAGGTCTTAAACTCAGTACAGCAATAGCAATCATTGCATCATCGCTTGCAGTTATTGCCTTGGCAGTTTTAGGTATTATCATTACTAAAAAACGCCATGCCGTACAAAAAACACAAGAATAAGCAAAAATAAAAAAGCGGTTGCTTTAAGCAACCGCTTTTTTATGTGTCGGCATTACCTATTTTCCCGGGCCGTCGCCAGCCAAGTATTTTCGGCACAAGTGAGCTTAACTTCCGTGTTCGGGATGGGAACGGGTGGACCCTCACCGTAATCAACACCGACTGCAACACATTAACTAGTGCGAGGAGTATATTATCACATAAAAAACAAAAAAGCAAGTCTTTTTTTGAAATTTTTTAAAATTATTTTAATTTTCTTTTTTTGACATGGAAAGTCGGTATTCTTCCCTACCGTAAACGGCAAACGAAGAAAGCATAAACGGTACGGTAAAAATCATTGGCAAACATAGAAAAGACAAAAATATCCAACCTATAAACGAAAACACAAATCCCGCAATATGCAAAGTTCTTCCTTTTGCGACCTTTACCGTTTTTTTTAGCACAGCATGTGCCGACAGGTCGGGTTCATAAAACATCACCGAATAAAATAAAATATAACGAAAAATCCAAAAGATAAATAGCACAAAGCCTAAAACTTTAAAAAGGGTTTTAAGCGGAAACAGTCCCGAAACCCATATCGGCATACCATAGCCGAAGAAATTGTAAAAATCGGGTGACAACATTACTTTTGACAGTATAAACGGCAAAAAACATATAACCGCACCCAATGCCGCACGCCAAAAAATCCCGAAAGATAACGCTGCCGACCTCCAAAATTTTTTAGGTGAAGAAAAATAATGAAATATTTCGATGATTTCGCTATTTCCTCCGCCCGATACTGTCCAAAACCATTTCATAACACCAAAAAACAACGGCAATATAACCGCAACCGTATAACAGGCGGAAAATAACGTAATTCCTATGCTGAATACAGTATTATAAAGCGGCATTGTTGTAGGAGAAAACGGTGACCAAACCGCGTCTACTTTAAATATCAGCATCAAAATATATTGAAAAAATGTGTCAAGCATTGCCACTGCTATAAAGGTCACCGACGCCGCAATTGCCTCAGGCCAACGGTTTTTGAGTGATTTCAGTGCTGCTTTTTTAATTTCCAAATATGAAGGTTGCATTAAAACTACTCCTTTTTGTACTGAAAACATTCTAACAGAAAAGTTCTTTATTTTAAACCCTAAATATAATTTGTTCACATATTTTTTACAAGCCTTAACACGTTTGGTAAAAACAGCAGACTCTTTCGCGGTTGACAAATAAAAAAATATATTGTATACTTTAGAAAGATATTATACTTGAAAGTGAGAGAAATTATGAAAAAGATATTAGTTGCACTTCTTATTTCTATACTCTGTCTGACAGTTTTTGCCGCCTGCGGCAAGAATGGCAAGGATAATGATATTGATGTCAACGCAGGCAATACAAGTTCTGATTCTTCAAGCGAACTTACTGATAGCGAACTTGAAGATATTTGGAATAATACCAGCATTGATATTGATACAGGTGACGGTGACGGTGATGGTACCGGCACAGGTGGTAATACCGGCACAGGTGGTAACACCGGCACAGGCGGTAACACCGGCACAGGCGGTAATACCGGCACAGGCGGTAATACAAGTACCGGCGGTGATACAAGTACCGACGGTGATACAAGTACCGACGGTGATACAAGTACCGACGGTGACACCACCGAAGACAAAGACCAAGGTTTTGGACCGTGGGTTAAAAACTAACATTTAGGACACAACATAGAGTTGTGTCCTTTTTCATATTTATTGTTGACAATAAATATACTAAATAGTAAAATTAACCTACAAAACTTTAAGGAGTGCTTTATTGTGTATCAAGTTATCAGTTCTAAAGATATTAAGGATAACATTATTAAAATGATTTCGGACGAATATATGCTTATCACCGCGGGTGATAGTTCGGATTACAACATGATGACCGCATCATGGGGTATGGCAGGCGAACTTTGGGGCAATGACAGTGTAATTGCCTTTATCCGCCCTCAGCGTTATACTATGGAGTATGTCGAAAAACAAGATTATTTCACCTTAAGTTTCTACGGCGATAACAAGAATATTCATAAAATCTGCGGGTCTAAATCAGGCAGAGATTGTGACAAAACCGCACTTTGCAGTCTGCACCCCGTTTTTTCAGACAACTCGGTTTATTTTGAAGAAGCAAGAATAGTCTTGGTCTGCAAAAAACAGTATGTAGACAAAATAAAACCCGAATGTTTCATTGATGCCGAACCCGACAAATGGTATCCAAATAAAGACTACCACTACATGATTATAGGCAAAATTGAAAAGGTACTTATTAAAAAATAGTGATTGCAAAAACCCGCCCAAAGAGAAATCTCTTTGGGCGGGTTTTTAATGCTTTGTTTTACCATCTTTCGGGGATTGTTTCGCCGTTTAAATACTTATGCAAATTATCAGTTATATCGGTAATATTTGACGTTAACACTTCACCCAACGGCACGCCGTCAACCCATGCAATGTAATGGTATGCGTCATTAGGACTTTGTGTAAACTCGACTATCTTTTTACCGCCCTCAATATAATCAAATGTTATAGATACGAGGGTATCCGTTTTTTCTGCTTCGGTAGCAAATGAAAGCAATGACAACAAAAGCACACGTTGATAAATACGTTTAAACGATGCTGTTTCCATTTCTTTGCCGTCTAATTTGACGAATGTATCGTAGACATTATCACTTCCGCTTTGAAGTTTATGCGAAATATCAAATTTATATGTTCCGATATTATCTTTAAATGTCAAACCTTTCACGGCATATATATTTTCCATTAAGAAATCTTCGTTAAACATTACGGTTATATCATCGCTCAAAAAATCAACCGTCGACGCATCAAGATTAAATATCTGCGGTTTTCCCTCGACCAATGCGGAAAGCCCTGAGGAATCTTCCTGCATGCGTCTGCCTATTGTAACCTTAAACTTATAATCGCCGACCTTCATTTCTATCACACATTTCGGCTCATCAAAACCTGATATCTTAAAATTCTCGTCAGTGCAATTAAAACTGTAGAGCGACGACGCATCAAGTCCGCTTCGTGCCATTTCAAGAATATTATCAATAAACTCATTATTTGCGGGGCGTTTATAAGGCGATGTCATCATATATGGCATAGAATTAGATGCCGTAACGGGATTCATAGTAAATTTAACCTCACGGTCACCTATCAAACTGCCCGATATTTTAATATAATCAAATCTTGCGAGCACGCCTTCATCATTAAAATAGCCTTTATTAGCATCGGTTTTTTCAATTTCGGGTACCATGGTTTTATCAGCAAAATGTATCGGCAGATAATCCAAATTCATAATATAATCATCGCTGACGATATATACCGACTCGTCACCGGTAATTGTCACATAGTTACCGTCACCCGTTGCTATTATTTTTCCGACAAGCAACTCTATTTTTTCGGTACCGTCATTAAACTCTACTGTAAGAACACGTGTGGGGTCATCAATTCCGTAGTATTCATGATACTCTTCGACGGTGCTGAAAGTATTTTCAAGTTTCCTGCTAGCGGTAATATTAAGACATTTCGTTATATAACTGTTAATTTCCGTGGTTACGGTCAAGTTCTTGTCAATGCCGTTAATATACCACTTTGTATCATAAAGATACTCCTTCTTTTGTTCAGAAGATGTGCTTGACGAGGCAGATGACTCTTCTGCTTTTTCGGCAGGCTCGTAATACGGTAAAATAGCATAATTGCTGTACTTATTGTAAATACCCACACCCGAAATATTGGTTGCAACCTCAACCTTACTGCCGTCTATATCAACGGAGGACTCCTTTATTGTCTTTTCAGCTGTAAGCAGTTTGAAACTCAGTTCTTCTATACCGTTAGACGAATTATTACTGCCGTTATCAACCGGCATAAATCGGTCCACAAGAAATATTGATGCACCGATTGCTACACAAAGCACCAACGATACGGTGCATATCAGAATACGCTTTTTGCCCGCGTTTTTAATAGGTTTTTTAGTAGAATATTCGTGCTTTGTAAAAATTGTTGACCCTTCGGTATCAAAAGTCACCTTTGTTTCGGGTGTTTCATTTTCATTTAACCCTTCATTATTTTGCGGTAGGGATTCACTCATCTGCTTCTTCTCCTGACCCAAATGATTATACCGCCTGCAATAAGCAGTAACGGAATTACACCTATAAAGACAACACCGAGTGTAAGCGAAGTCTTCTCACTTATATAGAACTTTTCATTAGTTATGGTTTTAGGAATAAAGTTAAACGGATTTTCGGTGCTTCCTGTCACAAAATTAACAATATCAAGTGTCGCATTCAGATTGGCAATATTGGTATATTGTGACCAACTTTTTGAAATAAAATCTGCACTTGCAACAGCAGTAACACTGCTATATACATATTCGTCGTTAAGCGTAGCAGAATCCTCAGTTACAATAACTGTAGGATATGCATCTTTTTCAGCATCTTCAGAAGGTGTCCATGTTTTATAATCAGCATCAACCGGCATCACAGTGACTGTTCCGTTACTGCCTGTACGCAATGCAACAGTAGAACTTCTTATATAGGTTGCTGTAGTATTATTTGTATAAATAACCTTCATAGGAACCGAATTTGTAGCAGTAAATACCATTCCGCTCAAAGCATCGGCCGTTTCGGTATAATCCGTTTCAAGGCTTTCATAATAGAAACTTGTCGGATTTTCCGCAATATGGTTATCCTTAGTGGTTTCGTAAAGAATACCCTGTTCGAAACCTATACCCCAGTCACCCAAGAAAGCACAAAGATTAGTCAATTTATAGGTATTAGTTCCTGCAAAATAGAACATTGACTTACCCTTTTTGCCGTCGTTATTAAGAAACGCCTCTAAAGCAATTCTATCATCACTGCTTATATCAGAACTGCACGATGAAAGAATAACACCTTCATACTTGTCGTAGTTTTCTGCGGTAAGAACTGTTGAAATAAGTCCTTCTTTATATTCTATCGAAAAATTGTTTGCCTCAAGCATACCCTCTAGTTGCTCAGAAACACTTTCGGCATTGCAATATGTTGACGGAACCAAAAATACCGGTGTGGTTTCGGAAACAACCTTATAAACGGCAGCCGAAACAGCATACTCTATATTATTCTCGGTAATTAAATAACCTACACCGTAGCCGTACAATGCATAGTTTCCGTAAATCGAAGCATAATTCTTGTAATTTTCGGTATCATTATGACCCGCTTTGAGTGTGTAAACTTCGTTAAACGGAATAGCGGTTCTTCTTGTAATTTCTTTACCGTTTACAGTAAATGTACTTTCAACAAGAATATCGCCCGTAGTCCAACTATAATCCGAAAAATTATCGGTAATTTCATTTGCACTCGGCTGTGCAATATCGAGGAATGTCAAAGAAATATTATCATTATATTTTTCATATTTGCGTAAAAGTTCAACCGTCTGAGAAAAATACTTTGCATTATCGGTATTATAATCAACAAAATAATTTTGTGCTGCATAGTAGCACATATTATAACTGCTCGTAGAAGAGCAATCATATTCCTCTTCGGTAAGGCAAACATATATATTTACCTTTTTATCTACCCCTTTGATAAAGTCTAAATTATCACCGGTAATTGAATGCTGTTTATCGGCTGTAAGGTCAAGTTGCAACGGATAACGTTCCGCAAGGAATGTTGATAAAACTACCGCAAATATAATACCCGCAATAAAAATAACCGATAAAGCAACCGCATAAATACTGCGTTTTAAGGCTACTGTATTTTTAATCTTTCCGCCATCGGGAGTGCTTTTCTTCTTATTAAACATCTTAATCACTCCTTTTTAAGAATAACGGCGTTTGTCAAGCACACGCACAGTCAAGAAAACAAATATTGCAGTAATGCCGACAAAGAACAGTACGTTCGAATAATCTATAATTCCGTAACCGAACGCATTGTAACGGCCCATAAACGAGAACCAATCAACAACTTCGGTAAGAAAATCAACACTTATAAATTTATTTATTGCCGACGCAAAGAAATTGATAAGGTTGGCTGCAATATCCAAAAGACCGATTGCAACCGAACATGCAAGTGTGAAAACAACGGCGATAAGTTGGCTTTCGGTAAGTGAGGAAATAAATACACCGATAGCAATAAGAGTGGCACCCAGCAAAGCAACACCCAAAAGGTTGCCTATATAAATAAGCCAGTTGATTGAAACCTTTTGAACTGCAAAAATAATTTGAAAGACCAAGGTTGGGGCATAACTCAAAACAAACACCGAGAATATGGCAAAGAACTTTCCGAGCACAATACCCGTAAGGCTTACAGGTGCGGTGAGCAATGCTTGGTCAATTTTAAGTCTGCGGTCATCACTCATAGACCCCATGGTCAAAACGGGAATAAGAATGAGCATCAAAAAATAGGTGTTACTGAAAACACTTGTAATATCGGGTGTGCCTTTGGAAAAAACACTTAAGAAAAATATTCCTTGGAAGAAAATCATAATAGCAAGAAATATGTATCCCAAGGGTGATGAAAAGTATGACTTAAACTCTCTTTTGAAAATTGCTTTCATCAGTCTTGCCCTCCTTCTTCGGTTTCTCCTGCAAATTCTGCTTCACTGTCTTGACCAATCTCTATTTTTACGCTGGAATCACCAAATGCCTTTTGCTGTTCTTCTTCGGTCATTTGGGTAAGTCGCAAGAATATCTGCTCAAGCGAAAGTTCATTGGTTTTAAGCATGAGCAAACTCCAGTTACGGTCAGCAAGACGCGAAAAAATCGCACGCCTAACATCGGTATTTCCGTCAGGCTCAATAACATAATCATTAGAGGCCTGCTCATGCATACCTGTACAGGTAACATTAACAATGCCGGATATAGTCGAAAGCAGTTTCATAACCTCACTCTTAGGTCCGGCAATACGTGCGGTAAGCGAATGTTCTTCTGACAAAATTTTAGATAATTCCTCAGGTGTTCCGTCAGCAATAAGTTTACCGCGGTTAATAACAATAACCCTACGGCACACCGCTTGAATTTCAGACAAGATATGCGAACTTAATATAACCGTATGGTTTTTACCGAGTTCGGTAATAAGTGCTCTTATCTCGATAATCTGTTTCGGGTCAAGACCTACGGTAGGCTCGTCCAAAATAAGCACATCAGGATTACCAACCAATGCCTGTGCAATACCGACACGCTGTCTGTAACCTTTTGAAAGATTTTTTATAATACGGTTTTTAACATCATCGATTTTGACAAGACGGCAGATTTCATCAATATGCGGTGCTTTGGGGAACTTTACCTTCTTAAGGTCATAAATAAATCCCAAATATTCCTTTACCGTCATTTCAAGATAAAGCGGCGGATGTTCGGGCAGATAACCGATACGCATTTTTGCTTCATTAGGGTTATCCAAAATATCGTACCCGTCAATGGACACCTTGCCCGTAGTCGGCGACAGATATCCCGTAAGTATATTCATTGTGGTACTTTTACCGGCACCGTTAGGACCTAAAAATCCGAGAATTTCACCGTCGGGAACGGTAAAACTTACATCGGATACCGCCACATGTGAACCGTACTTTTTAGATAGGTTTTTAACCTCAATCACGTGTTCTTCCTCCAAACAGATATTATATTTCTTAAATTTTATCAGTATTGCGATGTTCTTTTGTGAACAACTGATTAACATTTAATTAAAATATAATACATTGTAACATATTTATCTGTAATTTAAAAGAGTTATTTTAAAGAAACATCACACGAATTTTATAAATTAACCCAAATTGTTGACAAAACGTCAGGTTTACTGTATTATGGTAGCAGGATTTTTATGTCCGTTAAAAATAAGATTGGAGAATTTTAAAATGACAGTTCCCGAAGACCCCGAACCTGACATTATTATGGCACTCAGCATAATACTAATGGCTTTTTTAAGCATTACCTGTTTTATCTTTGCCCTTGCCGGCTCTGCGGCAAAATCAGTAAACGAGAAAAAGTTAAGAGAAAAAGCAGAAGACGGTGATAAAAGGCTTATCCGTCTGGTAAAAATTCTTGATACCCCCAACCGCACCGAGCGTACCGTTATTGCCTACACATGGCTTTCGGGTATGGCTTCATTAGCACTTACACTATTGTGTTTTGTAGGAAAACTCGGTAATGTTTACTTGACCTTTTTATCGAGTGAAATAGTTGCTGTATATTTTTCGGCTGCAACCCTTACCCTTATAGTAACAATACTGTTTACTGCACTTTGTGTCATGTTGCCAAAAACTCTTGGGCGTCAGCATGCCGAAAAAACGGCACCCGCTTTATCGGGCTATCTTGCGTTTTTTAAAGCAATTATGACGCCGTTCACTGCAATTTGCCATGGTATAGCAAGACTGATTGCCGCTGTTTTCGGAAGTGAAACACACGATGATAGCACTAATGTTACCGAAGACGAAATTTTAGTACTTGTCGACCAGGGTGAAGAAAAAGGTGTTATTGAGGAAAGTCAAAAGGAAATGATAAATAATATTTTCGAGTTTGACGACCTCGCCGCAGGTGACGTTATGACCCACCGAACTTCGGTCAAAGCAGTGGAAATCACCGAGCCTTTATCGTCGGTTGTGGGACTGGCAATGGAAGAGGGTTACTCGAGAATACCCGTATACGAAGATGTACTTGATAACATCAAAGGTATACTTTATGTTAAAGATTTACTTAAATTCATCGGCACCGATATGCCCGAAAACATAACCGCCGCCGATGTTATGCGTGAGGCTATGTTTGTTCCCGAAACCAAAAAGTGCCGCGATTTGTTCACCGAAATGACCGAAAACCGACTTCAAATGGTCGTTGTTTCAGACGAATACGGCGGTGTCGCAGGTATCGTCACCATTGAAGACCTTATCGAGTCAATTATGGGTAACATTCAAGACGAATTTGACGACGAAACCGAAGATGTTGAACAAATTAGCGAACACATCTTCAATATCGACGGCACCACACTTATAGGTGAGGTCGAAGACCTGCTCGATATTGAATTCCCTGAGGGTGATTTTGAAACTATTGCAGGCTATATAATGTCCGAACTCGGACGTATTCCCGACCCCGAAGAACACCCCACAGTTGAATACGAAGACTTTGCACTGACCGTTTCAGAAATGGAAGACCGCCGAATTGTGCGTATTATGGCAGAGCGTTTACCTGAGCCCAACGAAACCGAAACAGAAGAATAAAATAAAAAATAACGAGAGAAAAATCTCTCGTTATTTTTATGCTTTAGCGACAATATTTTTTACCCAAACACCTTTTTTGAGCAATATTGCACCTACCACACATTTTATTATGTCAAGTGACTGGCAAATAGCATATAACGGCAAAATACCGATACCTGTAAATCTCGACAGTACAAAAGCAACCGGCACCGAAATGCACCACATAAAACAACTATCAAAAAGGAATGTAACCATGGTTTGCCCGCCCGAACGCAACGTGAAATACGAAGCGTGAACAAATGAACTTACAGGCATAAACAAAGCACTGATACACATTATGCCCGTAGCCAAATTCCGAACATCTTGGGTAGTGTTATATGCTAACGGTATAATCTGTGCCGCACCTATATAAACGACACCTACTATTACACTTGTAAAAAGCGAAAAGGCTATCAGTTTACGGTCGGTATCCTTTGCTTTTTCAAACTCATTTGCACCTAACTGCTGACCTATAATAATTCCTATTGATGTACCTATCGCCATAAATACAACCGAAAAAACATTCCAAAATGTTTGCGAAATATTGTTGGCGGATACGGTGTTAAGTCCTGTCAGCGAATAGCACTGATTAAGCATTGCGATACCCGCTGCCCAAAGTGCCTCGTTAACCGTAAGAGGCACACCTTTTGAAAACATTTCCAAGGCTAATTTAAACGGTATTTTAAATCCGCGGTAAACGCCCACAATAAACGGTGCTTTAGTACTATGGCAGTGTGTCCAAATCACAACAATCAAAAGTTCGACAAACCTCGACATTACGGTTGCAATAGCGGCACCTTTAACACCCATTTTAGGAGCACCGAAGTGACCGAAAATAAGTATATAATTAAACACAAGATTTACTATAACCGCCACAAGCCCCGCCTTCATGGGAAGCACCGTTTCGCCGGTTTCCCTTAGGCTGCTTGCATAGCACTGTGCTATTGCATACGGTATTAAGCCTATAAGCATTATACCCAAGTAATTTTTTGCAAACCCAAGCGACCGAGCCGCATCTAAGGGTGAGCCTTCGCCCTTTAAAAACTGCGAAATCAACACACCGCCGCCAAAGAAAAACAGTGCCATGGCACCTACGGTTATACTCAAAATAAGCAGAAGTTTAAAGCGGAACGTGTATTTCATTCCTTTAAAATCCTGCTTGCCGTAAAACTGTGCCCCGAATATACCCGCACCCGAAGCGGCACCGAACACACAAAGATTAAAAACAAATATAAGTTGATTAGTTACGGCAACACCGTTCATTTGTGCGGTGCCTATCTGCCCTACCATTATATTATCAAGCATATTCACAAAGTTTGTTATACCGTTTTGCAGCATTATCGGCAACGAGATTGCCAAAACATACTTGTAAAACTGTCTGTCACCTACATATTTTTTAAGCATTATTTCCACCCGTCATTTCGGCGAAGTTCGTTTATCTTCAAAATCGCCGTTACTGTTTTAGAGTCGGTTATTTCGCCCGACATAACCATTGAAAGTGCCTTTTTGAAAGGTACCCTTTCAGCCTCTAAAAATTCACCTTCGTCAAGGTCGTTTTGACCGAAGGTTAAATTAAAAGCCGCAAAAATCCATATTATTTCCCCGCAATAACCGGGACTCGGATAAAGTTTACCGAGCGATAAATAGTTCTTAGCCACAGCCCCTGTTTCTTCGCGGAGTTCTCGTTTGCCGCAGACAAGCGGGTCTTCGTCACCCTCGCGTTTTCCTGCGGGGATTTCGTAAATTTCTTCCATATAAGGGTATCTGAACTGTTTTACAAGCAATATTTCGTCGTTATCGGTTATAGCCGCAACACCTACACCGCCGCCGTGTTCAACAACCTCTCTTTTGACAGGTTGCCCGTTACTAAGCACCGCGTCGTCCACCCTGACATTGATAATTTTCCCTTTAAAAACATAAGACTTTGATACTGTTTTTTCTTCTAAATTCATGTTTTGTACCTGCCTTACATAAGATTTATTATGGAGGTTTTGTCCCATGCGAACAATTATAAAACATATTGAATACGATTACAACGGTTATATTGAAATCATTAAAAAAATTTGCGAAAAATATCCTTTTTTGAAACGGGAATCTGCAGGAAAGTCGGTATTTGGCAGAGATATACCCATGCTAACACTGGGAAAGTCACCTGACTACATACTCTACACCGCCGCCATACACGGCAGTGAGCGGATAACGGCAACCGTTTTACTGCGGTTTATAGAAGAACTTTGCGACGCGGTGGCAAACGGCGGCGAACTTGCGGGTGTAGACGCAAGGCGTGCCCTTTACGGCAGAGGTATTATTTTTATGCCGCTTTGCAACCCCGACGGGTGCGAAATTTCACTAAAAGGTGCCGTCGGTTGCGGGAACAACGCGGCAATGATAAAAAGGCTGTCAGGCGGAAATTTTACACATTGGAACGCAAATCTTCGGGGTATAGACCTAAACCACAACTTTGATGCAGGTTGGGAAAAACTGCATGAACTTGAAAGGCAAAACGGCATTTACGGTCCCGCGTCTACCCGTTACGGCGGAAGCCGCCCCGAAAGCGAACCCGAAACGGTGGCTTTAACATCTCTTTGCCGTAAAAACAATATCCGCTTTGTACTGACACTTCACACCCAAGGCGAAGTTATATATTGGGATTACGACGGTATACCCACGTTAAGAGGCAAGAAAATGGCTGAAATTTTTGCCTCGTCAAGCGGTTACGCCCTCGACGTGCCGACCGATTTGGCGATAGGCGGCGGATTTAAAGACTGGTTTATCAAAGAATTTCACCGACCAGGATTTACAATAGAAATGGGCAGGGGTAAAAACCCGCTGCCCGCAGAACAAGGTAAGGAAATCTACGAAAAAACCGAAGAAATGTTAATGTTGGGACTACTCATGTAGGCCGCTGTCATCCGTATGCTCAAAAAGACTCGGTTCACTTGACGGCTCTACATAGTATTTATCATACTTTGTATCGGTCTTTGATCTCGTTTTTATAAACTTTCCGACACTCATATAAAGTGCCGCACTGACAAATGCGGTAAGCGGTATTGTAAGCAATAACCCGATACTTCCGACCAACGCCTGCAACAGTTCTTCGACGATTTTTTCTCGGCTGAACAGTGTTGTTAAAGACGAACTGTAAACAACCGACAGCAGAGTTGCCGACATTTCGCAGCCGATATACGCGAGCACAAGCGTATTAGCCATAGTTCCCATAATATCTCTGCCTATGGTGATACCCGACTTAAAAAGACCGCCGAAGGTGGGTTTTTCAACCTGTTCATGAAGTTCTTTAAGTGCCGAAGAAATGGACACCGAAACGTCCATAACCGCACCGACCGAGCCTAAAATTATACCCGCAAAAATGAGTGCATTAAGGTCAATGTCAAAATTTTGCTTGATATAAACCGTATCCTCACCCGTAATACCCGTAAGATTTAAAAATTTTGTAGAAATTACGGTCAAAAGTCCCGAAACAATCACACCGCTTGTGCAACCAATTACTGCGGCTAAGGTCTTTTTGTTTATGCCGTTAGTAATTATAAGCGTCATTATAATAATATAAACACAGGTCAAAATCGACCATAAATATATGTTGTGTCCCGACAAAACCGCGGGTAAAAAGACCGCAAAAACCGCAACGCAGGTGTAACCCAACGATATTAAGGTATTTACGCCCTTCATTCTGCCGAAAATTAGCACAACTGCAACAAACATTATTCCTAAAATCCACAACGGCATAGAACGGTCGTAATCGTAAAGCACCCATTCCATATCGTCTTCGCCCTCTGAGAACGTGGCGGTGATTAAAATTTTATCACCCTTTTGCACCTTTTCAAGCGGTACGGTATCGTGAGCACTGATGCTCTCGTATGCCATTACGGTTTCGCCTTTTTGCTCACCGTTTGTGATTTTGCAGTTAAAAATAATAAGACTGTTAGTGCCTATAACCTGCCCGTCGATAACCACATCATCAGACTTTGAATGTAAAATCTCGGTGACAGTGGCGGTGCAGGCACCGTCGTCATAACCGCCCAAAAACATTGTTTCGGGATTATACACCCATCGGTTGCCCAAAAAAATGACAACCCCCGACAACAAAACCGCAACAATGTATACAATTATTTTAAACTTGTTTTCTTTCGCTTTCCAACTTAAATTTTTCATTTTGCTCTCCGGAAAAATTCTTTTCCTTTACTATACCACCTAAACCTCTTCTTTTCAAGTTTTTCAAAAAACTCTTTTCTTTTTATAAAAAAGGTGATAAAATACACTTTGAGCGGGTCGGACGGCCGCGGGACACTTTTGTGCCTGAGGAAAGTCCGGGCTTCATAGGGCAGGATAACGGCTAACGGCCGCCGAGGGTAACCTTAGGGAAAGTGCAACAGAAATATACCGCCGACCTTTGGTCGGTAAGGGTGGAAAGGCGAGGTAAGAGCTCACCCATCGTATGGAGACATCACGATGCTGTAAACTCTATCCGGAGCAACACCGGTATGGGAGCATACAGGTTGGCCCGACCGCTCCCGGGGTGGCTTGATCGCATCGGCAACGGTGCGGCTAGATAGATGACTGTCTAAGACAGAACCCGGCTTACAGACATGCTCGCGTGATATGAAAAGGACACTGTCAATCGGTGTCCTTTTCTTTTGCTCATATCAATGCACGCGCCATAGCGCGGATCACCGCGTCTGTTTTTTCTGTTTCCAGCGCAGC
>JAZNLA010000057.1:0-12895 GCA_045578845.1 Acutalibacteraceae bacterium | reverse complement strand
CTTTATATCTGTAAACCCTTCAGTATTGGTGTAGAAATGATGTATACCACCTGTTATAACGTTTCCTGTGACATATGTATCACAGAAATAATCTACCGCTGCTATGAGAGAAGCGTTGGTTATACCGTAGATTACGATATCATCATTGATGGTAGCAATAATATACTCGTTATCTCTGCCGGTTGCTTCAGATACAAGCAAATTCTTAGCCAATTCTGTTTCAGGACGGTTGGTTTTGCCTATAATAATCTCAGCGACATCTGTTCCGTCTTCTTCATCAGTGACATTTTTGACGCTTATATCAAATTTATCTCTTAATGCTTTTAAGACCTTAGTCGGAAGATCTGCCGCCTCAGAATCCATTTTGTCAGGACGAACAACACGATAAACCGATTCTCCGTCTGCATCAGCAAAATTTACATCAGCAGTGTACACCTTCGGCGGTTACATTACTTGAACTGCCAGATGGTTTATTTTCTTTACCGCAAGCAGCAAAAAGCGATACAAAGATAGCAATGCACAGTAAAAGACATAAAACTCTAATTGCTTTTTTCATTAAAGTATCTCCTTTGTATTTATTATACAAGTATTATACATTGCAGAAATCTTATTGTCAACTAAAAACATTACATAAAAAATAAGGTGATATAAAATATCACCTTATGCTAACATTTGACGCATTTGAGAAAGTAGCACCCTTTCCCTGCGTGACACCTGCACCTGCGACATACCGAGTGTCAATGCCGTTTCACTTTGTGTTTTTGAATGGTAATACCTTAAAATAATAAGTTGTCTATCACTGTCGGGCAACAGTTTTAACACTTCGGCCAGTGAAATTCTGTCAATGAGTTTTTCATGACCGCCGTCAACCGCTATATCAAATTCCAAACTGCCGTCTTCGTTATCAACCGTTAACGACAGTGTCGGCTGTGCGGCACAAAGTGCCTCGGCAACCGATTCTATGTCTACACCTAATGAATCGGCTATTTCTTTTACAGTAGGCTCCCTACCGAGTGTCTTCGAAAGCCGTTCATTTTCTCTCACCGCTTTAAGTGACAGTTCCTTTAACGTTCTGCCCACTTTAACACTTCCGCCGTCACGAAACATTCGGCGTATTTCACCTAATATTACGGGAACGGCATAGGTGGAAAACATAAGTCCTCTTTGCTCGTCAAAACCTTTTATCGCTTTAATAAGTCCTACCGACCCCGCACCCACAAGGTCATCATATTCTATACCTTTTCCCTTAAACTTCCCGCAACAAGAATGAACAAGCCCCATATTTTTCTCAACAAACTCATTTGTTACGGTCATTTTTAATATTCAGGCGTTTACTCATGGTCACCGTCGTTCCCCTTCCTACGGCCGAACGTACCTTTAGATTATCGGTAAAACTTTCCATTACGGCAAATCCCAATCCCGCCCGTTCTTCACCGCCTGTTGTAAAAAGCGGTTCTCTTGCTTTTTTGACATCGGGAATTCCACAGCCTCTGTCACGAATTTTAATTTTTACCGTTTCTTTTTCGGCACTGACCGTTATGTAGATTTTGCCGATAGTATCCTTATAGGCATGAACTATACAGTTGGTAACCGCTTCGGAAACGGCGGTTTTTATATCGTTTAATTCTTCAATGGTCGGGTCAAATCTTGCCACAAACGCACTGACCGCTACTCTTGCAAACCCCTCGTTTGCCGAGCGTGACGGCATTACGAGTTTTATTTCATCCTTTATCATAAAACTTCTCCTATCTGTCTAACTTGGCAAGTCGGTCAAGACCTGCAAGTTTCATAACCTTAAATATTTGCGGTGACGTATTTGTTATATGAAGTTCGGCACCCATTGGCTTTAACAGTTTATAACGACCCATAACAAGTCCTATCCCTGAACTATCCATAAAGGTTACATCTCTGAAGTCCAGTATTAACATGGTCGGCATTTGCCTTTCGACCTCTGCGTCGATTTCATTTCGTATAACACTCGCCGAATGATGATCTATTTCACCGTCTAAAAATGCGGTCACAACCTCACCGCTCGCCGTTATTTTAACTGACATTTTCACACTTCCCTTAAATAAAAAATCCGCTACCAACATTGTAGCGGATTTTAATTGCAATATTTGTCACTTTATGTGTGATTATTTTGTCTTTTTCTGTAGTAGCAAAGGTCTTATATCCCCTGCCAAGTAAAGAGAGCCGAAAACTATAATGGGTTTATCCGTTTTTAATGCAATATTTATTGCCGACTCATAATCTTCAGAAGCGGTTACGTCACCGCAGTATTTAAGGCAAATTTCTTTTAAATCTTCCGCCGTCATACTGCGTTTATTCGATTTTACACTAACGGTTATCATTTTTGAAAACAAACCGCCTACCTCTTTTACGGCATCTTCCACATCCTTATCTGCCATAAAACCAACTACTGCCACAGCACCGTCTAACTCTCCGTTTTTTAAAAGACGGCTTAACGCATTTGTGCCGTTTGGGTTATGTGAGCCGTCGAGCAAAATAAACGGGTCGAATGATACTATCTCACACCTTGCGGGAAATTTTGCAAATTTTAAACCATTTTTTATATGCTCTTCACTTATATCGGGATACGCTGTCTTTACGGCGGTAATGGCGGTAACAGCATTATCAATTTGGTGGTCTCCCGCTAACGGTACAAAATAACAGTTACCGTCATAAACAAACTCACTGCCGAAAATATCGCTTTTGCTTATTTTTTCGGGTTGTTCGGTCACAAAAAGGCGGGAATTCATTTCACTTGCCGTATCGGTTATGACATTTAACGCTTCGCCTTTATTTTGGCACATGGTAACTGTGGGGCAGTTTTTCTTTATAATGCCGCACTTTTCCTTTGCTATTTCACCTACGGTATCGCCCAAAACACCCGTATGGTCCAAATCAATCTTGGTTATAACCGATACTTTTGGTGAAGTTATAACATTTGTAGCGTCAAGCCTGCCGCCGAGTCCGACCTCTAAAACAACCGCGTCGCAATTATTATCGGCAAAGTATTTAAAAGCCAAAGCCGTAATGAACTCAAACTCGGTTATTGGGTCACTTTCGCAGTAGACTTTTTTGCTGTGTTCTCTAACAATCTCGGTATATTTTTCAAGGTTGCTGTCACTAATATACTCACCGTTTATCTGTATACGCTCATTAAAACAAACCACAAACGGCGAAATATAAAGACCTGTTTTGAGCCCTTTAGTTCTCAGTATAGACGAAATATACGTACAAACCGAGCCTTTTCCGTTTGTCCCTGCGACATGGATAATATTAAGTTTTTTTTCGGGATTGCCAAGCGAAAAAAGTAATTTTTCAATTCGTTCCAATCCCGGTTTCGAGCCGAATGTGAACAACGAATGAATATAGTCCAATGCGGTCATACTATTTCTTCTTTCCGAAAAACAGCGGGCAAAAAGCCCGCTGTTTATTTTAGATTTTGGATTTAACATCGGCAATGCTGTTTTCAAGAAGTGCTACCTTGTCGCAAGCCTTTTTATAAGACTCACGCTGGGCTTCAACAACATTTGCAGGTGCTTTTGACACAAAAGACGGATTGTTAAGTTTATTACCAAAGAAATCTCTGTCTTTAGTAGCGGCGGCAAGTTCCTTTTCGAGCCGTTCCAACTCTTTCGCAAAATCCACAAGTTCGTTCAAAGGAATTTGAACAACCGCATCATTTGTAACAACACGTACTGCACCGTCAACATCAGCATCGCCCAACTCTACCTCAGAAGCAGATGCCAAACGGCACATAAACACAGCACAATCCCCAAAAGTTTTGTCACTGTCGGTCCTTATATAAAGTTTTGCCTTTTTAGAGGGCGGAACATTCATTTCGGCACGGCGGTTACGCACAGCCTTAATAACATCCATAACCTTTTCAAATTCTGCTTCCTCAGCGGCGAATTCAAGTTTCTCAGAAACTGTAGGCCAACTTGATACCATAATCGACTCGCCTTCGTGAGGAAGTGCCTGCCAAATTTCTTCGGTTATAAACGGCATAAAAGGATGAAGAAGTTTCAATGTGTTTGAAAGCACATATACAAGCACACCTTTAGCAACAGCCTTTTCTTTATCTTCCGAATTAAGGCGTACCTTGGCAAGTTCAATATACCAGTCGCAGTAAACATCCCAGATAAAATCATAAAGTTTTGAAACGGCAAGGCCGATTTCAAATTTATCCAGGTTTTCGGTAACCTCTGCAACGAGTGTTTTGTATTTACTAAGCAACCATTTGTCTTCAAGTTCTAACTTTTCGGGTATATAAGGTGTAGGCTCGTCGTCACTCATGTTCATAAGCACAAAACGTGCGGCGTTCCAAAGTTTGTTCGCAAAATTACGGCTTGCCTCAACACGCTCGGCGGAATAACGCATATCGTTACCGGGGGTGTTGCCTGTAGCAAGGGTAAATCTCAGAGCATCGGCACCGTATTTTTCAATCTCTACAAGCGGGTCTATACCGTTACCCAAAGACTTTGACATTTTTCTGCCCTCGGCATCGCGTACAATACCGTGGAAAAGAACGGTGTCAAACGGTGCTTTTCCGGTATATTCAAGTCCCGAGAAAATCATACGGGCAACCCAGAAGAATATAATATCGTAACCCGTTACAAGTGTACTTGTAGGATAGAAATATTTAAGGTCAATATTGTTTTCGGGCCAACCGAGTGTTGAGAACGGCCAAAGTGCCGACGAGAACCAAGTATCCAAAGTATCCTCGTCCATTCTTACCTTTGCACCGCACTTAGGACATATGTCTACATCTGTACGGCTGACAACAGTTTCACCGCAAGCGTCACAGTACCAAGCGGGAATTCTGTGTCCCCACCAAAGTTGACGGGAAATACACCAGTCTTTGATGTTTTCCATCCAATTATAGTAGGTCTTTTCAAATCGTCCGGGGATAAGTTTTATTTCGCCGTTTTTAACAACGTCAATGGCAGGCTCTGCCAAAGGTTTCATTTTAACAAACCACTGCTTTGAAATTCTCGGCTCAACAATAGTTGAACAACGGTAGCAACTGCCTACGTTATGTTTCATAGGCTCGATTTTTACTAAATATCCGCCTTCTTCCAAATCCTTTACGATTTGTTTTCTTGCTTCATAACGGTCAAGTCCTTGATATTTTCCGCCGTTTTCGTTGATATGTGCATCATCGGTCATAACATTTATAACCGGCAGGTTATGGCGAAGTCCGACCTCAAAGTCATTGGGGTCATGTGCAGGGGTAATTTTAACAACGCCCGTACCGAAGTCCATTTCGACATAGTCGTCAGCAATAATGGGAATTTGGGTACCTACAAGCGGTAATGTTACGGTTTTACCAACCAAATCTTTATATCTTTCGTCATTGGGGTTTACTGCAACTGCAGTATCGCCAAGCAGCGTTTCAGGTCGGGTGGTAGCAAGTTCTACATAACCGCTGCCGTCAGACAAAGGATAGCGTAAATGCCAGAACGAGCCGTCTTTCTCGCCGTATTCAACCTCAGCGTCGGAAATGGAGGTAAGACAATGAGGACACCAGTTAATAATCCTCTCACCTCTATAAATAAGTCCCTTTTCGTAAAGACGGACAAAAACCTCTCTAACCGCCTTAGAACAGCCCTCATCAAGGGTAAAGCGTTCCCTTTCCCAGTCGCACGAAGTACCGAGTTTTTTGAGTTGTTCGATAATTCTTCCGCCGTACTTTTCTTTCCAAGCCCAAGCACGTTCCAAAAATGCATCGCGGCCTATATCCTCTTTAGAAATACCCTCTTGACGCATAGCCTCAACGATTTTAGCCTCGGTGGCTATAGACGCATGGTCGGTACCGGGAAGCCACAGAGCCGAATAGCCCTGCATTCTTTTCCAACGGATAAGAATATCCTGCAATGTTTCGTCCAAAGCATGACCCATATGAAGTTGTCCCGTAATATTGGGTGGGGGTATAACTATAGTATACGGTTTTTTCTTTTGGTCTACTTCGGCATGAAAATATTTATTTTCAGTCCAAAAAGTATAGATCCTGTCCTCAACCGAGGCAGGATTATAAACCTTTTCAAGTTCTTTAAGCATACAAACATTCCTTTCACCGCAATAGGCGGTTTAATAGGTGAAATCAATTAAATATATACCAATTTTCAAAATTTGTCAACACCGGTAAACATTTCCATGAGTATTATTTTGAAAAGTACCAAAAATAATACTGTCAGTGAGATTAAAGTTATTCAACTTTAGCGTTTGTAAATCGGCTGACCGGCACCCGAGAATACTCGGGTGCCGTTTTTTTAAAGTTTTAACTGTTCACCCTGCTCGTCTGCTGTAGGCAAACTGCCCACGGCGGGCAAACTTCTTGTACGGTAACGGTGAGGTTTTAAAAGCATTCCTTCACTATAGGGTACAACCTCAAAAAGTCTTTGTCCCTTTTTCTGTGTCATTACTGCCACACCGCTGTTATCCTTGGTTGCCTTAACATTAAGAGCACCTGTGTGCAAAAGCAACATTCTGCCGCCGCTTGACTTCATCAATACTTCGCCGTCGGCTTTTAAGTGCATAATGGCACAAAGCGGGAATTTATTGCAGTATGCCGAAATCAACTTTTTACGGTTGGTTTTGGTGGCGTATGCCGAAAGGGAAACCTTTGACACTCTGCCGTTATCAAAGAAGAATAAAAGCAAACCCGAATAGTCGGTGGTGACAACCATTGCTACAGGTTTTTCGCCTTCTTCCATCGAGAGTTTAGCAGGAATATAATCACCAAGCACACTTGTCTTAGTGTCGTCAAAATCATTAGCCCTTGTTTTATAAACCTGACACTTATCGGTAAAGAAAAGCAATTCTGCCGAATTTGTGGTTTCGACGGTCGAAATAATTTTATCGCCGTCTTTTAACTTCTGTTCACCGCTCATACGAAGTGATTGCGGGGTGATTTTCTTGAAATAACCCTCTTCGGAGAAGAACAAAGTTACGGGATAATCAGGCACAGTTTCTTCCTCAACAGCAATTTGATTGTCTTCTGCCGAAATGATTTTAGTCTTGCGGTCCTTACCGTACTTTTTGGCGACCTCTTCAAGTTCCTTGATAATAATTTTAAGCACCCTTGATTTAGATTTTAAAATATCCTCTAAATCCTCAATCTGCTTTTCGAGTTCCTCAATGTCGTCAAGTCTTTTTAAAATATATTCGCGGTTCAAGTGGCGAAGTTTAATCTCGGCTACATATTCTGCCTGTATTTCGTCAATGCCGAATCCTATCATAAGGTTGGGGACAACCTCTTTTTCCTCAGCGGTTTCGCGTACAATTTTTATTGCCTTGTCAATATCGAGAAGTATTTTTTGAAGTCCCTTTAAAAGATGAAACCGCTCTTTTGCTTTTGTTAGGTCAAACATGGTCCTGCGGCGGACACACTCGGTTCTAAAGGCAGTCCACTCAGCCAAAATGTCTTTAATACCCATTACCATGGGCGACCCGCCGACAAGGATATTAAAATTGCATGAAAATGTATCCTGAAGCGGCGTAGATTTAAAGAGTTTTTGCATAAGTTTATCGGGGTCGGTACCGCGTTTTAAATCAATGGTTATTTTAAGTCCCGAAAGGTCGGTTTCGTCACGAATGTCGTTGATTTCAGTGACCTTTTTTTGCTTTGCAAGGTCGATTATTTTTTCAATAATAGCCTCAACTGTGGTGGTCGGCGGAATTTCGGTAATATCAATACAGTTTGCCGATTTATCGTAACTGTAAACAGCACGCACCTTTATACCGCCTCTGCCTGTTTCGTAAATCTTTTCCATTTCGGCACGGTCGTAAAGCAGTTCGCCGCCGACGGGAAAATCGGGTGCCGAAAGATAATCGGCAACATTTATACTGTCGTCTTTAATATACTCAATCTCAGTACGGCAAACCTCTGCCAAGTTAAACGGGCAGATAGAGTTGGCCATACCGACCGCAATACCCGTATTGGCGTTTACGAGTATCGACGGAAAGGTTACGGGAAACAGTGTAGGCTCAGTAGTTGAGCCGTCATAGTTGTCAACAAAATCAACCGTATCGCGATCTATATCTTTAAACAGTTCGGCGGCTATGGGTGCCAATTTCGCCTCGGTGTAACGAGGTGCGGCATACGCCATATCACGCGAATAGGCTTTACCCATGTTACCCTTTGACTCAACATAAGGGTGAAGCAAAGCCTCATTACCCTCGGTTAAACGCACCATTGTTTCATAAATGGCGGCATCACCGTGAGGATTGAGTTTCATGGTTTGTCCCGCAATATTAGCCGACTTGGTTTTATCGCCTGTCAGCAACTTCATTTTATACATTGTGTATAAAAGTTTGCGGTGCGAAGGTTTAAAACCGTCGATTTCGGGGATTGCACGTGACAAAATAGCACTCATTGCATAGGGCATAAAATTGGTTTCGAGTGTTGTTGTTATAGGCTGTTCTACTACCGTACCTGCTCCCGCTATATAAGCGTTTGCCATTGCAGGTGCTTTAGGTACGGTTACTTTTTTCTTTTTCGGAGGCATATTTTTTCTCCTTTAACTTAAATCGGCATCGGCAATGTAAAGATAACCTTTTTCAGTAATTATCTCTTTTCTGCCGTCGATGTTGTCACCGAGAAGTATATCAAACATATTTGATGTTTGCTCGGCATCTTCGGGATTAACCTTGACAAGCCTGCGTGTAGCAGGATTCATGGTTGTGTAACTCATCATATCGGGTTGGTTTTCACCAAGGCCTTTAGACCGCTGTGCTTTATAATCGTTATCCCCCACCATATTTGCCAAAATATCAGCCTTTTCCTTTTCGTCATAAGCGAAATAGGTTTTGTTTTTGGTATTGATTTCATAAAGCGGAGTTTCGGCTATAAACACCTTGCCTTCTTGTATAAGGGTGGGTATAAGCCTGTAAATCATGGTTAAAATCAGTGTTCTTATGTGGAAACCGTCTTCGTCGGCATCGGTACAGATTATAACCTTACTCCAACGTAGTTGGTTTAAATCAAAGGTCGAAAGGTCTTTGTTTGCCTTGGTTTTAACCTCAACACCGCAACCTAAAACCTTAATAAGATTGGTGATAATCTCACTTTTAAATATTCGGTCATAATCCGCCTTTAAGCAGTTTAGAATTTTACCTCTTACAGGGATAACGGCTTGGAATTCCGCGTCGCGGGCAAGTTTTACCGAGCCTAAAGCCGAGTCACCCTCAACTATGAAAAGTTCACGCACCGCGGTGTCTTTACTGCGACAGTCAACAAACTTTTCAACACGGCTTAACATATCGTTGCTTGATTGCAAGGTCTTTTTTATATTAAGTCGCTCGCGTTCGCTACGCTCACGGCTGCGTTTGTTTATAAGCACTTGGTTGACGATTTTTTCTGCCTCATCTTTGTTTTCTATAAAATAAACCTCAAGTTGGTGGCGGAAAAACTCGGTCATTGCATCGCCGATAAACTTATTGGTAATCGACTTCTTGGTTTGGTTTTCATACGAAGTCTGCGATGCACTTGAAAATGAAGAAACACAAAGCACCAAACATTCCTCAACATCTTGGAATGTGATTTTGCTTTCATTCTTTTGATACTTATTATTATCCTTAATATACTTATCTATTTGATAAACAAAGGCGTTTCTGACCGCTTTTTCGGGAGCACCGCCGTATTCAAGCCAACTTGAATTATGGTAATATTCTTTGAGTTGCACTTGATTTGAAAAACTTAAAGCGGCATTGATTTTAACTTTGTATTCGGGTTTATCTTCGCGGTCCCTACCCTTTTTCTCGGTCTGCCAAAAGTTCACCTGCGACAGTCCTTTGTCACCCACAAATTCGGTCACATAATCCTTAATACCGTCTTTATAACAAAACTCAAAGGTTTCAAACTTACCACCGATTTGATTTTTCAAAACAAACTGAACATTATCATTGACAATAGCCTGTCTTTTCATAATGTCAAGATAGTATTCAAGCGGGATATTTATATCGGTAAAAACATCAAGGTCGGGTTTCCAGCGGGTTTTAGTTCCCGTATCCTTGCCCGAATACGGCTCTTTTTTGAGTCCGCCGACATTTTCACCCTTTTCGAAATGAAGTGTATAAATAAAACCGTCACGCTTTATTTCAACATCCATATACTCTGACGAATACTGTGTAGAACAAAGTCCCAAACCGTTAAGGCCCAAAGAATACTCGTAACTCTCGCCACCGCTTGTATTATACTTACCGCCGGCATACATTTCACAGTATAAAAGTTCCCAGTTAAAACGGTTTTCCTTTGTATTAAAATCAACCGGTGCACCTCGGCCAAAGTCCTGCACCTCAATAGAATGGTCTTCGTATCTCGTTATTATAATCTTTTTTCCGTGGCCTTCTCTAGCCTCGTCAACCGAGTTTGAGATAATTTCAAAAACGGAATGTTCACAACCTTCAAGTCCGTCAGAACCGAAAATAACTGCAGGTCTTTTTCTGACTCGGTCGGCACCTTTTAAGGATGTTATACTCTCGTTGCCGTATTCTTGCTTATTGGCCATTTCATCATCGTCCTTTTATTTATGTTAAAGGTAATATATGCCTATTATCCATATTATTTTATACCATATCTTGTGGATAGTCAAGTATTTTGTCGAAGTTAAAGTGCATAGTACAAAAGTGAATAACCGTTCGTTTACTGTTTCTTTAAATTTAATTATTGATTTAAACAAAATTTAAAGTTATACTGTACATGTAATTTCAATTCAAGAGGTGAGCACTATTAAAGAAAAATTCAAAAAATTCTTTTCGGGCAGAAATATTTATTCGGTCATATCGGCACTGATAGTGCTCGGAATTATAATTTTAGGCTCTGTTCTGTTAGGACCGAAAATTACCGAAATAGCCCGCGACCCCGAAAGTTTCCGCGAACTTTTAGGAAAAGGTTTTAAAAGTTATTTGATTTTTATCTGCATACAGTTTGTGCAGGTTATATTTGCTTTTATACCCGGTGAATTTATCGAACTCGGTGCAGGATATATCTACGGCGGTGTTAAAGGCACTTTGCTTTGTATTATAGGTGTGTTTTTTGCAACTGTAGTAATATTCGGACTGACCCGACTGCTCGGCAAAAAATTCACCGATATTATGATTGACAAAAGAGATTTAAAACGGCTGAAATTTTTGCAAAACGAAAAGAAATTGGAACTTATATTTTTCCTGCTTTATTTTATCCCCGGCACACCAAAAGATTTATTCACATACTTTGCAGGTGTAACAAAAATTAAATTCGGCACATTTCTTTTTATAAGTACGGTCTGCAGATTACCATCGGTTGTAACCTCAACGGCGGCAGGTGCAGCACTGGGCAGTGAAAAATATTTAATGTCGGCTTTGATTTTCGCAATAACCGGAATGTTTGCAATAGGCGGATTTTTGCTCTACAGATTTCTGTCACGAAAGAAAGAAAAATCAAAGTAATAACATTTAATATAACAGCATATGATGTGTTGTAGCATACTTTGCATGCCAAGATGTTGTTGATATTGCCTAAAATACTATATGTTTTTTTGTAAATCTTATAAAACTTTTTGTAATATAAAAAAACATCTTGTCAAAATATATCCAATATGTTAATATGTTTTTGTAAAAACGGCGTAAGCCGAAAAAAAGGAGAATTTTATCATGAGCAAAATCGCAGCATTCTTAGTAACATTTTTCTTAGGTGGACTCGGTGTTCACAGATTTATGTCAGGTAAAGTCGGCACAGGTATTCTCTGGCTTATCACCGGCGGTTGCTTCGGTATTGGTTGGCTTGTAGACGTTATCATGGTTTTGACCGGTTCTTTCAAAAAGAAAGACGGCACACCTTGGATTACAAAATAATTTAATACTTATTAAAAACCTCGAAAGCAGAAATGCTTTCGAGGTTTTTGTTATGTATTTATATCGTAAGGGTAAACTGTCCCCCTGCATTTGCTATCACATTGTCATTCCGAGCGAAGTCGAGGAATCTCTAACATCTACAATCTAAAATCTAACCTGCAGGGACAGGCGACCCCGACTGTCCGCATTTCTTTCAATGCAATTTCCTCGGGCGACCGCAGGTCACCCCTACTCTATTTAAACTCATTTTTAAAATCACTTTATATTACAATCAATCTTTTGTGTATTTTATGATGTCCCCAATATCACAGCCCAACACATGACATATACGGTCAAGTACATAACTGTCATATCGTTTTACCTTATTTTTATAATAATTATCTATAATTTGATACTGTATTCCCGTTTTCTTTGCGAGTTCATATCTTGATACACCGAAATTATTAAGCGTTTCTCTAAGAGTTAAAATTATCATATATATTCACCTCGAGTAAATTTTATTAAATATATATTTATTTGACAATTTGTATATTTAAGTGTATACTTATATAAATATATAACTTAAAAGTGATATTATGAAATGCAAAAATTGCTTTTGCATATTTCAAAAAAACGGTAACTGTCTGTTAGATAGTGTTGAAATCAACATAAACGGAGTATGTACTTCTTTTACAGCAGTAAATGTTTCAGAAGAATTAAATAAATTAAAACCCGTACCTCAATGTGATTATACGACCTAAAAGATTTGCCGCGACTGTTTGTAATATGCCCTGCTCTCGATTTTTTATGTATATACTCACGGTAAAAAGTAGGGGCAAACCGAATTCACCCCTACCGTCATTCCGAGCGAAGTCGAGGAATCTCTAACCTCTGCAATCTAAAATCTAACCTGTAGGGACAGGCGTCCCCGACTGTCCGCATTTCATTCAACGCAATTTCCTCGGGCTTGTTACCCATTTGCACAAAAATCAAACCCCCGCTCGACGAAATTCGTCAGCGGGGGTTAGTTTATTTTAGGTTATGACTTACTTCATATCCTTGATTGCAGCCTGTG
>JAZNLA010000056.1:0-1827 GCA_045578845.1 Acutalibacteraceae bacterium | reverse complement strand
TATTTTGAGCAAATTAAGAACCCTTATCTTTTCAAAGTCGGCGATATGAGAGTGAAGTTATCTTTCGGCGGAGACCGAAGTTTTACCGATGCTCTCGGAGCAGTAATTTCAAATGGTGCAAATTACCAAACTAATTTGGGTTGATTTAAAACCGAAGGTATGGTATACTACGGTTGTGTAGAAAAACGACCATACCTTCATATTAAAAAAATATGGAGGCTTATGCTTTATGGCAAATTCTAAATATGCAGAAATTTTAGAGCAGTCCTCCGTACCAAATAAGGTTTGGAAGACTGCTCTTTATCTTCGTCTGTCCCGTGATGACGGAACTGAGACGGAGAGTAACTCGATTGCGTCGCAACGAGAAATGCTCAAAGATTATCTAAAACGCTGTCCTGATATGGAACTCGTTGAGATTTATTCTGACGACGGTTACAGCGGTACAAACTTTGACCGTCCTGATTTTATCAGAATGATGGAGGATGTTTATTCCGGGAAAATCAACTGTATTGTTGTAAAAGACCTTTCGCGTTTTGGGCGAAACTATATTGAGATAGGTAATTATCTCGACAATGTTTTCGTTCGTCAGCGTGTTAGGTTTGTAGCGATAAACAACAATTATGATAATTTAAGCACAGGTAACAATGTGGTTAGCAATTTGCTGACTTTAAGTATTACCAACGTTACAAACGAATCTCAGGCGGCGAGTACGTCTGTTAACGTGCGGGGCACGCTGAATTTAAGACGTCAGCAAGGAAAGTTTATCGGTTCTTTTCCGACCTACGGATACCTAAAAGATCCGGATGATAAACATCATCTTATTATTGATGAGGAAACTGCACCAATTGTTCGAATGATTTTCGAGCGATTTATTGGGGGTGAGAGTATAATAGGTATTACTAAAGACTTAAACGAAATGGGTATACCAAATCCGTCAATGTATAAAAAACAAAAGGGACTAAACTACAAGCATCCGTCAGGCAGAAGCAATGACGGTTTATGGCCTGATAGTTCGGTGCGCCGAATTTTGCAAAACCGTATGTATGTTGGCGATATGGTACAAGGCAGAAATACCACCTATAGTTACAAAATCAAGCAGTGCCGTGCAATTCCTAAAGACGAATGGATTATTGTTGAGGGGACCCACGAGCCGATTATCAGCCATGAAACCTTTGACAATGCACAGGCACTGTTTAATAAGCACATCCGCAAAAGTCCCAAGAAGAAAAATGTTGATTTGTTTTCAGGGCTTGTGCGGTGCGCAGACTGCAAGCGTGTGATGAATAAAAAGACCAATCAACACACATACGGTACGTATCATTACTATCGCTGTGTAACAGCAAGGAAACTTAAAAAATCAGCGTGTACAAATCACACTATCCGTATTGATAAGTTAGAACAGGCAGTGCTTTTAACTATTCAAAATATGATTAATACAGCAACTACAATGAGCGAACTGCTCACGCAAATCAATAATAATTCCGCACGAAAAAAGGAATCAAGTCATATTGAGAAGGCACTGAAATCTCAGATTTCCGAGCGAGAAAAACTTGTGTCTATGATTACCGACCTTTATCCTGACTGGAAAAGCGGTGTTATCACAGCGGATGAGTATCAGATGTTAAAGGAACGGCTTAATGAGAGGCTTAGGGTTATTGACGAAAAAATTGCCGGACTTACAAAATCTGCCGATCAGTTCAAAAACGGTATTAACGAAGATAACGATTTTGTAGCGCATTTTAAGAAGTACGGTAATATTGAGGCTTTAACAAGGCCGATAGTAACCGAACTTATAGAGGAGATTTTCGTACACGAAGGCGGAGATAT
>JAZNLA010000055.1:0-13541 GCA_045578845.1 Acutalibacteraceae bacterium | reverse complement strand
GAAATTATTATCGGCAACTGTGTCCGTGACGGTGTCAACAAGGATTTAGACCGTTTTGAATATGAAATCCGTATTGAAGATAAGAAAATTTATCTTAACGGCGGAAGCCCTGAGGCTACCGCTATGGCAGTTTCGGAATTTACCAAATTGATTGACAGTAACGCTGAAATCACTACTGCAAATTCTGTGGTCAAGGGTGATTACAATGCAACCGTAAAGGGCTACGACTCCAAAACAACCTATGTTAGAACATGGGGTGACGATTTTGATGGTAGCGATGCCGCTGACGGCACAGGCATTGACTATTCTAAGTGGATTGTTATGTGGGAGCAACCATCTCCTTACGGTATAAATAAAGATATGGACCCTGTACCTCGTTGGATGGGTAATACCGAAAATAAGAATTGCTACGTTAAAGACGGATGCTTATATATAGATGCTCAAAAAACCGAAAAAGGTCATTACGGCGGTTTTTTAGACACAAAACACCTTATGCAATATCGCTATGGTTATCTTGAAGTGTCAACACAGCATCCGAAAGGTCAAGGCTTCCACAGTTGTACATGGACTAATGGCGGCGATGGCACTATTGGCGATAACGGTCCGGTTGTTGACAATCGTTTATATTATCAGGAAACCGACATTGAAGAATGTTACGGTGAAGGTACATGGGGAGAATTCAATACATTTTATTGGCCTACCAGTATTGCTAAAAATGAACACGGCATACAAAAAGGTGCCGTTACAACCAACCGTGTGTACTGTAAAGATGACCGCGGATATTATATGGACTTCCACACATTTGGTTTCGAGTGGATTAGTCCCACATTGGTGAAATATATACGTGACGGTGAAGTAATAGAAGTAAGAAATATCAAAGAAGGTCCCGAACAAATGGTTTACGAACAGGAAGTATATGTGTTGATAACAATGCATGTTGGTATTACCGGTGACAAATTACCGGTTGTAACCGACCCTGTAGCATGGGAGAAATTCAACAGTTATATTGTTGACTGGATACAACTTTATCAAAAGGACGGTCAAGATTTGTGGCTGAATGATGGCAAAGCCGTTCGCAACTGGCAAAAAGTACACTAATATTAAAATAAAAAGTTACGGACTTTTCGGTCCGTAACTTTTTTGTTAGAATTTGATTTAATTATTGAAAATCGTAATGGGTTATTGTATAATATCTGTAAAGAAGCCCAAAGGAGATAGTTTAATGAAAAAAGCAATCAGAATTTTATGTTTCTTATTATGCATCTGCTTCTCGGTGTCGCTGCTTGCTGCTTGCGGCGGAAAAGATAACAACAGTTCTGACGGCAGTTCTTCAGATGCTTCGAGTGAAGTGGTAACGGCTGAGGAAATAGTTAACACTGCTGATGTCAGTTTTACCAATGCAGAAGGGGAATCAACCTACCGCGTCGTAAAGAATGAAAAGGCAAACGAATCGGTTATCAATAACACTGTCAAGATTTGCGAAGCAATCGGGACCAAGTTTAATGTAACGGTTAAAAATGTGCCCGATACCGAAAGCGGAGAAAATGTTGCAGAAATTCTTGTCGGCGAAACCAATCGTCCTGAAACCGAGTCGGCTAAAAAATTGCTTTTGTCTGAGGGAATAGGCAGAGACGACGAATATATTATTGCTACTATCAATGATGATATCGTAATCTACGGTATTACCGATGCTTCGCTTACAGCAGCGGTAGATTATTTCTGCAATACATATATTACAGGCGGCGTTATAACAGGTGGTATACATTATTTCTATACAAATGCCGAAGGCTATAAAGAGGTAAAACTTTTTGGCAAATCAAGTCTTTTCGGTATTCAAATTGTAAGACCTATTTACAATGTTTCATATTTGACCCAAGTTGAAACCGATGCTATGAAAAATAAAATTTTATCACTTACAGGTTTTGGTTTAGTTCAGATTAACGACCAAATTGCGTCTACTACAGGTAATCAAACCGATAACAGCGGTACACTTACTCCTACATCTGCCGCAGAGTATGAAATTATTATCGGCAACTGTGTCCGTGACGGAGTTAATAAAAATTTAGAACGTTTTGAGTACGAAATTCGCATTGAAGATAAGAAAATTTATCTTAACGGCGGAAGTTCTGAGGCTACCGCAATGGCAGTTTCGGAATTTGCAAAACTGTTCGATACAAATAATGAAATTACAGCCGCAAACTCTGTAATAAGCGGTGATTATAACGAAACCGTAAAAGGATATGATAATAAAACAACCTACTTAAGAGTATGGGGTGACGATTTCGACGGAAGTGATTCTGCTGACGGCATTGATTACTCAATTTGGGAAGTGGCTTGGGATGCGGTTTCGGGATATAAAAAGGGTGCAAACGGCAGAGATCTTTACCGCGGCAGTTCTGAACTTAAAAATAATTATGTCAAAAACGGATATGCCTACCAAGAATGTTTGGTAACCGATGATGCGTATTACGGCGGCAGATTTGATACAATGTATAAAATGCAGTACCGTTACGGTTTCATTGAAACATCTACGCTTCATCCAAAGGGTGATACAATGTGGAGTTGTCTTTGGACCAACGGCGGACCGGGTGGTCTAAGTGATAACGGACCGGTTATTGATGAAAGCCGTATGTATTATCAAGAAACTGATATCAATGAGTGCTATGGCTCGGGTATATGGGTAGAACATAATACATTTGCATGGCCGACAACTCTTGCGAAACGTCAAGGTGTTGAAAAAATATACTTGATAACCGACAAGATTTTCAGTAAAGACGACAGAGGGTATTACATGGATTTCCATACATACGGATTTGAATGGATAGATGAAACACATGTTAAATTCTCTATTGACGGCAATGTAACGGTTGACCGTACACTTCGTGAAGGCGGAGAAAGATTGGCATACTCACAGGAAGTATACGTAATGCTCAGTGTCAATTCCGGTGCTATCCATATAGGCACTCCCCCTGCAGATGACGACGAAGCATGGACAAAATATAATAAGTTCATTTCTGACTATGTAAATCTTTACCAAAAAGAAGGGCAAGATTTGTGGCTTAATCCAGGTAAAGAGTACCGTGCATGGGAAAAAGTACGCTAAAACATACTTTTATACAGGAGGTTAATGTTTATGAGTAAAAATATATTGTTTAAAAAGGGCAGATTTGTAACTACAGTTTTATGTTTAATGTTAGTGGCAGTGCTTGTTGTTTCGTTTGCATCTTGTGGTGAGTCAAGCGGTACCGACAGTAGTTCCGCAGATGTTTCGAGTGACGTCTCTTTGACGGTCAGCGGCGATAATGCTGATAGCGAAAAGTTGCCCAAACTGTCTTTGCACAAGGATGTTGAATTTAGTGCCGATAAAGACGGAAAACCTGTTGTAATTACCGAAACATTTGAAGTGGGACATACGTATCTTTTGGTTATTGACGGTGATACACATAAACTGAACGGTGATAAACCCGCAGGTTTAACTAAAAAAGACAGTAGTTGGGAAGTATATATTACCCCTGAAAAAAAGGGAGAGGTCTTAATATACGGAACGCTGACCACTACCGAAAATACCGGTAATATTGCACTTTCTGTTAAGAACACTAACAATAAAACCTATAAAGTATCGGTTGATTTGTACGATATTTCTGATTTTGATATGAAGTTGACTGATATTGTGGAAAAATTAAAAATCAAGTCTTCGCTAAAAAGCAAGTGGGACGGTAAGAACGTTTTGGTATTGGGTGACAGTTTGACTTCTGCCGGTGTATGGCAGACCGAACTTGAAACACAACTCGGCATGAATGTAACCACCCATGCACTTGGCGGTTCTCAACTAATGTCAATAATTGACGGATGGACTCATGGAAACGGAACCGTACTGCCTCCGTTGACAGCAGAGGATGTTGAACAGCAAGATATTATAGTTTTGTTTGCCGGATATAACGATAGATTATTGTCAACTATCGGTAACGTTGATGATGAATATGATAAAGATAAATTGGTAACCGGACAGTCTATTGCTGCAAAACTAAATTATTGCATAGATACACTTAAATTAATATTGAATAATGTAGGTAATACAAATTGTAAAATTTTAGTAGTAACTCCTCATTATTATGGCAATTCGGGTGGGGATACACTTATTCCGAGTGCTGATAATGAAAATATATTAAGGCAAGAATTGAATAATGGTTCAACCGGCGGTATGAAAGATTTTTGCGATATGATGGTTTCGGTTGCTAATAAAAAAGGTGTTGAGGTATTTAATGCATATGATGCAACATATGCCGATGCACACAATACCGATAACTTTAAAGATAAATATGAGTATTGGAATAAATATCAGGCTCAGGTTGCTGATGCTTACGGTTATATTCCAGGCACAACAAAGTATGCCGACCAACTTCATATGAATGATGAAGGCTATCATTATTTAGGAAAGAAGATAGCCGAAAAAGTAAACACCTTGGAGCCTTAATATGTCTAAAATAAAAGCGGTATGAGGAAATTTCCTCATACCGCTTTTTCTTTATTGAATTATATTTTCTTCTGTGGGCACCGATATATTTTCTTGTACAAATTTGTAGAAATCAGTATTGATTATATCAAGTGACAATGAATAACGCAATTTGGTTGTTGCAATTAGGGCGTCTAAGTATGCTTCTTTTTCACTTTCACTCATATTATCGGAAGCGGGCAGCCATTCGGCTTTTCCGTTTTGGGCGTCGTATTTAACCATGTTTGTGACAAAACTTTTGTTATACAGCATTGCTATGTGTGTGTTGCTTGAGAAAATGTCCACACCTGCAAACATGCGTGAATCGTATTCAAAACCGAACAGGTTGTAAACGGTGGGCAGAATATCAACATTACAGCAGGGGGTGTCAACCTCAACAGTTTCGATTCCGGGACAGTACATAATGCAAGATGACTTGTATCGGTCAAAGTTCTTTTCAACCTTTTTACCTGCAAGAGAGTTCAGGTTGTTGTCCGAAAGATAGTACGGATAATGGTCGCCGGCAATAACAATCATTGTGTTATTGAGTTTTCCTGCTGCTTCGAGTTTCTCAAGCAAAAGCGAGATTGCTTTTTCAAGTTCGTAGTTGGCGGCGAGATAGTATCTTGCCTGTTTTGTCAGTTCGCGGTCGCCTAATAGACTGTCGACTGTTTCTAAATTGCGTTGTGCAATAAGGTTGGATTCAGAATACGGTCCGTGACCTGAAAATGTCATATAATAAGCGTGGAATCGCTCGTCGTTTATGTAATCGTCAATAGACTGCTCCATCATTTCATAGTCGGATGAAGGCCATGAGGTTGTAAACTCCATACCGTTTTCACCGCCCATAAATTTCAAGTGCTGATATCCAAGATTTTTATGGGTTTTCTCGCGTTGGTAGTAGTATCCTTTGAAATTATGGAATGCGTATGTGCCAATACCTTGATTGTTGAAAACGTTCGCCAATGAATAGGGAAAACCGTTATTTTTGGATTGAACAAATGTACCCGATGTTGAGTTAGAGTCGGCTTTGCGGGAAACATCAGGCCAAAGTCCCGAAAGGAATGAAAATTCACCGTTAGTGGTGGTGTTTTTAAAAGAGTTATAGTAGTTTTTAAGTATAATTCCTTCAGTACTCATTTTATAAAGAGTCGGTGTTACTATAGGGTCAATGGCGTAGTTTGAAAAAGACTCAGCACAAATGTAGATTAAATTGTAATCTTTTAAAATACCTGTGTATTTGTTTTTGTTTGTTGCCGTTGCTGATGCGAAATATTCGCATAAAGCCTGCTTTTTGGCATTGGTTGTTTTTGATTTTAAGAGGTCAAAGTCGATACTTTCAATAATGTTAGGTGACTGGTCAACTGACGGCTCACTGTCAATAGAAGGGATAGGCTCGGTTGGGTTAAATACCGGTGACTCAGGTTCCTTTTCGGCAGTGCCGAAAAACTTATGCCCTAGTTCCACTAAAGAGTTTGTTAAGGTGCCCAAGCGGTTTGACGCGGTATCGGTATCAATGTAACTTGATGAAATGGCGTAATATGGCGAAAGTTCACCTTTTCCAAACGGTAAAAGTAAAAGAAATGCGATTAAGAACAGACAAACCGATTTCGCCAATGACAGTAAATGTGTTTTAACACTGTAGTTATAAAAACGGTTGTTGGGAGCACAAAGCGAGTGAAAAAGGATTAATACAATCGGCAGTAAGAAAAGCAATATCCATCCTACGGAATTTTTTATGGAGTCCCACAGTGCCCAACCGAAGTCACCCATAGCGTCGGCACCCATGCCAATCATGGAAATTGAAAAGAATGAGCCGAAAATACGGTAATATATCATTTGGCTGATGTAATATGTAAAAGGAATCAGCATTATAATCGGCACTGTAAAACGGTTTATTTTTTTATTAAACCAGCCGTTAAGGGTTGCGAGTAATACCGCTTCGGCAGGAATAAATAATAAAAAGTAAAACTTGATATTGCTTATTCCGGTAAGTGCATAAAGAAGAAATTCCCAAAACACAAGCGAAACAAAATATACGGCGGCATATCTTAAACATATTAAACACTGTTTTTTGCATTCGGTTGTAAATATTTTTTCCTTTAAACTCAGAAATTTAGATTTCATTATTATCTCCCAAAAAAATAATTAGATAAAAATTATATCATAATATGTTTATAAAATCAACGAATTTTATTGAAAGATTTCGGTTTATGTTGAATTATGGCAATAATTTTAGGCGTTCGCCTAAATTGGCAAACACCCAAAAGTTTCTTATGTGCGGTTTTACGAGTCAAAAATTATTCAGCGGATTCAAAAGAATCTTTAGAAAGACCGCATATGGGACAATTCCAATTTTCGGGAACATCTTCCCAAGCAGTACCGGGGGCTACGCCGTTGTCAGGGTCGCCGACGGCAGGGTCGTAAACATAACCGCAGGGGCACTCATACTTTTTCATTGTTTCACTCCTTCTTTAAGGTAAGTATTGTCATTTTCTTTAAAATCATTCAAAGGGTACTCACGTGATTTTATTTTTCCGAAAATTCAAACAATTTGTTATGGTTGGGTTGTAATCTGTGTTCTTGTACTTGTTGTTATGATTGCACTTGCAACTCCATTCGGTAAGTACATTGCAGAAGCAGTAAAGAACACCACAGAGTCACTCTTTACAGTATCAAAGAATGCACTAACAACTTGTCTTGGTGATGCAGCAGGTGTTACTGTTGTAAAACCTGATGACATCGTTTATACTACTGTTTCCTAATTGAATTACAACTGAAAAATTACGGTCGAGTTTTAAGTTCGACCGTTTTCTTTTGCCCTTTTTTGATGCAGTTACCCCCGGCGATACCCACCGCTCGAAAATCGGGCGGTTTTTTGTTGTTTTTCTGTGTGGAATTTCCACACTATCCTCGATTTTATGGTGTTTTTGGCAAAAAGGAAGGGTGCTCACCGTCGCCGGTAAACACCCCGAAAACCCTATTTTAAGGGAGTTTGTTTTTGCTTACACACCTTTTACACACTAAAACTGTATTTGAAATACGAAAAATTTTAATATGGGGAAAAACTATAATATAACCACGCACCGACAAAAAATAGCAACCGAAAGGCACGGCGTCCGCCGTGCCTCTTTTCTTGTTTTTGCATATTGGTCTTTACATATAAAATATTTTGTGGTATAATATGGGCACCACACAAAAATCGAATATAGGTCATCCTTGTTGTAGAAATGGGCACTTTATTATGGTAAAAGTGCCGACTTCAGTTTTTCCATTTCTATGATGGGATGACATTCGATTTTGTGTGGTAGCAAATCGGAGTTGGGCATTTTTCGGTGTGTGTGGCTTCGGTTGCACACACTTTTTTATTTTTGGAGGAATGGAAAATGAAAAAAATATTTGCGGTTTTAATGACTATGGTAATGATTTTTTCACTGTCAGCTTGCGGCGAAAATGCAAAAATACTAAATAATACGGAAGAAAACGAAACCGAAAGTAAGGCAAAATGGGTGCTTGTAAAAGCAACAAGTCAAGGTATGGCGGGCACATCGTTAGAGAGCATTAAGTTAACTACTGGATATTCGTGGAATCAATATTCTGATGCTGAATGTGAGTATTCATACACATATGACGACAACGGTAATATGATTACTCGCATTCGAACAGATAATAGTGGTCGCAAGCAAAATACAGAATGGACATACGATAGTCATAACAATGTTCTTTCTATCAGTAGCGATACTTTTAATGGCAGCAGTTCAACCACAGGATGGACCAAATGGACATATAGTTATGACAATGACGGAAATATTTTGACTTTAAGCGAAACAACATCTAGTGGACAAACTTCAAGCACAGAATATACATACGATAATAAGGGGCAAAAAATCAGAGAAATAATACAGCATCCTAATGGTTTTAACGGCAGTCATGATATAAGTTATACATATCACGATAATGGACAAATAGCATCAAGAAAGTGCATTATTTACAAGGAAAACGGTTCTGTATCTTATACAACAGAAATGGTTTATGATATGTATGGAAATACACTACACAATTACCAGATAATGCCTGAAAGTGATGCAAAGATTGGATTTAAAAAAGAATATGTTTGTGATGAGGATGGAAAAATTCTTTCAATACAGAACATAAATCAAAACACCGGAGAAAACATAGGTGAAAAAACGGTATATAGTTATGATAACGATGGAAAACTGTTGGAAATAAAATACGATAATGGTATTGAAACATATAGTTATAATTCGAATGGTGAATGTATCAAAGAACAATTTGAATTTATAAATGACGGCGTCAAAGAAATAGACTATGAGATTATATACGATAGAGATAATAAAGGAAATCTGTTAAAGAAAACAAAAACAGAATATGACATAAATGGTCAACCGAAAACGAGGTATATTTATTCATATGAATATGATTCAAATGGTAATAAAATCTCTCAAATCCAAACTGACTATAACGATAAGGAAGAAAAAACTCGGAAATATGACAAAAACGGAAACATAATTGAATATACCGTTTGGAATATGAACAAACCCGAAAGCACAAAGTTTATAGCAACATTTGAATATGAAAAATTATAAAAACATATAACTCTAAAAAAGATATGAGAGATTTAATTTTCTCTCATATCTTTTTGTGTTTTTGAACGAGATTCCCCCGGCGATACACACACCTCCTAAAAACCGCCCTTTTTAGAGTGTTTCAAAGTGTGGAATTTCCACACTATCCTCGACTTTAAGGTGTTTTTGGCAAAAAGGAAGGCGGTCTGTCAAAACTGACAAACCGCCAAAAACCGCATAAATAAAGGGTTTTCTATTATTTGAAGTATCTATTGAGAAGCCCCTCAAATGCCTTGCCATGCCGTGCTTCGTCATCAAAAAACCTTTATTTATGCGGTATTTTGCGATTTAGCACAAGATTTAGCACAAATCACAAAAAAGATATGCAGAAAAATCTTTGTATTTTTAGCCCGATAAATAAGAATTTGAAAACTAATATTTTGTGAATTATTATCGCTTATTGTTGGGGTTCAATAAAATCCTCTAAAAGTCTTGAAAATAAAGGGTTTTTCGCAAACAACTCATTTCAACTTGTTATGACTTATTATTTCGTTTTACCCTTGCCCAAAAGTATTATAAGGGCAAAATCAAGGGCAAGAATCATCTGAATTTTAGTTTTTAAGTATTGGAAAACGAATTGTTGCAATGTGAATTTACAAACGAATTGAGGAATTATCGTGAAGATATCCAAACTCTTTGCAAACACATTGCAGACAAAAATTAGACTTATTTTCTTTGCTATTGCATCTGTCTATAATTTACTATTAGGTTTATATTTAAAAGATTTCCTTGTTTTATCTCCAACACTTACGGTATTCTATTTATTGTCAGTTTTACCGTGTTTGTTTTTAGCGGTTGAGATAAAAACAAAAGCAACGAGAACAGTGGTTTATATTTTACTGATACTCATTGTTTGTATGAATATTGCCTATGCAATTTATTGTCGCAGAGTTTTTTCGTTTTTATCAATTATCTCTCTTGCTATTGTTCTTATGTACTATACTGCATTTTCCAACAACACGAGCAAAGATAATCTAATAACGAAAATTTATGTTTTGATTGTATCAGCGTTTATAATTGCTTTTCTTTTCACTGCATATATTTTCGTCTACAAACAGTATGATGTTTCTCTTGCCAACGGTCAGGCAACCTTGTGGGATACAGACACAGTTGAACTTGCTGACGAAATTTGTGCCAATTGCGATACTGATGAAGAACAGGTAAAAGCAATATATTATTGGATGATACATAATTTCGAGTATGATTACAAATGTGAACCCTTTATTCAATATTTTAATGTTCGTAAAACTTTAACCACTAAAAAAGGTATCTGCTACGACTTTTCCCATCTATTCGCAGCACTCTGTCGTAGCCAGAATATCCCTTGCTATGTCCTTGATGGAACAAAATTAGATGATGCGAATTATCATCATGCTTGGAATAGAGTCTACTTTAATGACTCTTGGTGGGATATGGACGTTACCTTTGATATTGTTCAAACTAAAAATCAAAGAGTACTTTATGGTTTTCGCAAAATTGATAGTCCATATGTTACTATTAAAGAATTTTTTATAACGAAGATATACTAAGCATAAGTAAAGCCGCCCACTCGGGCGGCTTTACTTATAGTTTATTTCTTAATTAAACCTTTTATCAAATTTGCAATGGTATCTAACTGTTGGTCATCAAGTTTTTTCAAATCCTTGATGATTGCATCCAATTTGGTGGGATTCTTGGCTTCGAGATCAAAGAACTCGCCTACAGAAATACCTAAATAATCACATATATAGAAAATACCCGGTAAAGACGGCAACGATTTCCCAGATTCGATATTGTTAATATATCCTGCGTTCTGTCCAATTGCCAAACTCATTTCTCGTGCGGATACATTCTTCTTTTCACGCAGTTGTGCTAATCGCAAAGCAAAATCTTTTTCGTCCATAATCTCACCACCCTTTATTATATTTTAACCCATACAGGCGGTGATATTATTGGTTGTAAGGCGGTAAAGTTGTTGCAATATTGGTTTATATATGATATAATATGAAAAGTATCGGAAATAAACCTATAATCGTTCCTTAAATGACCGCTATACACACATTTTTATCGGCGTTCGCTTTGCGTTTGGTATATCCATTCTATTTGCGGAGTAAGACCGTTGGTTCTGTTTGAACTTATTTAAAGAGATAGTCGAGTCATTGCAGGATAACCCATCGGACATAGGTTCGGTGGGTATTTTTTAGGAGTGGTATAATGCTTGATATTTTTACGGTTGCCTTTTTCGGTCACAGGTATATAGATAACCTGTTAAAGGTGGAAGAATTGCTTGAGGAACAGATACGGAAACTTATTAACGAAAAAGAGTATGTAGATTTTCTGGTGGGACGTAATGGCGAGTTTGATCAGTGTGTTTCATCAACGGTGCTTCGTGTACGAAAAAATGTAAGAGATGATAATAGTGCCCTTGTATTGATGTTGCCGTATCCTACTGCGGAGTATTTGAACAACGAAGAATACTTCCACGATTATTATACTGACGTAGAAATTTCCTATGCGGCATCTATAGCACATCCTAAATCAGCTATACAAATCCGTAATCGTGAAATGGTTGATAGGGCTGATATTGTTATCTGCTATTTGGAGAACAACCACGGAGGTACTTGGCAAACGGTAGACTATGCAAAAAAGCAAGAAAAAACCATTGTAAATCTTGCTGAATATATAGAAATGTAGAAATTGGAATATGTTGCCTAAACCCGTTGCAAAAACAAAGATATTGTGCTACAATACATTACGTATAATTATATTTATAAATAGATTTTGTCGAAAGGGGTTGACAGAGAATGCCTATGCAGTATAATTTGTTGAGCAAGCAAGGCATAACTGTGCCTTTTTCAATCAGCGAACCGAATATTACATAAGCAAAGCCATCTTTAATGCATAGAGGGTTTATTCTTTCTATGCTTTGTAGATGGCTTTTCGTATTGTTTAGGAGATAAAAGACAGTGGCGAAACATTCAAAGAAAAAGGATAACTTTTTCAGATCGGCTTTATTTAAGTCAACCTTGAAAATAGTTATTATCGTAACAGTAACCGCGTCTCTTCTTCTGAATTTGTTTACCTTTATTATGCCGGTCGTTAAGTACTATGGCACAAGCATGTCGCCCACGTTAGAGGATGGGCAGATCTTGATTGTAAACAAAATGGCAGAGATTGAGCACGGAGATATCATAGCATTCTATTACAACAACAAAGTATTGGTGCGGCGTGTTGTCGCAACCGGTAACGAGCAGTTATCCATTGATATTTTCGGTACGGTTTCAGTCAACGGCAAAGAGCTGGACGAGCCATACATTGAAAACAAAACATTGGGACAGTGCAATTTGGATTTTCCATACAATATACCTTCCGGTGCTTTTTTCGTTCTTGGAGATAACAGGAATGTTGCAATGGATAGCCGATTAGAAGAAATCGGTGTTGTAACAGATGATAGACTGATTGGAAAGGTAGTATTTTCAATTAAACCCTTTGGTGGGGTAGAGTAAATTCCTTTGAGTAGAGAGTGGAACAGCAATGAATGCTTTTGGAGATAGAAAACTTAATATTAAAAGCATTTTATTTGTCGCAATCATGGCGGTGCTTAGTGCCGCAGTTTGCGTTTTGTTGTTCTGCCTAAATATCACCTCTGCCGTGGCGTTGGAACAGGAAATTCGTTGCGGTATTGAGGAACATACGCACACGGATAGTTGCTATAACGGTGATTTTCTCGTTTGCGAAAAACCTGCACATACCCACGATGGTAACTGCTACATTGTATTACTGAAAGATAATAACATAAACGGCATTTTAACATTGCTTGGGAATAGTGAAACTCGTTCTCTCGAATATGTTATAACCGATACAATGTCGTCGGCACTGACATTCAATACAAATTTAAATACCTCCCAATCGACAGATGCGGATACACTTACTTTATCGCAGGATACAGTGGCGGCACTCAATACAACGATTTCTGATGAGGAAACATTGCCCGATATTGTACTTAATGAAAAGATCAACACCGTAAGCACCTTGGCTTTGGACAACCCTGCAAATAACGATACAAGCTCCACGCAGAATAACGCTTCAACATACAGCGTGGGCGATAGTCCGGTTACAGCAAATTACAATGCCAATTTTTATATTTATCTGGACGGAAAATGGACATGCATAGGAACACTGCCCTTTACAACCACTTCCAGTGGCAGTAACCGTTATAACGGCACAATACAGACAAGTGAAATACTAAACCTTGTTAATGGTGCGTTGGGAACAGACTACAACTACAATTCCTTTGATATAGCTGTGTCCACCTCGCAAAATAGCGGATATTCTACCAGCAATGTCGGTATGAACTCGGTAAACACGACTGTAGCCTATAATCAATCCAACAGCAATGTAAGAAGGGTTCGCTATGTCCGACT
>JAZNLA010000054.1:0-15171 GCA_045578845.1 Acutalibacteraceae bacterium | reverse complement strand
ATATTTATATGATACAAAAAAATGAAATTATATTTGATAGTGAAGTAAAAACTCGAATAAGAGCAAAAAAACGCGAAAAAAATATATATAAAATAAAATCTTGTATAAAAAGGTGTATTCCTATTATTACATATATGCGACGAGGTAAAGTGATATCTTCAGATTTTAAAGAAGATACAAGATATGACTACATTTATGAGATGGAGAATATAGATGGTAGAAAAAAAGATTAGTATAATTACTGTAGTTTATAATGGACAAAATTATATAGAGCGTTGTATAAAGTCTATAATATCTCAAAATTATTCCAATTATGAACATATTATTATTGATGGTAAAAGTACTGATAATACCATTAGTATTATTGAAAAATATAGAGATAAATATCCAATGATATATATATCTGAAGAAGATAACGGGATGTATGATGCTCTTATGAAGGGATTTTCAATGTCAACCGGTGATATTATGGCATGGCTAAATGCAGATGATACATATATGCCTTGGGCGTTTCAAGTAATGAATTATGCCGTTGGATCTGGAAGAGAATGGTTTACATGTGTAAATTCTTGGCAAAATGATAACGATATTATTTATCGTGTTGGAGATGCGTATGTTTATGAACAAAGATTGATACAAAAAGGATATTATTTAGGGAAAGATTTGCCATTTATACAACAAGAGTCTACATTTTGGACAAGTTCGTTGTGGAAAAAGGCTAATGTTAATTTAGCAAATTATAAATTAGCGGGAGATTTTTATTTATGGTGTGAATTTTCAAAATATTCACCGCTTTATACAGTTAAGACAGTCGTGGCTAGTTTTAGAGTGCATGCAGGGCAAAAAAGCAGTAATCTTAATGAGTATTATAAAGAGATAGATGCAAAAAAAGTTTCCAGAGTTAAATTTAAGATTGATTTAATTAAAAATAAAATTTTTCGAAAATATCTCGCGAAAAAATATTTAATAAATATACCAAATAATGTTGGAGAGGTTTGATTTTCAGAGAATGATTGAATCTGTGACAAATATACAAAAAATTTATATATTTATAACGAAAATTATTTATGTAATATCGGTTGTGTTCCCGAGGAGTAAGAAAATATGGGTTTACGGGGCTTGGCAGGGAAGACTGTATGCTGATAATTCAAAGTATTTGTTCAGGTATGCCAATACTTGTAATGATAAAATTAAACATATTTGGATTAGTAATAATATAGAAGCGGTAAATGCCGTAAAAAAAGAAGGATTTAAAGCATATCATTCAAAAAGTCTAAAGGCGAAGTGGTATGTTTTGCGTGCCGGCGTAGTATTTGAAACCGAGGGACATTATGATACTATCCCGTATTTGATTGGCGGTGCAAAAATCGTTCAACTTTGGCATGGTATGGGTGCTAAAGCAATGCGTTGGAAAAATAAAAACGGTGAAATAGGAACCGATTCGGACAAAGAACGCTTTAATTCTTATTACTGGATGTCAACTTCTGAGCTGTATTCAAAGACAATCGGGGAACTTTTACAGGTTGACCCTTCCCGTTTTATTATTACAGGCTATCCGAGAAACGATACAGTTATTACAAAGCCTAGAAATGAATATATGGAAAATCTAAAAGCGGAAAATCCTGATGCCAAATTTATAATTTATATGCCTACGCACCGAAATTTCGGCAAAGACGATTATCTCGTACACAATATGTCTGAACTCACGCAGGTTGACAGAATATTACGTGAAAATAACATTTTTATGGTGTATAAGCCGCATATTCACGAACTGAAAAATATTCTTTCATATGAGGGCGATTTTACAAATATAATTTTGGCAAAAGACGAAAATATATGGTCTGATGTATATTCGTATCTTCATTATTTTGATGCACTTATCAGCGACTATTCAAGTGTTTTGACAGACTTTATGTGTACAGGAAAACCGGTTATTTTATTTGCGTTTGATATTGAAAAATACAAAAAAGATGATGCGGGGTTAAACGATTTCTTTTGGCGTATCCCAGGCGGACCGATTTGCACTGCTTGGGATGAAGTGATGCATGAAACAATCGGTCTTTTAGAAAACGATATTTGGAAAGAAGAAAGAGAAAAAGCGAGAATTGAATACCACTTATATAACGACGGTAACAACTGTGAAAGAGTATATAGAGCGGTTATGAATATTATAAGCAATAAACTTGACGGACGGTGATTTATATGATATTCGGCGGATTACTTGCAGGCGGAGCAGGTACACGTATGGAAAGTGCTACCATGCCTAAGCAGTTTATTCGTGTGGCAGGTGTACCGATTTTTATTAGGACATTAAAAACTTTTTTATCATGTGAAAATATAGATAAAGTTATAATATCTATGAATACCGAATGGCAAAATGAATATGAAAAGTTATTAGCCGAATTTGAAATTGATAATAACAGAGTGGAATTGGTTGCAGGCGGTGACAGTCGGTTTACATCGTTAATAAACATTGTTAAAAAGGCTGATGAACTTTCTGATAATAATGAATCAATCATAATAACCCACGATTGTGCAAGAATATTTGTATCAAAGGAAATTATTTATAATAATATTGAGGCTGTGAAAAAATACGATATGGTGACAACCTCAATTCCCACTATTGATACTATGCTTTACAGTGAGGACGGGGAAAGCAGTGTTCATGTTCCTGACCGTTCTAAATTGTGGTGTGACCAAGGCCCGCAAACTTTTAATGTAAATAGGTTTTTAAAGTATTTGCAAATGGTACCGAAAAGTGATTTACCGAATTACATTGAGGCGGGAAAACTGTTTTTAAACCATAATTGTAAAATAGGTATTGTTTGCGGCGAACGGTTTAATTTTAAGGTTACAAACGACATTGACCTTCAATATGCAGAATTTTTAATTCAGAGAGGATATGTAAAATGAAGATAGTATGCGTCGGCGATGTTTATGTTGATTCTCAAATGATGTTGGAAGGCATAACACCGTATATTACATCGGAAGATAGAGTTGAAAATTTCTTTTTTGGTGAAACAAGCCGAGGTGATATGCGTGATACCGTAAAAGCAATCGAGGCTATGAAAAGGGATATAATTCCTGTTCCAAATGGGCTTTTTGACGCGGTTTATGATTGCGATTTACTGATAGTGCATCTTTGTCCTGTAACGGCAAGACTTATTGAAAATGCACCTAATTTAAAAGCAATACTTTCATGCCGCGGCGGTACTGAGAATATTGATGTTGAAGCAGCAACTAAGCATGGTGTTATTGTATCGACAAATCCGGCACACAATGCAAATGCGGTCGCCGAGTATACAATAGGTCTTATTATATGCGAAACGAGGAATATAAGCCGTGCCAATGCTTCGTTGCGTGAGGGTGTTTGGCGAGAGTCATTCCCGAATACCGCAACCACTATAAGAGAATTATGTGATATGACCGTCGGTATTATCGGATTTGGCTCAGTAGGCAGACTTGTTGCGGAAAAATTATCGGTTTTTAATTGTAATATTCTTATTTACGACCCTTATATAAGTGAAAGTGCGTATGATTTTATAAATTTCAAATTCGTTGATTTGGACACATTGTTAGGACAGGCAGATGTTATAACTTTACATGCACGTTCAAGTACTCCGATAATAGGTGCAGATGAGTTGGATAAAATGAAAAAAACGGTATATTTGATAAATACAGCACGTTCTGTTTTGGTTGACCCGACCGCGTTAAAACAGGCTCTTGATGAACATAAGATTATGGGGGCAGCCATTGATGTTTTTGAGTCGGAGCCGGTAATTCCGGAGTTCTATAAAAATTATGATAATATAACAATTACCAACCACCGCGGCGGCGATACTATAAATTCATATAAAGATGCACCTTCGTTTGCCATTAAAAATTATTTGAATTATTGCGACGGCGGAAGATTACGTTTTTGGGTGAATAAGGCCGGCTTGAACGGGAAATTTTAAGAGGAAAATGATATGGTTGAAAAGAAAAAAATACTGCTTATTGCGTTATATTACTTTGAAAACTTAGGCGACCCGTTATATATACTTACAACCAAGAAACTGATTGAAAAGTTTTGCGATTCAACAGTGGATATTGCCGATATTTACGGTTATACCGAAATACCTAAAAATGTATCTTTACACGAAACACAAAAAAAGCAGTCGTTATTTATACTAATATTGAAAAAAGGTTTTCACCTTTTAAGGCGAATAATCAAAAGAATATTACTCGGCAATCGACAAAAACAACGAGTATATGAATTTAGAAAAATGTATAAAAATATGATTCAGGGCTATGATGTTGTTATAATTCCCGGAGGGGGGTATGTCTATTTTAATGAATATGATTTTCATTTGCGGATTGGTGCCTTACAACGTGAATGTGAAAAAGCCGGCATTGCATTTGCCATGAACGCGGTAGGAATTTCAATTATTTATAATAAACCTTGGGTTAACGTGCCTTATTGGAAGTCTATTATAGATAGTAAATCTTTGGCGTATATTTCCCTTAGGGACGGCGTTAACATGTTAGAAAAAATATGTAATCGTCCGCTAAAACAGGTTGCATGTTCTGCTACTTTAACAGGTGATTTATTTGGAATTAAAAAGCAGGCTGACAGCAATATTATAGGTGTCGGTGTCATTAGAGGAAATGCATTTTCGTCTAACGGTCTTGATTTTAATGAAGATGATATGATAGATTTTTATGTTTCGTTGATAGAAAAGATAAAAGAAACAGGCTACACGCCTAAGCTTTTCATTAACGGATTACCAAAAGACCACGAAATTGCAATGAAAATAGTAAATCGTTTGAATGATGATGAAATATATTTAAGCAGGGCAAAAACCCCTGAGGAACTGGTTGAGCAAATTTCTACATTTAAAGCAGTTATTTGTGCCAGAATGCATGCGGCTATAACCGCGTTTTCTTTGGACATACCTACAGTGTTATTTTGTTGGGGTGAAAAAGGCAAAGCGTTTATGGATATGGCGGGTGCAGGTGAATTTGCACTTTATCCCGATAAAATGCAGCCTGAATATGCTGTGGAAATGTTACATAAAGCAATCAATGTCGGGTGGAATCAAGAAAAGCGAAAAGAACTTCAAGCCAGTGCCGAGAAAAGTGTTGTTGATTTATTAAAAACAGTCGGGGCAATAGATTGAATAAAAACACATTAAAGGAAATATATAATGGAAGAAAACAAAAACTTGAAACATAAAACACTGTCAAACTTTGTGTGGAAATTTGCCGAAAGAGGCGGGGCACAAGGTGTCAGTTTTATAGTTTCAATTGTACTGGCACGTATGCTGTCGCCGAACGATTACGGCCTTTTGGCTCTAATTACGGTATTTATTTCAATCTTCAATGTTTTTGTTGATTGCGGACTTGGCAGTGCTTTGATACAAAAAAAAGATGCAGATGACCTTGATTTTTCAACGGTGTTCTTCTGCAACATAGTATTTTGCACATTTTTGTATATAATTTTATTTTTCTCGGCACCCATGATAGCCGGATTTTACGAAAATACGGAACTTATACCGATTATACGTGTTTTGGGTGTTACAATACTAATATCGGGTGTCAGAAGTATTCAAAGTGCATATGTTTCAAAGCATATGATTTTTAAAAAATTCTTTTTTGCCACAATATTCGGAACCATCGGAGCGGCAGCGGTTGGAATTACGATGGCAAAGTTGGGACTTGGTGTATGGGCACTTGTAGGTCAGCAATTGTTTAATAATATTTTCGGGACTGTTGTTCTATGGGTGACGGTTAAATGGCGTCCCAAGAAAATGTTTTCATTCCATAGGTTAAAAGGACTTTTTTCGTTTGGTTGGAAACTTTTAGTTTCGGGACTTATAAATACTGTTTATAATGATATTCGTCAACTTATTATCGGGAAATTATATTCGTCAGAGGATTTGGGGTTTTATAATAAAGGAAAGCAGTTTCCTAATCTTGTTGTAGAAAATGTTAACACTTCTATTGATAGTGTTTTATTTCCGGTGTTGTCCGAATGTCAAGACACTCCGCAAAGACTTAAAGAATTGACACGACGAGCAATCCGTACCAGCGGTTATATAATGTGGCCTCTTATGATGGGGCTTGCGGCGGTTGGCGAACCGCTTGTTACACTATTGCTCACCGAAAAATGGTTGCCCTGTTTGCCATATATGTACATATTTTGTTTTACTTGCGGAATGATGCCTATACAAACCGCTAATCTTAATGCTATTAAAGCGTTGGGCCGTTCGGATTTGTTCTTAAAAATGGAGATAATCAAGAAGACGGTTAACATGGTTATAATAATAGCGGTTTCAGGTATCAGTGTGTTTGCCATAGGTCTTGCAGGAATTCCGATTGTATTAGTTGCGGCTATTGTTAATATTTTCCCCAATAAAAGGTTACTTGGCTATTCTTATTGGGAACAGATTAAAGACATAGCACCTATGTTTTTGATGTCATTGCTAATGGCGGTAATTGTGTATTTGGTTGGTAAAATTTTGCCGTTTCATATTATTATAAATTTGATTATTCAAGTGCTTTCGGGTGCGATAGTTTATATAGCGGAATCAATTATTTTCAAGGTCGATATATTTTACTTTTTGTTGAACACATTAAAAAGTTTGATAAAAAAAATGAAAGGTGTTAAAGTATGAGTAACTACAGTACCCTTTTCGAGCAGCAGTCCTATGAGGATGCGCTTACGAATTATCAGCATGTTTTAAATACAACTGCTCCTACTTGGGATTATGTTATTCTCACTGCGTCGAATGAGGCTCAGGCTAAAGGATATTTTGAGCAGATTGAATGCCGTAAAAAAGCAGGTAAAATTCCGCAGTCTACCCATTATGCAGTGTTGCCGGACCCTGATGGCAAGCGTGTCGGCTCCGGCGGAGCGACTCTTAATGCCATTCTTTATGTAAATAAAAGAGAAAAAGATATAGGTAATAATAAGCCTTTTGATAGAAAGATACTTGTTATTCATTCAGGCGGTGACTCAAAGCGTGTGCCTCAATATTCGGCATGCGGTAAACTGTTTTCGCCTGTTCCGCGTCTGCTTCCCGACGGTCGGCGTTCAACCCTTTTCGATGAATTTTTAATCGGCATGTCAACCGTTGCACCGAGAATAGGTGCGGGTATGCTCGTATGTTCGGGCGATGTGCTATTGCTTTTTAACGCACTTCAAATAGATTTTTACAGTAAAGGTGCCGCTGCTTTATCTATTAAAGAAAATGTCGAAACCGGAAAAAATCACGGTGTTTTCCTTAAAGACGAAAATGGAAATGTCGGCTCATTTTTACATAAACAAACAGTTGATACTTTAATGTCAAACGGTGCTGTTGACCAAAACGGTAATGTTGACATTGATACAGGTGCGGTTATTTTTGACAGTAATATCGTATATGACCTTTGTGAACTTGTTTGTAAAAATCCTGATAAATATATAAACGAAAGTGCCCGACTGTCATTTTACGGTGATTTTCTTTATCCTCTCGCAACAAATTCAACCCTTGAACAGTTCTATAAAGAAAAACCCGAAGGAGATTTTACAAAGGAACTTTACGATTGCCGTACCGAACTTTGGCAGGTGCTGGCACCTTATAATATGAAACTTATAAGGCTTTCGCCCGCTTCGTTTATACATTTCGGCACTACAAAAGAGTTACTCACATTAATGACCGAAGAAATGGAATCATACCGATTTCTCGGCTGGGGCGGTAATATATGCTCTAATAACAATGCTGATGAATATGCAGTCAGCAACAGTTATATAAGCAGACATGCAACGATAGGGGAAGGCTCTTATATTGAGGATTGTTATATTCATAAAAATTCTGTAGTCGGCAAAGGTTGTGTGCTTTCAAGCGTTACGCTTACAGGCGAAACAATTCCGAACGGCACCGTTTTACATGGATTAAAATTAAAAGACGGCAGGTTTGTTGCCCGTATGTACGGCGTTAGTGATAATCCGAAAGAGTACAAACTTTTAGGCAAGGATATCGGCGAAGTGCTTTGGAATGCTCGTATTTATCCTGTTTGTGATACTATTGAAGAAGCCGTAAAAACCACACTTAAAGTTTTGAGAGGTGAAACGACCTATAGTGAACTAATATCACTTAGTGAGTCGTTTAATAATGCTGATGTCACTGCAATTTTGCCGTGGCAGTTAAAACTTGAAAACAAAGTAAAGGCCGAAACCATTTTACAAGCAATAGATGACGGCACATCTGTTGATACGCTTAAAATAGATGTCAATTCTCATATAGAGGCTCATCTTATCAGCGAGGCGAAGCGTATGAATTCGTCGGATTTTGAGCAGTTTGGCAAAAAAATACGCATTTATTGGTATCTGTTCAAACTCACAGGTAATAAGTCTTATGCCGACAGTTGTTTTAAAACAATATCTGATACTGTTTTAGAGGCGGCAATCGAAGGTACCTGTTACCGTGCTGATACACGGATAGGAAAAGATGAAGTTGTGGTAAAACTTCCAGTCAGAGTGAATTGGGGCGGCGGTTGGTCGGATACTCCGCCGTACTGTTTGGAACATGGCGGCACCGTTCTTAATGCGGCGGTAAGTCTTAATGATACATTACCTATTGAAGTAACAGTTAAAAGACTTAGTGAAGCAAAGATAGTGCTTACTTCCACCGATATTGGTGCATATAAGGAATTTACGGGCAGTCTTAGTGAATTGCAAGATTGCCGTAATCCTCACGATGCATTTGCACTTCACAAGGCGGCTCTTATTTCCTGTGGTATTATACCGATTTCTTCTGCCGAAATGACGGTTGAAGATATATGTAAAAATCTCGGCGGCGGTATATATTTCAACACAAGAGTAATAAACATTCCAAAAGGCAGCGGTCTTGGTACAAGTTCTATTTTGGCAGGTGCTTGTGTTAAGGCACTGTATGAGTTTACTAAAACCGATATTTTTGAAAATGATATGTACAACCGTGTTCTTTGCATGGAACAACTTATGTCAACCGGCGGCGGTTGGCAGGACCAAGTCGGCGGGTTGGCAAGCGGTGTTAAAATGGTAACCAGCCGTAACGGACTTAAGCAGGAAGTTTCTTGTGCACCGCTTAATTTGAGTGTAGAAACTATTGATGAACTTAACGAACGTTTGGCCTTAATATATACAGGTCAACGCCGTCTTGCAAGAAATTTACTCAGAGAAGTTGTGGGGAAATATATAGGAAACGACCCCACATCGGTTACAGTCCATTATGATATTCAGCGGTTGGCTGTTCTTATGAGATTTGAACTTGAAAAGGGTAATATCGACGGTTTCGCACAACTTCTTAATGAACATTGGGTACTTTCAAAGAAGTTGGACTCAGGCTGCACCAATACGTGTATCGATCAAATTTTCAACAGTATTTCTGACCTTACCTGCGGTCAAATGATATGCGGTGCGGGCGGCGGCGGATTTTTACAGGTGGTACTAAAAAAAGGTGTCACTAAGCAAGAACTTGTTAAAAGGCTAAGTACAGTGTTCCAAGACAGCGGTGTTGCGGTTTATGACTGCAAAATAATATAAAATGAAAGGTTGTATTAATTATGCTTAAAGGTATTCCGTCTATAATATCTCCTGACCTGCTTCGTGTACTTGATGAAATGGGTCATGATGATGAGATAGTTTTGGCTGATGGCAATTTCCCCGGTGCATCTACTGCAAAGTGTGGGGCAAACGGTAAAGAAGCGATTTTTTTGCGAGCAGACGGACTTGGTGTATGTGAACTTTTGACGGCTATTCTTAAGGTTTTTCCTCTTGATACCTATTCTCAATCGGTGTATATTATGGATAAGGTTGAGGGAGAAGATGTAAAAACACCTATTTGGAATAAATTCGAGGAAATAATTGCACCTCATACAACCGATAAACCTCAAAAAATCGAAAGATTTGCATTTTATGAGCGTTCTAAAAAGGCATATTGCATTGTTCAAACGGGTGAGAGTGAGCAGTATGCGAATATTATTCTTAAAAAAGGTGTTGTAATCGAATAAAAGTTAAGATAGAAGGGCAGGTGAAATAATGGGTAATATAAATAAAGCACTGATAGATATAATTGCCGAAAAACTTTGCGGGAAAGAGGTTGAGATAGATAATCTCACTGACAAAGAACTGAGAAGTTTATGCAGGCTTTCGTCAAAGCAGGGCGTATCACACATTATTTCATCTTATTTTTTTGAAAAAAACATCTTATTAGAGGGCAAAACGGCAGAATACTTTAAAAAACTTTCGTTAAAAACGGTTTATACCGCTGAACAAATGAAGTATGACCTGTCGATTATCGGTAAAGCGTTTAACGAGCAAGCCGTACCTTATATCCCGCTTAAAGGTGCGGTGCTAAGGGAATTTTACCCTGATGAATATATGAGGACAAGCAGTGATATTGATGTTCTTATACATGAGGAAGATATTGATAGGGCAGTGTCGTCACTTGCCGAAAAAGGCTTTGCTTTTAAAGAACGCACATATCATGATATTTTGATTTTAACGCCTTCGGGCAATTATTTAGAACTTCATTTTAATCTGTTTGAGCCCGAAGAAAATTTAAACATTATATTAAAAAACGCATGGGACTACGCAATACCTACCGAGGGCAGTAGGTATAAGTTTACCGATAAGTTTTTCCTTTATCACTTTTTTGCCCACATGTCGTACCATTTTCTTTTCGGCGGTTGCGGTATCAGGTTTTTAATGGACCTTTGGGTAATTGAAAACAAAATGGGAATTTCGCTTGAAACGGCGAAAGAATTGCTTGAAAAAGCAGGAATTTATGAGTTTGCTTTAAAATCCGAATTGCTTATGCAGGTTATATTCATGGGTTCCGAAAAGGACGAAATGTCCGATAAACTGTTAGAGTTTATGCTGTCGGGCGGTACAGTGGGAAAGCAAGAAAACAGTATCGCAATGAGTAAAACTAAGGCAAAAAAAAGCAATACTTTTTTATTTGCCGTAGGCAGACTTTTTCCTAAATACAGTATTATGAAAGATGTGTACCCTGTACTTCGCAAAGTGCCGTTTTTATTACCTTTGTTTTGGGTGGTTAGGTTTGTTGCCAAACTTAAAGACGGCAAAGGGAAAAGTGCTTTAAATGAGGTTAAACTTTCAAACAGTGTATCCGACAAAAAAATATCCGAAATGCAAAAAATAAGAGATTACATGAAATTATAAAAACCGCTTGAAATTTCAAGCGGTTTTTGTTTTAATATCTATTTATTTACGTTCGCTTATGGGAACATATTGCATTTGCGGAACAATGCTTTTATATGCAGGGCGGATAATACGTGAGCCTGTGGTAATTTCTTCTATACGGTGGGCACACCAACCCGAAATTCTTGCTATGGCAAAAAGTGCCGTGTAAAGTTCTTCGGGAAGTCCCAGCATAGAATAAATAAATCCCGTATAGTAGTCAACGTTGGGGCAGATTATTTTATTGCTGTGACTTGTTTTAAGGAAAAGTTCGGGGGCGAGTTGGGCGATTTTATCCATAAGCAAAAGTTCATCGTATCTGCCTTTTACTCGGGCAAGTTTTTCGGCGTTTTGCCTTATAATAACGGCTCTCGGGTCGGAAAGGGTGTAGATTGCGTGACCAAGTCCGTAAAGCAGACCGCTGCCGTCGTTTGCTTGCTTGTTTAAAATCTTGGTGAGATAGTCTGCAATTTCACCCTCGTTTGACCAGTCGTTGACATTTTTCTTGATGTCATTCATCATTTCGACGACCTTCATATTTGCACCGCCGTGTTTGGGACCTTTAAGTGAGTTTACCGCACCCGCAATGGTAGAATAAATGTCGGTGCCCGACGAGGTGAGAACTCTTGTTGTGAAGGTTGAGTTGTTACCGCCGCCATGCTCTGCGTGTAACATCAAAGCAAGGTCTAACAGGTGGACTTCTTCCTCGGTATAACTACTGTCGTCACGGATGATTGTCAAAATATTTTCTGCGGTTGACAGTTCGGGTTTTGGGAAGTGAATATAAAGGCTTTCTTTATCGTAAAAGTGCTTTTTGGCTTGGTAAGCGTAGGCTACGATAATAGGAAACCTTGCAAACAGTTCAAGACTTTGTCTTAGGTTGTTTTCAAGTGTGTAAACCTCGGCGTTGTCGTCATATGAGTAGAGTGCTAAAACTGCACGTGCAAGGTTGTTCATAATATTGCGGCTGGGTACACGCAAAATCATGTCTTCGGGGAAATAGTCAGGTAACATACGCATTGAACCGATTACATTATTAAACTGACCGAGTTCGTCGGCAGTCGGAAGTTTGCCGAGCATAAGAAGATATGCAACCTCTTCAAAACCGAAACGGCTTTCCTTTTTACAGTTGCTTACAAGGTCGTTAATAGAATATCCGCGGTATGTAAGTTCACCCTCAATGGGCATGCGTTCGCCTTCGTTAAGAAGATAACCGTGAACATTACATATTTGTGTAACACCCGCCATAACACCTGTGCCGTCAGCATTACGAAGTCCGCGTTTGACATTATACCGTTCAAAGTCAGCAGGAGTTATTTTGTTTAAAGATTTGTATTCGGCACTTAAATTTTTGAAATAATCGTTAGGTACCGTAAATTTGTTATCGCACATAATAATCCTTTCTGTCACAGAGGTGAAACTTAAAATAATTAAAAAATTTTAATCATTTTACTAAAATAATTAAAAATAGTCAACCCTAAACGCCAAATTCTTAATAAAGTTAATGTAAATACTTAACTTATTCATAAAAACCTTAATAAAATAAACCGACCGCTTAATAAAGATAGGAAAAGCGGTCGGTTTTATCTTAAAATTTTAAGACGATTAGTTTTTAAGGCTCTGCATAGGTGCGGGAATTCTGCCGCCGCGGGCAATAAATTTAGCGGGAGAAACCGTGCTGACCGGCATAACGGGACCTGAGCCTAAAAGACCGCCGAAAGACAGTTCTTCGCCGACCGTTTTACCGATTGCAGGTATAACTCTGACAGCGGTTGTTTTAGAGTTCACCATTCCGATAGCGGCTTCGTCGGCAATTATTGCCGAAATAACCTCGGCAGGGGTATCACCGGGAATATTTATCATGTCAAGACCTACAGAACAAACAGCGGTCATGGCTTCTAATTTTTCAATGGTGAGTGCACCGCTTCGGGAAGCGGCAATCATGCCTGCATCTTCGGTAACAGGAATAAATGCACCGGAAAGTCCTCCGACATGGCTTGAAGCCATAACGCCGCCTTTTTTAACGGCATCGTTAAGCATGGCAAGGCAGGCAGTAGTGCCGCAGGCACCGCACTGTTCAAGGCCGATTTCCTCTAAAATATGGGCAACCGAGTCACCTACAGCGGGAGTAGGGGCTAAGGATAAATCAACAATGCCGAATGGTACACCCAATTTTTTTGAGGCACGCATGGCGACAAGTTGTCCCATGCGGGTAATTTTAAACGCGGTGCGTTTTATAAGGTCGGCAACACCGGCAAGGTCAAGTCCTTCTGATTTTGCTATAGCGGCTCTTACAACACCGGGGCCCGAAACGCCGACATTGATTTCACAGTCAGGCTCACCTACACCGTGGAAAGCACCTGCCATAAAGGGGTTATCCTCGGGTGCGTTGCAGAATACAACCAACTTTGCCGCACCGATACAGTCGCGGTCAGCGGTCAGTTCTGCGGTTTTTCTTACAACATTACCCATAAGAGCAATGGCGTCCATATTAAGTCCGGCTTTGGTCGAGCCTATGTTGACCGAAGAACATATGTGGTCGGTAATGCTTAAGGCTTCGGGGATACTTTCGATAAGTTCGCGGTCACCTGCCGAAAAACCTTTTTGTACAAGTGCCGAGTATCCGCCGATAAAGTTAACGCCGACCGCCCTTGCCGCTTTTTCTAAAGTTATTGCAAATTTAACAACATCTTTAGATCTGCAGGCGGCGGCAATCATTGCAATCGGGGTAACCGAAATACGTTTGTTTATAATGGGAATACCGAGTTCCTTTTCGATTTCTTCACAAACGGGAACAAGGTTTCCTGCAAGGCGGGTGATTTTTTCGTAAATGCGGTTGCAAGCCTTGTCAATATCGCTGTCAATACAATCAAGTAACGAAATACCCATGGTAACAGTTCTTATGTCAAGGTTTTCGTCCTCAATCATTTCTATAGTTTCAAGAATATCTTTGGTATCTAACATTATGTATCCTCCGACTTAAATACGGTGCATGGAGTTAAAAATATCCTCATGCATAACGCGGATAGACATATTGATGTCTTTACCGAATTCGTCCATGTTATCGCTGAATTTACCGAAAGGTATATTAATATTATCAATGTCACCAATCATAATCATGCAGAACATGTCGCGTAAAATAGATTGTGAAACCTCAAGAATATTAACATTGTATTTAGCACATTCACCTGAAACTTTGGCTAAAATACCAACTGCGTCTTTACCAACAACCGTAATAACTGCTGTCATAAACCCACACATCCTTAACTTAAAATATCATATGCCAAAATGATACCACATTTCGACGGCTAAGTAAACAAAAAATTTGTTATTTTAGTAAATTATTGAAAATAAGATATAAAGGACCACATAAGTTTTAGTTGAAATCAAAATCTTAAATAATAAAACTGATTACAATGGCGATTATGGAAATTGCCATTAAAAATGACGGTAAGCATCCTGCGGTGTGCATACAATCACCTCCGTACTGTTGATAACATAACAATATAATAATATATTTACGGTAACAACGCAAGGGTTATTTAGCACATGTAATAATAATATAAATAAAAATTACTAATGCCAAAGCATTAGGAATTTTGGTCGGAGTAGCGTTATAGTTAACAAGACAAAATGCAAAGAATTAACTCCAAAGTTAATTCTTTATCAACGGCATCGCCGTTGTATATCATTATTGCGAAAGAAAATACAGCCTACGGCTGATGATATACGCCTCACGGCGATGATATACACACTTAAAGGTGTGATGATATACCATTGCTTCGCAATGGATAAAAAAACGACAAGTCGAAACTTGTCGTTTTTTGGTCGAGGTGACAGGACTCGAACCTGCGGCATCTAGTTCCCAAAACTAGCGCCCTACCAACTGGGCGACACCTCGAATAAAATTTACAGCAGAGAATATTTTACTTTATTCTCTGCTGTTTGTCAAGTTTATTATAATT
>JAZNLA010000053.1:0-76785 GCA_045578845.1 Acutalibacteraceae bacterium | reverse complement strand
ATCATTTATGTCGCAAGGCATAACATCATTGTCCGTTTGCGGACACAAAACGATGTTTTCGCTGCGCTCAAAATGAAGTTGACCTATTGGTCAAATGATGTGCTCGTTTCACTCGCAACGATGTTGCCTTCAGCAAATGCTTGCTAAAAGTATGACTTTATGGTATACTTTTAGCAAAAGAAGGCGGTGGTCGCATTAGACGAATTTTAATTTCGAGTTGTAAAACATTAAAAGAAAAAGCTTAGGCGGTGGGTATATGAGTGAGAATGTAAAGAAAATGAGAAATGGTGAAAAAATCAAGTGCCCTCGATGTGAAAATGGATATATTGCTGCAGTTGGTAATCCCAAAATCGCAAATGTGTTTAAATGTGATACCTGTAAAACAGGAATGACCTTAACAGTACCATATAAACCTAAAACATAGCATATCAATTAAGAAAATTAGTTTTTATGTCAGTTCTTTTTTGAGAAGTAAACCCAAAAAATAGACTTGCGAAAGCAAGTCTATTTTTTTATCCAAGCCGACAGGCTTGGTATATCACCAACGCCCAAAGGGCGTTGTATATCATCACTGCGAAGCAGTGCATATCATCACACCGTAGGTGTGCATAAAAAATCTGTCGGCTTGATGCAATAAGGGCGAAGCCCGTCATTCCCCGAAGGGATATACAAAACTAAAGTTTTGATGATATGTAATTCCTTACGGAATTGATTATATACAGCTCTTTCGGGCTGATGTTTGCAAGGCTCCGCCTTAATTTGTTTTAAAATCCTTTACATTTTTTAAAGGGTAGTGTATTATGTGATTGTAATAAATGCTGTTTTTGAGGTGTTGTTATGGAAATTATTGGGATGTTCGGAATGTTGCTACTATACATTCTTGGAGGTGTTGCTGCGTTATGTTTAATCGCAGTATATTTAAATTTTATATCACAAATTTCTTTGGAAAGTTATTGGCGTATTATATTTTTAGTTTTTTTGCTTATTCCTATCATTGGTCTTGGTGCGTTTTTCATAGAGATGTCTTCGGTGTTGCAGGCACAATATACAATTATTGATTTTTTAAATGGCGAACTCGACCATATTCTTGGCAATTATACTACGATATTACAAATATTTTTAGTGGTATTTTTGGTTATGTGGTTTACGGCATTTTTGCTACCGTGGTATAGATATAAATGGTTTCGAATTGTTTTCACAGTGATAGGGGTTATAACGGTTGTGTGCATTCCCTTTCTGATTTTAATGTGGATTGGTTATTACCTTTTTGGAGAGCCTCCTGAAAGGGTTAAGAAATTCCAAGATTTTGATAAAAAATACAAACAAATTAGAAAATTAGCTCGAAAAGGTGATGCAAATGCATTGTGTGAGCTTGCTGCCTGTTATGGAGAAGACCCATTTTTCAACTTAAAAAAAGAGTTCTCTTTTTACAAAAAGGCTGCGAAGAAGGGGTCTGCAAAAGCACAATATTGGCTTAGTTGTAGTGCAAAATTAAGACATGCTAAACGTGTAGATTGGTGTATAAAATCTGCGGAACAGGGATATACAAAAGCAATGTTTGATATTGCCGAAAGATATTCAAGAGGCTGGGGAATAGACGGTGTTGAAAAAGATTTATCTAAAGCATTTGATTGGTATCTGAAAACGGCTAAAAAAGGAAACGCTATCGCTCAATATAAAGTAGGTCACGCTTATGCGTATGGCGAAGGTGTTGAAATTAATGATGAGGAAGCATGCGATTGGTTAATTAAATCGGCAAACAAGAACAATAAGGATGCAATGATATTGTTGCTTGCAATAAAAGAATACGATTTAACCGGAAAAGTTGATAAGGAAAAAACTATCAAATGGGAAACCGTAGCAAAAGCGTGGAGAGAAGAATTTAAAGATGATATTAAAAAGAGTCTTGATTCATCTAACAATACTGGAGGAAGCTGGTATTTGAGACAACAGAAAGAACATGAAGATTATTTAAATAGATTGCACGCGTGGGCAACGGGTGCCGATGGTAGTGACATAGAGCATTATGATGTTTCAGATATGTAATTATAACTTTTAAAGAAAATCAAGGTTTTAATCAGTTCTTTTTCGAGAAGTAAAGCCAAAAAATAGACTTGCGAAAGCAAGTCTATTTTTTTATCCAAGCCGACAGGCTTGGTATATCACCACGCGGTACGCGTGTATATCATTGCCGAACAAAGTTAGGCGTATCTCATCACACCGTAGGTGTGTATAAAAACTCTGTCGGCTTGATGCAATAAGGGCGAAGCCCGTCATTCCCCGAAGGGATATACAAAACTAAAGTTTTGATGATATGCAATTCCTTGCGGAATTGATTATATACAGCCCTTTCGGGCTGATGTTTGCAAGGCTCCGCCTTGATTTATTTTTTGGATTATGATATATTATATTCAAGATAACTTTAAGGAGATGTTACATTGAGACCGAATGAAAAATGTGTTTTAAAAGTTAAAGAACGCAGAACATTTTGGCAGAGTTATGGAGGAATAGTTAAAAGGTTTATAGTTATACTTTTTTCTTTAGTGACATTTGTTCCTGTTTTATATTTTTATAATAATCCTTGTAAAATTATTGATATAAATTTCGATTTATGTTTCATTATTTATGCTTTGGGAATTATTTTAATCGGTATTTCGCAAATTTTAGTGCTAAAAAAAATGAGGGGCAAAAAAGTATTATTTATTATTTTATCTGCGGTTATTACCGTTTCTGTTTTAACATTTTTTGGATATTCGGTTGTGACATTTGAAGATAGACTTGGTGTGGTAACCGTCAATACTGCGGCAGATTTTAAGTACATAAAAAACTATAAATACGGCACTTTTAAACTCAACTGTGATATCGAAGCCGAGGAAATTTCAGATATTAAAATCGGCAGTTTTTATGGGGTGTTAGACGGTCAAGGAAGGGAGATAAACAATTATCAAACCGACAATAAGCCTTTTATAGCCAATAATAAGGGTGAAATTGTCAATATTGTATTTAACAATCCCAAATTAACGTCACCGATTATAAGTGAAAATTCAAATATTATTCAAAATATTATTATAAATAATGCCGATGTCAAGTTTGGTGTTAATGATATTTTCGGCGGTGTGGCTGGAATTAACAATAAAAAAGGTAAAATTGACGGTTGTGCAGTCAACGGAATTTTAATTAACAGTGATATTAAAGATATTGACTTGTCGAGCAATACCGAAATACCCGCTTGCGACACTTTTGGCGGTATTTGTGGAGAAAATGAAGGTCAAATAACCAATTGTAATGTTATTGGAATAAATTCATCGGCGTTGTCTTCACGTTATTTCGGCGGAGTAAGCGGAAAAAACGGGAGCAAGAAGTTAAAGTCAGTAATTTATAATTGTTCGGCAAGCAATATTAACATAAATATAAAATGCAGTAACAGTTTCGGTGGAATAAGCGGCAGCGGTTATACAAACATTGTCGCATGTGATTCGAGCGGGAATGTAAACATATACGGAACAAGTGTTTTAAACTATGGCGGAATAATAGGTGCACTCAAAGACAGCAGTATTACGCTGCATTCGTCAAGTGAGGTAGATATGAATGTAATTATATTGAGTACCGATTATAAAACCAACATTGCTGTCGGCGGTGCTGTGGGCGTTATGGAAAATAACACTAAAATTGCAACCACTAAAAATAGCAGCAATGTGACGGTCACAATAAATGAATTAGGAAATGAAGCAAAATTATATTTAGGCGGAATGACGGCGTTATTTAATGGCACTAACTGTGTTATTGAGAATTCGGTTAATTTCGGTGATGTGAAATTAAATCAAAGTGATTTTAAAAAGGGATTATGGAACTCCATTTATATCGGCGGATTTGCGTGTGCTTATAATTATGAAAATGATATTGATGGACTCGTTTTAACTATTGATAAATGTTTTACATTTGGCAAAGTTGAGAGTGAATATTATGAAGTTGCGGTTTTGGGCGGACTTCAGGCATATAATGCCGGCGTTGAGAATGCCACTATAACAAACAGTGTATTTGCGGGAGAAATCACGAAACCAAGTGGCATGTACTGGGTAAATTGTCAAATTGCGGGCAGCGGCGAAAATAATTATTATATAAAAAATTGCGGATATGCACCGAGTTACTCACAAGAAGGCAAAGTTGTTGATGAAATAAGCAAATCTAAGTTAAAAAAGTCGGATTTTGCAAAAAATACATTGGGATTAGATGATAGTATTTGGAATATAGAAACGGGCAATTATCCCGCTTTAAAGCAGATGGATGTTATTGGAAGCGAAATACTAAATGATAAAATCGTAAAACCGATAAAAGACCCTGCTGACGAAATGAGCAAAGACGAAAAAACGTTTTTGGTGTTAGGATTGATATTTATAATAGGGCTTGCGATTATAATCGGCTTTAGCATTTTGGTAGGCGGAGGCAGTTCGTATGGTTATAGTAACGACGGCTTTGAAGCCGACGATTGGGAAGCACTTGACCCCGGTGGTGATTGGACTGATGCTGACTAAAAAAGTTCGCCTTGATTTGTTTTAGGGATTATGATAAGATTTACTCACAGATAAATCGGAATTTTTCTCAAACCTATTGTATTTTCCGTTGAGTTGTGATACAATGTTTAAACTGCTACCGAGTAGAGAACGCTAAGCGTTTGTTAGCACATCGTTAGGTCTTAGAAGATGTGCTTGCAAACGCTTATTTTTTTGGAGGTACTTAATGAATGAAACATTTTCAAAAATCAATTATTTTACCAAAGGCGAATACTGTCTATGGGGATTGTCAGTATTGTTCATTGTGTTATCTTTTGTTATATTTGACAGAAACAATTATTTAACTTTGATTGCCTCTATAATAGGAGCAACTTCCCTTATTTTCAATGCAAAAGGAAATCCATTCGGACAATTCCTTATGATTGTTTTTAGTCTGTTATATACGGTTATATCATATTCTTTTGCCTATTATGGCGAAATGATAACCTATATGGGTATGACTGCACCAATGGCATTATTTGCACTCCTTGCTTGGTTGAGAAATCCATATAAGGGCAAGAAATCCGAAGTGGCGGTTAATACAATAAGCAAAAAAGAAACTGTATTTATGTTTGTATTGACAATTATTATAACGGCTATATTCTATTTCATACTCGATGCCTTTAACACCGCAAATATGATACCGAGCACAATATCCGTAACCACAAGTTTTTTAGCGGTATATTTAACCTTTAGGAGAAGCCCATATTTTGCTTTGGGTTATGCCGCTAATGATATTGTTTTGATTGTTCTTTGGGTTATGGCAACCATTGAGAATATATCTTATTTGTCTGTTGTGGTGTGTTTTATTGCTTTTTTTGTCAATGATATTTACGGATATATTAGTTGGAAGAAAATGCAAATTCGTCAAGCAAAAGGAATATAATCAAATTCTAATTTATCGCTTAAATATCAAAGAAAAATCACCGTTTTTATGTCAGTTTTTTTCGAGAAGTAAACCCAGAAAAAACCTCTCTGTGTAAGGGAAACATTCTAAAGGACAGTAAATCCCCAAGCAAAATTTCGCTTGGGGATTTTTGTTTGTAAGGTTTTAGGATTATCCTATTTTTCAGGAAGTTGTCGTACAAGTTCCCTGCTTGTTATGATATAAGACAATTTTAGTTTTATTTCGTACTTCGTACGGAGTGTTATTTTCGGCAAGCCGAAAGTTTTATTGAAGTCTTTCGACTTCAGTTTTATTTTATTCGCCTTCAAAGCTGCCCGTAGGGCAATAAAACTATGCGAAGCATAATAAAACTGCGAAGCAATACAACCCGCCGCAAGGCGAATAAAACTGCCGAGTGTCCTTAAGGACACTCGGCTTATACAGAGAGGTTTTTTAACTAAATCCGTCTTCGACGGGATAAATCCACCTTCGGTGGGTGAAATCACTTTGTGGTGCAATCCGACTAAAGTCGGGCTTAGATGACGGATTTAATTTCACCTGCGAAGCAGATTTCACCGTGAGTAGCTCGAATTCACTTATTTTGCTTTATTGCAGCGGATAATAAAATTGCGGTTGACAAATTTATTCAGAGTAGTATAATATGTTGGTGATATAAAGGAATTCGTTTGGAATTTCTTGCAGAAGAGGGTTTTTTATGCAAATTTTTGTAGCATTGTCGATTTCAATTTTGGCAGGTCTTGCGTTGTCACGACTGGCTAAATTTATAAAACTTCCTGCTGTTACGGCATATCTTGTTGCCGGTATTTTAGTTGGTCCTTACCTGCTCGGTGCCTTAGGCATTAAAGGGCTGGGCTTTAATTCTATGGCCGATGTTAAGTACTATTCTATACTTTCAGATGCGGCACTTGGTTTTATCGCTTTTTCAATAGGTAACGAGTTCCGCCTTTCGCAACTGAAAAAGACCGGCAAACAGGCAACCGTTATTGGCATTGTGCAGGCGGTCATAGCAACCTTGGTTGTAGATGCCGCTTTGATAGGTGTTCATTTTGCGATGGAAGACAAACTGTCGCTTCCTGCCGCCATAACCTTGGGTGCCATTGCCTCAGCCACCGCACCTGCGGCTACGCTCATGGTTGTAAAGCAGTATAAAGCCAAAGGCCCTTTGACCGATATTTTGCTGCCCATAGTTGCTCTTGATGACGCTGTGGGACTTGTGTTGTTCGCCGTTTCGTTCGGTATCGCAAAGGCACTTATTTTGGGCAGTGTTGACATGATTTCCATAGTTGTTGAGCCGCTTTTAGAGGTGGTATTGTCACTTTTGCTTGGTGCAGTTATGGGCTTTTTATTTAACCTTTTTGAAAAGTTCTTCCATTCCCGTTCAAAACGTCTTTCGGTTTCGGTAGCGTTTGTATTATTAACGGTTGGACTTTCGATGTTAAAGTTTGAAATTTTTGGTGTACACATTGCTTTTTCGTCATTGCTCACATGTATGATGTTGGGTACAATATTCTGCAACATCTGTGACTTTTCCGAGGAACTTATGGAAAGGGTTGACCGTTGGACTGCACCGCTTTTTGTGCTTTTCTTTGTTATCAGCGGTGCGGAACTTGAACTGTCGGTATTTACCGATATCGGTATTGTGCTTATAGGTATTGTTTATATATTAACCCGTTCGAGCGGCAAGTATTTTGGTTCGTATCTTAGTGCCAAAGCGACAAAATGCGATAGCAATATAGTAAAATACCTCGGCATAACACTGTTGCCGCAGGCAGGCGTTTCGCTCGGCATGGCGATTAAGGCGGAAGCGGGACTTGGTGCCGACGGTATGATTGTTGCAAATATAACACTTTTCGCTGTTTTGATTTATGAAATCGTAGGACCGTTGCTCACTAAAATTTCCTTGCAAAAGGCAGGCGAAATTACGCCCGATGGCAAGGTCAGTGCGAGAGAAAATGCAAGGGCTTTGTTGGCTGAAAAAAGCCGTAAGGAACATTTAAGAAAGAAATAATTTTAAGTTTAGGAGTGGTACTTATGAAAATTTTATTCCAAGGCGACAGTATTACCGATACTGACAGAAAAAGAGAAGATTATCATGATTTGGGTTTAGGTTACGTTAAATATGCCGCAGCAAACATTGCGGAAAAATTCCCCGATGTTGATTTCGAATTTATAAACTTAGGTATCGGCGGCAACCAAACCAAGGATTTGGTAGCACGCTTGGAAACCGATTTTATTGACATTAACCCCGATATTGTTTCAATTTTAATCGGCGTGAATGATGTTTGGCACCACACAAGCGATAAATCGTGGATACCCGACGAAGTGTTTGAAGAGCGTTACCGCACTGTGCTTGATGCGATTAAAACTCGCACCAATGCCAAAATAATGATGATTGAGCCGTTTTTAATCCCCAAAGAGGGCAAACTTTTCTTCCGCGAGGACTTAGCACCTAAGATTGAGATTATCCGCAAACTCGCCCGCGAGTATGCAGATGTTTATATCCCGCTTGACGGACTGCTTCATTCGGCGTTTATCGGTCACGACCCGCTGGAGTATTCTGCCGATGGCGTTCACCCCACACCGTTCGGTGCAGAATTTATAGGCGGTGTTTACACCGACTATATTGCCCCGATTATTGAGGAACTTAAATAAGATGTTTTCAAGAGTGCTTTTAAAAGCACTCTTTTTGTTTACATATTAAAAGTTTTATTGTATAATAATTATCGCAAATCGAAATTCTATAGAAATTCGACGATAATATATTGCAACGAATATCGGGTAGAATAGAAAAAGAGGTGAGAAAAGTGGACAAGTTTATTTTACATTCAAACTATAAACCGACGGGCGACCAGCCTGAGGCTATAGAAGCCTTAACCGAAAGCATCTTAAACGGCAATAAAGAGCAGGTCTTATTAGGTGTTACGGGTAGTGGTAAAACCTTTACCATGGCTAATATTATAGCGAATGTTAATAAACCTACTTTAGTTCTCGCTCACAACAAAACCCTCGCCGCACAACTATGTTCGGAATTTCGCGAATTTTTCCCCGAAAATGCAGTTGAGTATTTTGTTTCCTACTACGACTATTACCAACCCGAAGCTTATATTCCCGGCACCGATACGTATATTGAAAAAGACTCGGCTATAAATGACGAAATCGACAAACTAAGGCACAGTGCGACCTGCTCACTGTCAGAAAGACAGGACGTCATAATCGTAGCCAGCGTTTCCTGCATTTATTCGCTCGGCAACCCTATTGACTACCGCAACATGGTTATTTCGCTGAGACCGGGCATGGTAAAAGAACGCGACCAACTCATAAGAAAACTTGTTGACCTACAGTACGAGCGAAACGATATAAACTTCACCCGCAACAAGTTCAGAGTACGCGGTGATGTGGTGGAAATTTTCCCTGCTTATTCGGGTGAAACCGCTATAAGGGTGGAATTTTTTGACGACGAAATCGAGCGGATTTGTGAAATTAATCCGCTGACAGGGGAAATAAAAGCCGTTTTGGGGCATATAGGAATTTACCCTGCGTCCCACTACATTGTGCCGGAAGAAGAAAAGGAAGCGGCACTTTGTGACATATTAAACGAAATGGAAGCAAGGGTAAAGTTCTTTACCGAAAACAACCAACTTATTGAGGCTCAGCGTATCCGTCAGCGTACCGAATATGACGTGGAAATGCTGCGTGAAATCGGCACCTGCAAAGGTGTTGAAAACTATTCGAGAGTGCTGTCCCGCAGACCCGAAGGCAGTACACCCTTTACACTGCTTGACTATTTCCCTGACGATTTTTTACTGTTTGTCGACGAGTCGCATGTGACCTTGCCGCAGGTTAGAGGTATGCACGGCGGCGACCGTCAGCGTAAGACAAACCTTATTGATTTCGGTTTCCGTCTGCCGTCGGCATATGATAACCGACCGCTCGAATTCGACGAATTTTATTCACACTTAAATCAAGCCGTTTATGTTTCGGCAACACCGGGAGAGTTTGAGAAAAACCACGCGGCGAAAATTGCCGAGCAGGTCATAAGACCGACAGGTCTTTTGGACCCCGAAATTATAGTTAAACCCACCGACGGGCAGATTGACGACCTTGTGTCCGAAATTAACATTCGCACCGAAAAGGGACAAAGGGTGCTTATTACCACGTTGACCAAGAAAATGGCAGAAGATTTAACCGACTATCTGTTTTCGCTCGGCATAAAAGTAAAATATATGCACTACGATGTCGAAACCATTGAGAGAATGAAACTCATAAGGGAACTGCGGTTGGGCGAATTTGACGTGCTTATAGGTATAAACCTTTTAAGAGAGGGACTTGATATACCCGAAGTATCATTAGTGGCGATTTTAGATGCCGACAAAGAAGGGTTTTTGCGGTCGGAAACCTCGCTCATTCAAACAGTGGGCAGAGCCGCCAGAAATGCCGAAGGCAAGGTTATTATGTATGCCGACTGTGTCACTCCGTCTATGGAACGTGCAATAACCGAAACCGAACGCCGTCGCACTATACAGTCGGCGTATAATAAAGAGCATGGCATAGTCCCTAAAACTATAGTTAAAGATGTCCGCGATGTAATTGAAATCACACCCAAATCGGAAGATAAACCCGCAAAGCAGATGTCACGCGAACAAAGGGCGGCAATGATAAAAAAACTCACCGTCGAAATGCATCAGGCGGCAAAACTGCTTGATTTTGAGTATGCCGCTTTACTTCGCGATAAAATAGCAAAATTGCAATCGGGAAAATAAATTAAGAGGTAGATTTATAATGAAAGAAGTAATGTTTTGTTACGGCAAAGGTAAAATGAAGGGCAGTTTTGAAGACGGCCGTTTGGTGGGCGTTTTGCAAAGCCATTTGCACGAATACACACCTTTGGATACCGAAGAAAATTTAGTCAAAGAGGCTTTATGCAACCCTATAGGCTCGCCTAAACTTTCCGAAATGGCAAGGGGCAAGAAAAATGTTGTAATTATAGCCTCCGACCACACAAGACCTGTGCCAAGCAAGGTTATAATCCCCTTTATGTTAGAGGAAATTCGCAAAGGCTCGCCTAAAGCCGATATTACTATATTGATTGCAACGGGTTGCCACAGAGGTACAACTAAAGACGAATTGGTTGCAAAGTTTGGCGAAAAAATTGTCGAAAACGAAAAAATCGTAGTGCACGACTGCCTTGACGATGAGAATTTTGTGTCCTTGGGTACATTACCCGGCGGCGGTGAACTTATTATAAATAAAATTGCCGCAAAGGCTGACCTGCTTTGTGCTGAAGGCTTTATTGAGCCGCACTTTTTTGCGGGATTTTCGGGCGGCAGAAAAAGTGTATTGCCGGGCATTGCCTCAAGAACTACCGTTTTGGCAAACCACTGCTCCGATTTTGTGGGTCACGAAAATGCCCGCACAGGTATTCTAGAAGGCAATCCCATACATAAAGATATGCTTTTTGCCGCCAAAACGGCAAATTTACAGTTTATAGTCAATGTTGTTTTGGGTGCGGATAAGCAGGTGATTTACGCCGTTGCAGGTGACTGCGATTTGGCACACCAAGCGGGTGTTGAATTTATAAATAAATACGCAAGGGTTGACGCTATACCTGCCGATATCGCCATTTCTACCAATGGCGGTTATCCGCTTGACCAAAATATTTATCAATCCCCGAAAGGAATGACCGCCGCCGAGGCTACAGTCAAAGAAAACGGCGTGGTTATTATGCTTGCATCTTCTATCGACGGACATGGCGGACAGTCGCTTTACGATACATTTAAAAATCAACCGTCTGACGTCTTATTGGATAAAAAGTTTAAAGAAACAAAGCCTAACGATACAATCCCAGACCAGTGGCAGGCACAGGTTTTGGTGCGAATTTTATTAAAACACAAGGTTATTTACATATCCGAAGCCGATGACCAAATGATAAGGGATTTCCATATGATACCCGCACATTCCATAGAGGAAGCCATGAAAATTGCCGATGAAATTTTAGGGATTAAGGGCACCGTAACGGCTATCCCCGACGGCATCAGCGTAATAGTGAGAGCCAAATGAGTAACAAGAACGCTTTAAAAAAGTTAGCCTTGGCGGGACTGTTTTTATGCCTTGGAATTATACTGCCTTTTGTTACGGCACAGATTAAGGAAATAGGCGACACGCTGTTGCCTATGCACATACCCGTAATGCTTTGCGGACTTATTTGCGGTTGGCAATATGGGGTATTAGTAGGGGTTTTGGTGCCTTTAATGAGGTCGGTTATGTTTTCTGTGCCGCCTATTTACCCTAATGCAATATGGATGGCTTTGGAACTTGCGACCTACGGTTTGGTTATCGCAATTATGTATAAAATTTTGCCTAAAAAGAACACCGCAACCGTTGTTTTAAGCCTTGTGACGGCACAAATAGCCGGCAGAATTGTTTGGGGTTTGGCAAAATCGGTACTGCTTGGCATAGGCGGTAAACCTTTTAGTTTTGAAATGTTTTTGGTCGGCGGTTTTTTGGATTCTTGGATTGGAATTCTGCTTCAACTTATACTTGTGCCGACCGTAATTGAGGTTATAAAAAGAACAAAAAGAAACACTTGATTTTTATACTTTTGTATAGTAATATAACAAAGTGTGTAAAAGTTCGGTTGGAGGAATGGAATATGGATAGGATTTTTGATGTAATTGAAAGCGTCAACAAGGTTATAAATGACTTTGTTTGGACCAAAATCGGTGTGTGGCTGCTCATAGCCGCAGGTATTCTTATGACCTGTGTTACGGGATTTTTCCAAATCACACATTTAAGGCACTGGTGGGTTAACACTATCGGCAGTCTTTTCAAGAAGGAAGTTATAGGCCACAATAAGGACAAGTCGGCAATTTCGCCGTTTCAGGCACTTTGTACCGCACTTGCCGCAACCATAGGCACAGGTAATATCGCCGGTGTTGCCGCCGCTATTTGCATAGGCGGTCCCGGTGCGGTTTTTTGGATGTGGATTGCCGCTTTCTTCGGCATGATGACCAATTATTCCGAAAATGTACTCGGTATCTACTACCGTCGCCGCAATAAAGAAGGCGAGTGGTCGGGCGGTGCCATGTACTATCTGCGTGACGGTTTAGGTGCTAAAAAGCACTGCAAATGGATAGGCAGAGTTTTGGCTATTCTGTTCTCATGTTTCGCCATTTTGGCTTCGTTCGGTATCGGCAATATGGGACAGGTTAATAAGATAGTTGCCAATGTTCAGTCGGCGTTCAGCATTTCTGCACTTGAGAATATAAACATTTTTGGCGATATTACACTTTATTCGCTTGTTATAGGACTTGTACTTATGGCTTTGGTTGCCATTATAGTTTTAGGCGGACTTCAAAGAATTGCCAATGTTGCAGAAAAGGTTGTACCGTTTATGGTTGTCCTTTTTGTAATAGGCAGTCTTGTAATTATCGGTATAAACTATGCAAATATTTTGCCCGCATTTAAGGCGATTTTCGTGACGGCATTTAAACCCATTGCAGCCATGGGCGGCGGAATAGGTTTTGTTATCGGCAAAGCCATGACCCAAGGATTTAAACGCGGCGTTTTCTCGAACGAAGCAGGTCTTGGCTCATCGGTTATGGTACACTCAAACTCTAACATAAAAGAGCCTGTCAAACAAGGCATGTGGGGTATTTTTGAGGTTTTTGCCGACACCATGGTTGTTTGCACAATGACCGCTTTGGTTGTACTTACTTCGGGAGTTTTCAATCTTAATACGGGCAAGATTACGGTTGAAGGCGTTACCGACGCAACCTTGGTAGGTGCCGCCTTTGACAGCGTGTTCTCGTTTTGGGGTATGGGCAGTAAGTTCATTGCCGTTGCAATGTTCTTGTTTGCATTTACCACCGTTCTCGGCTGGTCGCACTATGGCTCTAAGGCAGTTGAGTACCTGTTCGGTGAAACGGGTAAAAAGGTTTACCGCGTAATTTTCGTACTTATGACCGTTTCGGGTGCAATTATGACATCTTCCTTGGCTTGGGACATTTCCGATACCTTTAATGGACTTATGATGTTACCCAACCTTATCGGTGTTGTTGCCTTGTCGGGACTTGTATTTAAGATTACCAAGAACTACATTGACCGTAAAATACATGGCAAAATGTTAAAACCCATGCTGTCGGTTTTCCATGAAACCGAAAAACTGCATATAGAAGAATTAGAGGCCGAAGAGGCTAATGTCTGATGTGGTTTTAACACCTAATTTTGTAGAGGCGACCTTTGGTCGCCCCTTTTTTTATCTCAATTCGCTTTCGATTTTCAATAGTCGATTGTATTTTGCGGTGCGGTCGGTACGGCAGGGAGCACCCGATTTTATATATTCGGCACCCACTGCCACCGACAAATCGGCAATAAATGTGTCCTCGGTTTCGCCCGAACGGTGGGAAATTATAGGTGTGTATCCCGCAGTTTTTGCGGCGGTGATAACCTCTAATGTTTCGGATAAAGTGCCGATTTGGTTTAGTTTTATTAAAATTGAGTTGGCATATCCGTTTTTTATGCCTAAATCAAGTCTTTTCGGGTGTGTAACAAAAAGGTCGTCGCCGACAAGCATTATTTTTTTGCCCATTTGGTCGGTCAACATCTTCCAACCGTCAAAATCTTCTTCGGCAAGTCCGTCTTCGATAGAAATTACAGGATAGGCCTTGCATAGGTTTTCATACCTTTCTATAAGTTGCTCTGCAGTTAAGGTTTTGCCCGATTTAGGAAGTTTGTATTTTCCGTTCTCATACCACTCGCTTGACGCAACATCGAGTGCGATTTTAACCTTTTCGTTGCTGTAACCTGCTTTTTCAATGGCTTTTAAAACATACTCTATTGCTTCTTCGTCGGTTTTTAAATCGGGGGCAAAACCACCCTCATCACCGACTGCTGTAGATTTGCCGTCTTGCTTTAAAAGTGTGCCTAAAGTGTGGTAAATGGCAGCACTCGCTTCAAGTCGCTCCGAAAAGGTGCCGAGGGCGGGAAGTATCATAAATTCCTGCACATCAAGGGTGTTGTCGGCGTGGGCACCGCCGTTTAAAATGTTCATCATGGGTGTAGGCATTTTAAGTCCCGAAATTCCGCCCAAATAACGGTATAGCGGCACTCGGTAGTGCCTTGCCGCCGCACGTGCCACGGCGAGGGATACCGCAAGAATTGTGTTTGCACCTAAATTTGACTTATCTTCGGTGCCGTCAAGTGCTCGCAAATGTCCGTCAATAACCTTTTGGTTAAGCGTGTGAAGTGAAATAATTTCGCTCGAAATTTTACGGTTAATGTTATCTACAGCGGTTATTACGCCTTTGCCGCCGTATCGGTCACCTCCGTCACGCAGTTCTACCGCCTCGAATTTTCCGGTTGAAGCACCCGAAGGCACAATGGCGGCGGCCTTTATACCGCCACACAATGTTACTTCGCATCCAACGGTGGGGTTGCCTCTTGAGTCAAGCAGTTCAAATCCTTTAATATCGGTTATCATTTTATTACCCTTTCTTTTTTTATTCGCAGTTTATTTTTGACACTTTATTCCTATTTTATGTAGATTGTCCGATAAATATATTTTTTCTTTGACTTTTGACTATAAAAGACTTATTATATATAATAGTGAAGTATTGCTAATATGGAGGAAGTATGAGCATTAACAAATATGTTATTGCCGGACTTAAAGTGCAAATGGAGGTCACACATGACCTGCTTAGGCAAAGGAGTGAAAAGTACCTTTGCGACTTTGAGGGTGAACCGGATATTTTTCTAAACGCCCCCGAGGATAAGCGGGAAATATTAAGGCGTAAAAATAGAGGGATTACCGAAGATGTTTGCGAATATACGGTCACTGCTGCTTTCTTTTACGAAGCACTTATCGGTTACGGCGGCTTTTTACTTCACTCGTCGTGTTTGCGGTATGACGGTAAGGCTTATATGTTCACTGCCGACAGCGGTACGGGTAAATCCACCCATACAGGGCTTTGGCGTGAATACATAAAAGATGTCAAAATGATAAACGACGACAAACCCGCCATAAGGCTTATTGACGGTTTGTTTTATGCCGCGGGTACGCCTTGGAGCGGCAAGACCGACCAAAGTGAAAATGTTTTAGTGCCCGTAGGTGCGGTGGCTTTGTTATACAGAAGTGAGGACAATGTTATCAATCGGTCAACCAATCAAAAAGCGGTGAGTGAACTTCTAAAGCAGACACTTTTGCCGCCTAAAAAAGAAAGCACCGATAAATTAGCAGACCTGCTTGACAAATTTATAAGAACGGTGCCGGTTTACGATTTCGGTTGTAATATAAGCGAGCAAGCGGTTAAAACTTCGTTTGAAGTTATGACGGGTAAAACTTACAGGATAGGTAATTTTTAAATATGAATGAATTGGAATTTCAAAACGAAACAACCGCCGAAAAGGAACAGCGAAATGATGTTATAGTCGGCAGAAACCCTGTTATGGAGGCCATAAAAAGCGGCAGAGATGCCGACAAACTCATGGTTGCCCACGGTGCGGCGATAGGCTCTACTAAGGCGATTATCGCCAAGTGCCGCGAAAAGGGTATTTTGGTTAAAGAGGTTGCACCTCAAAAACTCGACTTTTTGAGCGGCGGTGCCGCACATCAAGGTGTTGCACTTATAGTTGCGGCACATAAATATTGCAGTGTAAATGATATTTTGGACTATGCCAAGGAAAAGCAAGAGCCGCCGTTTGTGGTTATTTGCGACGGCATTGAAGACCCGCACAATTTGGGTGCCATAATCCGCAGTGCCGAGGCTACGGGCGTGCACGGGATTATAATTCCCGAACGCCGCAGTGCATCGGTCAATGCTGTGGTACAAAAAGCGTCGGCGGGTGCCTGTGCATATATGAAGATAGCACGTGTCACCAATATTTCGGCAACACTCGAAACCTTAAAACAGGCGGGACTTTGGATTTATGCCGCCGATATGGATGGCGAAACATGGTGTTCTGCCGATATAGGCGGTGCCGCAGGTTTGGTCATCGGTTCTGAAGGCAGAGGGATAAGCCGACTGGTTAAAGAAAAATGCGACAAAATAGTTTCAATGCCGATGAACGGACAGATAAATTCGCTTAATGCCTCGGTTGCCGCAGGTGTGCTTATGTACGAGTTTGCAAGGCAAAGGGCAGGAATAAAAGCGTTTAACCGATAATGCAGTTTAAATAAAACCTAAAAAGGGGAATTAAAATGGGTTTATTTGGAAAGAAAAACGAAAACATTGATTTCGATGACGGTCATAACAACAATCTTTTTACCGACGATGATGATGACATGGTATTCTTCGGCAGTGACAGGGTCAAATTGGGTGAGAACTCTAAAACAGCCGCACCTCATGCCATGACTAAAGACGAGATTTTACATATTCAGTCACCTGAAACCATTGAAATGGAAAGCAGTGCCGCACCGTCGGTTTACGACATTTTAAAAGAACAGGAATTAAAACGCAAAGAAGCCGCCGCTATTGAGGATGACTATGTTCCGTCGTGGGCAACTAAATCTCAAACCGTTGAGGTTAAGGTAGAGGAAAATGTTAAAATCCCCAAAGCAAAACACGAAGATGCCGAAAAAATGATGCCCGAAATAAAACCTTCAGTCGAAAAGACCTCCGAAAATGACGACTTTTTGGCAAGGTGTCGTCAAGCGGCAGATTTGGATACTTTTGCAGATGAAACTAAAAGAGAGAGAATTGTTTACACCCCCGAACATATTGACAGTGCAGTTCTTGAAAAATTTTCTGTGTCAGAGGAAAAGCCTCAGACAGCAGTACATACAGAGGCTGATATTGATGCCATAATCCGCCGTCTTAAAGGCGAAATTGAGGAAAATAAAACAGCGGAAGAGCCCAATAAAGCAGAAACTGCGGATGTAGAAGTCGAAAAAGTGCCGACCGAAGAGCCGGCAGAGATAGAAGAGGTTTTAGAAGAAGTAGAGCCTTTAGTAAGAGTGAACGAAACCGTTGAGGCGGAAATTTTGACAGATGATACCACGAAAGAACTCAAGGTTGAGGTTGAAGTTATACCGACCGATAGAGAAGAAAGAATTATGAACACTGTGTCGGGCGAAGTGCCGGACAGCGATGTTAAGATTTTCGGTAAAGTTATAGGCGGTACGGTTGTTCAAAAAACAGCCGAGGGTGTTATAGTCGCCGAAGAATTTGTCAAGCCGAAACCCGATGTTCTTGAAACCGAGGCAACCGTTGTGTTCGGCAGTGACTTTGAAAGTATTTTATCTCAAAAAGCCGATGAGTCTTTTGCTGCGGCAAACAGAGTTCGCGAAGAATATGATGACGAGTACGATTTAGAAGACGAAACCATGCCGTATTATGAGAGTGAGGACGAATCGTTAGCCGATATCGACGATTACAAATCGCTTGACGACTCGGCAAAACTTCGTGTGCAATACGAAAACAGTAAAACCCATCAAACTACCGTTACGGTGCTGTCGTGTGTGCTGACCGCCGCCGGTTTGTTTGCGTCGTTGCCGTTTATGCAAAATCTTATTGGAAACAAACCTGCAGGTGTTATAACCCTTTTAATGTTGACCTGCCTCAGTATAATCAACTATTCGGTATTTGCCGATATAGGCAACCTTTTTAAAAACCGTCCGAGTTTTGATTCGTGTGTGTCGGTTGCCCTTGTTTTGGGACTTTTGCAGTGTGCCGTCGATACTTTAGTATTCGGCGGGGTTTATACTGCCGCGGCGGTATCGGTTATGTTGCTTGCTTCCACAGGTGCAACGATTAAACTGCTTGAAATTAAAAGAATTAAGAGCGGTTTGGAAAAAATCGCAACATCAGAAATCAAAAAAGCCGTTATACTTGCCGATACTGAGGTTGGGGATATAATTTCGTCGGGTGTAGACCTTGATGAGGTCACCGCCGTTTTGGGCAAGGATACGGTCAATGTTAGAAATTATATGAAAAATTCTTTATATCGCAGTCCGTTTGAACTTAAAATTACGATATTGCTGATAGTAGGTTTAATAGCCGCCGTTCTTACAGGACTTTTGGCAGGTTTACTTTCGGGTGTCGCCGAAGGCTTTGCCATGGCAACCCTTATCTTCTGTGCAGTTTTACCGTTATGCTCTGCTTTTAGTGCCGAACTTCCGCTCTACCGTGCAGTTAAGAGAATTACATCTTACGGAGCTATGCTTGCAGGGTACAAAGGTGCTTACGAACTCAATCTTTCCAATGTTGTATCCGTAAATTCGTCTGATTTGTTCCCCGAACAATGCATAAAACTTTATAATATGAAACCGCTTAGCGAAAACGAGGTCGGTCGTTCGATTGTCGATGCTGCCGCCGTCGCTATCGCCGCAAAAAGTCCTTTGGCTGGAATATTCCGCGAAATTATCGGCAACACCGAAAGCCAGTTGCCTAAGGTTGGCGGAGTAAAGTATGAAGATAAAATGGGTGTTTCGGGTTGGATAGGAGAAAACACCGTACTTATCGGCAACCGAAATTTGATGCAGGCACATAATATTGCTGTTCCGCCTGCAGCCGTTGACCAAAAGATATTAAAGGCAGGATATTTCCCTGTTTATATTGCCTGTAACGGCAAACCCTGTCTTTTGTTTGTTGTTAAATATGAGGTTGACCCTCATATTAGAGAAGAACTCAACCGCCTTTGCAATACGGGTATGACGGTTGTCGTCAATCCCGAAGACCCCAATACTACCGATGTTATGATTTGTGATTATTTCGGTCTGCCCAATGATGCAGTCAGACTCATGAACCATAACGCACGTGTTGCGTTTTCTACCGAGAGTGCATTTACTGAAAGCAGTTCGGCTTCGGCGGCTTATTCAAAATCGGTTTGCGGACTCTTCTCGGCAATATCGGGCGGTATAAATATTTGGAAAAAAATAAGGGTTTTAACCGCAATGTTTATAACAGCCGCAGTGGTTTCAACGGTTATACTTATTATGATGGCACTATTCGGTAAACTTTTAGCAGCATCGTTTGTCATTCTGGGAATTCAACTTGTATTTATTATTGCATCAATATTACTTTCGTCGCCTAAGAGGTAACAATGAAAGGTTTAAAATTCATCAATCCGTCGGGGCTTAGAGCCCGTATCGGAACGACACTACGCAGTAACTCTATTGCAAAATATGCAAAGTTTCTGATAATATTGGTTTCGCTGTCACTGTTTTTGCCTTATGTACACACATCGGTTGTGGTGTCTGCAGTCGCAATTGCATTTTGTATTTTACCCGGCACAAGGGATAAAATTTTTATTCACAAAGGCACATTTACTTTGATGGTGTTTGCTTTTATCACTTCAATAGTGGCATTAGTGTACGGCAACTATTTGGGGCTTGTCCGTACCGGCATTTTTGCCGCCATGTATGTGATTTTTTGCGTCACCAGGGCACTTGCCACAAAGAAATTTTATGAACAGTTACTCAACTGTATTTGTGTCGGCGGAACAATCGCTACTGCGGGAAGCATTATAGAATATATAATAAACCGTAACATTGTCGGTTATCGTTGCAGGGTGTTTTTCACTAATCCTAATTTTTTCGGTGCCGCAATAATGCTTGTAATTTTGATTTGTGCTTATAAAGCGGTTGTAAGGGGCAAAAATTCGATACTATTTTATTTTGTCGCTATTTTTAACGCAGTGGGAATTTACCTTTGCGGCAGTATGGCACTGTGGGTAATACTTTTTGTCGGTGTCGTGATTTTGTTATTGCTCAATCATGAGTATAAAATGCTGGCGGTTTTCTGTGCAATATCGCTGACCGTTTTGATGATAGTTGTTTTGATACCTCAGATTATACCAAGACTTAATGTTATTTCGGATACTACGGGAAACCGAGTGAAAATTTGGACCTTTACCATTGAGCAAATTAAAAAAGCACCCGTTTTCGGCCATGGATTTTTCAGTTATAAATTCCTTTATAACCAAATGTCGGCGGTACGCCCCGATATTTATAAAGCCGCATTGGCACATAATATTTTGCTTGACTCAATGTTATCACACGGCTTTGTCGGCACAACACTTGTGGGACTTTATTTGATACAGTTTATAAAGACCGTTTTTGAGTGCCACGACGGACTTAAAAGCCGTAACCGCAGTTATGTTATAACAACCTTTATAGCGGCAGTGGGTGCCGCAATCGCTTGTTACGGCATGATAGATACCACCGTGATTTGGGTGCAAAGCGGTATGATAATTTTGTTTATCGCAAGCGGAATAGGGGTTGACGAGCGAAGCCTTCGCCATATAGACCACGCCGAGCGTGCAAGAGAAAAATAAAAGCAAAAGACGGTTATTAAACCGTCTTTTGTAAAGTTTAATGTTCTCTTTGTGGGTTTCACAAGAGGAGGGTTAATTTGAAAAGATTTATAATTTTATGCGTTGTAGTCTGCCTTGTGTTTGCAGGTTGCGGCGGTAATTCCGACTCTGATAAAGAGGTGGCAAATGTTTCGTCGGAAGAAATGTTGCCGACCGATAAAGAACCGCCTGTAATAAGCGGGGTAAAAGACCGCACCGTAAAATTGGGTGAAACGGTGTCGTACAGAAACGGTGTCGAGGTTACCGATAACAGCGGTGCTGCAGTTACACTAAATGTCGATACATCTAAGGTTAATTTGGATAAGGTCGGTACGTATGAAGTCAAATACTTCGCAACCGACCCGTCGGGCAATAAGGCTGAGGTGATAGCCACGGTCAGCGTTGTGCCCGAAGATGAGATTTCCGACGGTGATGTTAATAAATTGGCCGATAAAATTATTGCCGAAACTGTCACCGACCAAATGACCGATTATGACAAGGCACTCGCACTGCTTAAGTGGTGCAATAAAAATATCGAGTATGCGGGTAATGTTACCCCGAGAACGCTTGCCAAAGGTGCCTACATAGGGTTTGAATCGGGCAAGGGTGACTGCTATGTCTATTATGCCTGTTATGAATGGTTGCTTACAAGGTGCGGCATCCGTAATATGAAGGTCGCACGCGTCGGCGGAACAAGTAAACATTGGTGGAATTTGGTAAATTTGGGTGACGGTTGGTATCACTGCGACTCAAGTCGACGAATAAACGGCGATAAATTCTTTATTTGTTTTATGCAGACCGACGAGCAGGTGCAAGAATATACCGATTACTATGAAGAGCATCACTACGAGGGCAAAAACTATTATGTGTTTGATAAAACCCTCTACCCCGACCGCGGCACAGAAGTGGTTTTTGAAAATGAGTATCCGAATTAAAAAAAGGATTTGCACTGAAATAATGTGCAAATCCTTTTTGCATATTTCCAATATTTTTTTGCAGGGGCAAACTTTGTTCGCCCGCATCAACTTAGGGTGTTTGTTGTTATCTTTTTGGATACGGTAAATCGGGAAGGCCAAGAATGTAATCGGCGGAAACGTTATAAAATTTACATAAAGTCACTAAGTGTTCAAGCGGAATATCTCTTTGTCCGCTTTCGTACCGAGCATATTGAGGTTGTTTCATTTTCAAAAGGTTTGCTATATTTAACTGTTTTAAATCTCGGTCCTCTCGTAAATCTCTCAGCATTTTTAAATACATAAAATAACCCTCTCTATTGTTTCCTATTGACATAATATAACTAATCGGTTATAATGTAACATATAATAACCGTTTGGTTATAAAATAGACAATTTATTCAAGGGAAATAAAAGGGGGGGAGTGTAGGTTATGAACTATATAGAACAAATTTTTGACAGATGCAATATGGAAACGATATGTGACGGCTTGGATATAACCTTAGGTGAGTTTTTCAGTACGGAAGAATTCGACGGGTTAGAGCAGGAAATTAAATAATTATATAATAAAACAGTAACCCTTCACTTACCGTGAAGGGTTACTGTTTACAGTCCTAACAGTTTTTTAGCGTTTTGGAAGGCTATTTTTTCGCGGTCGCTATTCGATAAATTCAAAGAATTGAGCAGTTGCCATTCCATTTTCGCCGTATGCCATGGGGTGTCTGTGCCGAATACCATACGGTCGGCACCTTTTCTTTCGAGGATTTTTTCGGCGTAGTATTTAGGCATCATCGAATAACCGAACGAGGTGTCAAAATAAAGATTTTCCTTGTCGCAAAGTTTTTCAAGCACACCTTTGTAACAGTCAATTCCGCCCCAATGTGCCGCGATTACGGGCGAAGTGAACCAACCGACGGCCCTTTCCAACTTCTCGGGTGTTGCACCGTACGGCGGCGGAAATCCATAGTCGGCACCTGCGTGAAATACGGTGATTAACCCCAACGACGAAATCTTTTTATAAATGGGTTTCATTTTTTCGTCGTCGGCATTAAACCCTTGATAATCGGGGTGAAGTTTTACACCTTTAAGACCCAAAGCCTTTATGCGGTCAAGTTCTTCCAAACAGTCGGGTGCGTCGGGAAAAACCGAGCCGAAAGAAATGATATCCTTGCCGTTGTTTACGGAGGCGGCAAAATCGTTTACGCTTTGCTGTTGGTGGGCATTGGTGGCTATGTTAAGCACAACGGCAGTAGTTACGTCATTTTCGGCCATTGCTTTTTTAAGACCTGTTACGGTGCCGTCGGTATAAGGCGTCAGTCCGCCCGAAGCAAACTGCAGTTTCTCTACCGCTTTTTGGGCAATTTTTTCGGGAAAACAGTGTGTATGGAAGTCAATTAACATAAAAACACCTCTAATTTAGGGTTTGTAGGATTTTTTGGATTATGCGGTGATGTGGTGTATAAATACTTATTTTAGGTGAAGTAACGGCTTCGCCGTTGTGAGAAGTTAAGTTTGCTTAACTTCGCGGCGGCGAAACTTCACTGCTTAGCAACTTTACTTTGCTAAGCAAAAATTCACTTGCCGCAAAGGCAAACTTAGTTGAAAAAATCCCTGTTCATAAGAACAAGGATTTTTTTGGCGGAGTAGAAGAGATTTGAACTCTTGCGCCGGTTACCCGACCTACTCCCTTAGCAGGGGAGCCTCTTCACCAACTTGAGTACTACTCCAAAGTTGCCTTATATTATATTAAACGGCTAAGCCGTAATATACGAAATGGCGGAGAGGAAGGGATTCGAACCCTTGTGGGGTTGCCCCCAAACGGTTTTCAAGACCGCCTCGTTATGACCACTTCGATACCTCTCCGTATTAGACCTCTGTTTTTCACAAAGTCCCTAACGCCTAAAAAGTTTAACACAAACAAATCTTATTGTCAACACCTTTTGTCAAAAATATTATTTACTTTATTTATATTTTATCCATTTCATACTTGAATTGGCGGTTGAAATAAGGTATAATATTTAAGAATATGGATAAGTGTTTTTATAGGAGAAATTAAACTTGAGTGAAATTTTAAAACCCGAAATTAAAGAGGCCGAACTTTGTACTCAGTTCGGCTATGCAAAAAGGGTTAAAACGATACTAAGTGAAAGGTATAGCCAAAAACCGCTTGCCTTTGTTCATACATACGGATGTCAGCAAAACGTCAGCGATTCAGAACGGCTCAAAGGTCTTTTGGAACTAATGGGTTACGGGTTTACGGACAGTTTGGACTGTGCCGACTTGGTACTTTACAACACCTGTGCCGTTCGTGAACACGCTGAGGACCGAGTTTTCGGAAACGTCGGTATTTTAAAAGCAAATAAACGAAGAAAACCTAATATGTTAATCTGCGTTTGCGGTTGTATGGCACAGCAACCCGAAGTGGCTCAAAAAATCAAAAAAAGTTATCCGTATGTTGATATTCTTTTCGGCACCCATGTTCGTCATCGACTGCCTGAATTTATATACCGCAGGCTTTCGGGCGAGGGTAGAATTTTTGAAAACACGGCAGAGGGCGAAAGTATTGTCGAGGGCGTGCCGATACATCGCGACGGAACGTTTAAGGCGTGGTTACCCATAATGCAAGGTTGTGATAATTTTTGCACCTACTGTATTGTGCCGTATGTCAGAGGCAGGGAACATTCCCGCGAAAAATCGGATATTATAAAAGAGGCAAAATGGCTTTTGGAGTCGGGTGCCAAAGAGATAATGTTACTCGGCCAAAATGTTAATTCCTACGGCAAAGGCAATAAAGAGCAGTGCGATTTTGCAACACTGCTTCGCGAAATAAACGCCCTGCCGTATGATTTCAGAATAAGGTTCATGACCTCTCACCCCAAAGACTGTTCCGACGAACTTTTGCTTGCCATGAGGGATTGCGAAAAGGTTGAAAAACACCTGCACCTGCCCGTACAAAGCGGGTCGAGCAGGGTGCTAAAGGCCATGAACAGGCACTATGACCGAGAGCACTATTTGAGTTTGGTCAAAAAGGCACGCGAACTCATGCCCGAAATTCAACTGACCAGCGATATTATAGTCGGTTTCCCCGGTGAAACCGAGGAAGATTTTAAGGAAACACTGAGCCTTATAAAAGAGGTCGGGTATTATTCACTCTTTACCTTTATTTTTTCGCCGCGTCCCGGCACCGCCGCCGAAAAGATGGACGATTTTATCCCGAAAGCGGACAAGTCAAGGTGGTTTGCCGAAATGTTAAGGGTACAAGAGGAAATTTCAAGAGAGAAAAACAAAGCCCTTTTGGGTAAGACGGTTAGACTTCTTATCGAAGAAGAGGACGGCGGCAATTTTATCGGCCGTTCGTCGGAAAATTTGGTTGTCAGGGTAAAGGGCGGTACCGTCGGCAACTTTTACAATGCACGTATCACCGAAGCCGGCGGTGTTTTACATGGAAATATAATTGATTAGGAGAATTTTTATGGAAATCAAAGAAATGACTATACTTGAGGCGGCGAGAACACTCGGTGCCGCAATTCAAAAGGACGAGCGTTATTTAAAGGTTATGGCACTCGGCAAGGCTAATGACTCTGACCCCGAACTTCAAAATTTGGTGGGCGAGTTTAATATGACAAGAATGTCGATTGACACTGAACTTGTTAAAACCGAAGACCGCGACGAGGCGAAAATTCAAGAGTATAACGAAACCTTGCGTTCGCTCTACAACAGAATTATGGAAAACAAATCCATGGTTGAGTTTAATAAAGCCAAGGCGGAGTTTGATGCGGTTATGCAAAAGGCAAATGCCATTATTCAACTTTGCACCGAGGGTGAAGACCCTGCTACCTGTGAGCCCGCTGAAGGTTGTTCGGGCTCTTGCTCTACCTGTAAAGGCTGTCACTAATAAAGAAATGTCGGAGGACTTATAATGGCTGAACTTTCACCCATGATGCGTCAGTACCTTGAAATAAAAGAAAATAATAAAGACAGTTTGCTTTTTTTCCGTGTGGGCGATTTTTACGAGATGTTTTATGATGACGCCGTAACCGCCTCAAGGGAACTTGAACTTGTGCTTACAGGTAAGGACTGCGGAATGAAAGAAAGGGCACCTATGTGCGGTGTTCCGTACCACAGTTGCGAGGCGTATATTGCCCGCCTTATCGAAAAGGGCTACCGCGTAGCAATTTGTGAGCAGACCGAAGACCCCGCTACCGCAAAGGGTATTGTAAAAAGAGATGTTGTTCGCGTCGTAACCCCCGGTACCGTACTTGAAGACAGCATGCTTGACGAGGCAAGTAACAACTTTTTGGCAATGCTTTATTTCGAAGGTAAATCGTTCGGTATATGTTTTGTTGACGCGTCAACCGGAGCTCTTCATGTCACCGAAATTAAGGGCAATGATTTAGAGCAACGCGTTATAGCCGAACTTGCTCGTTTTTCTCCGAAAGAAATTGTGACGGTTAAAAATGTTGTCGAAAAAAAGGAGATCAGTTTATTTTTAAGAGAACGGCTTATGTGCTGCCTTACAATAGTCGGTGACGATAGTTTTAGTGACGGTGTTGCCGAAATCACCGTTTGCCGTCAGTTTAATGTTTCGTCACCTTTGGATAAAGGTTTGATATTAGGCTCTATGGCACTTAAAACTGTAGGTGCGGCGTTGGGTTATTTGGAAAAGACTCAAATGAGCGGTCTTGAAAGAATTTCCGACGTAAATATTTATACCGACAGTGAATTTATGCGGCTCGATATTACCGCCATGCGTAATTTGGAACTCAGAGAAACTATGCGTGGTAAGGAAAAAAGAGGCTCGCTTATATGGGTTATTGACAAAACCGAAACCGCTATGGGCAAACGTCTTATAAGGCGTTGGCTTGAGCAACCGCTTATGAGTGTTATGGATATTGAAACAAGGTTAAATGCCGTATCCGAACTTTGCGATAACACGCCGTTTTTAGGGGACATAAGAGAGGAAATGGCGGGTATTCACGACATAGAACGTCTTATGACCCGAATAGTTTACGGTACTGCCGGCGGCAGAGAATTAAGGTCGCTTTGTTTCGCTTTAAAAAAGTTGCCTGCCATAAAGAGCACTTTATCAAATGCCAAAAGCCGTATGCTTTGTACTGCCTATAATGATATTGATACCTTAGAAGATATCAGCGAACTTATTGATAATGCCATTGTCGAAGAACCGCCGTTTTCGGTGCGTGAAGGCGGGATTATAAAAAAAGGTTACAGTGCCGAATTGGAGTCACTTCGCTCTGACATGACCGACGGCGTAGATATTATTTTAAAAATTGAAGCACAAGAAAGAGAAAAAACGGGTATTAAAACCCTTAAAGTCCGCTATAACAGAATTTTCGGTTACTATATCGAGGTTACTAATTCATTTAAAGATATGGTACCTGACCACTACATAAGAAAACAGACACTTACCAACTGCGAAAGATATATAACCGATGAACTTAAAAAGTTAGAAACAAGGGTGCTTGGTGCCAAAGAGCACAGCACACATCTTGAATTTGAAATTTTCGACGGTATCCGTAAAACCGTAGCCGAGGCACTGCCGAGGATACAGGTTGCAGCCGACGCTTTGGCTACCGTTGATACTCTTTGCTCGTTTGCCTTTGTGTCGAGCGAAAATAATTATTGCAGACCGACACTTAACACAAACGGCTCACTTAACATTGTAGGCGGAAGACACCCCGTTGTTGAACTTTTAAGTTCAATGCCGTTTGTGCCTAACGATACGGTGCTTGACAACAATACCAACCGCTGTGCCATTATCACAGGCCCTAATATGGCGGGTAAATCTACCTATATGAGGCAGGTCGCAATTATCGTGCTTTTGGCACAAATCGGTTGCTTTGTGCCTGCAATTTCGGCGGAAATTCCCATTTGCGATGCCATTTTCACAAGGGTGGGTGCATCGGACGATTTGTCAACCGGACAGTCTACCTTTATGGTCGAAATGAGCGAAGTTGCTTCAATTCTCAAAAACGCAACGGCAAGAAGTCTGCTTATTTTAGACGAAATCGGCAGAGGAACCTCGACCTATGACGGCATGGCGATTGCACGCTCAGTGCTGGAATTTGTCAGCAACAAGAAAAAGTTGGGTGCAAAGACTCTTTTTGCAACCCATTACCACGAACTCACCGCTTTAGAAGGTCAACTTGACGGTGTTAAAAACTATAATATAGCCGTAAAAAAACGCGGTGACGATATAACGTTTTTACGCCGTATCGTGCGTGGCGGAGCCGACGACAGTTACGGTGTCGAAGTCGCAAAACTGTCGGGAATTCCCGAAAGCGTAATTTTAAGGGCTAAAGAAATTTTAAAAACCTTAGAGTCGGAAGGGGTAAATTCCTCGCCTCAAATTTACGATGACGAGGACCAAAGTCAACTGACCTTTGAACTTCACGGTGCAAAGCAACTTTTGGAAGAACTTAAAGTTCTTGATGTAAACACCTTAACGCCTATTGAATGTATGACCTTGCTTAACGATATTTGCCGCAAGGCTAAAGAAATAAAATAGTTTAGGAGAAGTTTTATGAAAATCGGCGGACGTTATAAAATTATCGGCAAAAAAAGACACGCTTTGCTTGACCTGCCCAAAGACGCGGTGTTCGATATTTTTGAAAAAGCACTTTGCGAGTCCTGTGACAGCCGCCTTGTCGGCAGTTATGATTCCGGTGCCGAGATATTTAAAATCGAATACAAGGTAGATCATGGCAAAAAGGAAGCATATGAAACCTACCTTATGTTGGTTGAGGTAAGCCAAACTAACGACGGCACAAGGATTGAATATGCCTTTGTTTATGATAAACTGCTCAGTTGGTACACAAAGATTTTGTCCATAATATGCTTTGCGGTACCGCTTATTGCCAGCGGACTTGTGTTCTTTAAATTTCAACTCCATTCGCTTATACATTTAGCAATTTATATCCCGCTTTTGCTCATTTCCTCTTTTGGGTTATTCTCGCTCTTTGGCTACAAAGAGGACAAAGAGGATATAAAACCCATGGTAAAAGAATTTGAGCAACTGCTTATGGACTCGTTTAGTTGAGGTTTAAACTATTTTAAAAGAAAGGGATGACGCCGTATGGCAGAAATCAAGGTTTTGCCTAAATCGGTTGCGGAACTTATTGCCGCGGGCGAGGTTGTCGAAAGACCTGCTTCGGTAATAAAGGAATTGGTCGAAAACTCAATAGACGCGGGTGCAACCTTAATAACTGTCGAAATTCAAAACGGCGGTGTCACCTTTATGCGTGTAACCGACAACGGTTGCGGCATTGAAAGAAATCAAGTTGCCACGGCGTTTTTACGCCACGCGACAAGCAAAGTAAGTACTGAAAACGATTTAAACAGTATTGCCACTTTAGGTTTCAGAGGTGAGGCTTTGGCGGCAATTTCGTCTGTTTCCCGTATCGAAATGCTGACCAAGACCAAATCGGATGACACAGGCACTGTTTACAGGTGCGAGGGCGGTAACGGCATCGAAACCGATGATGCAGGCTGTCCCGACGGTACTACCATTATTGTAAGGGACCTGTTTTTTAACACCCCCGCAAGAATGAAATTTTTAAAAAAAGACGTTACCGAGGGCAATGCAGTTGCGGCTCTTTTAGAGCATATCGCACTGTCACACCCCGAAGTATCGGTTAAATTTATAAGGGACGGCAAAAGTATTTTTACTTCATCGGGTGACGGCAAACTCATGTCGGCCGTTTATGCGGTTTTGGGCAGAGAGTTTGCGGCAACACTTGTACCTTTAGAGGGTGAAATGGGCGGAATTAAGGTTTCGGGCTATGTTTCGGTGCCTACCGCTTGCAGACCTAAAAGAAATGCACAGTTTGTATTTTTAAACGGCCGATATGTGCGGTCGGTTACCGTGTCAACCGCATTGGAAACAGCCTATAAAAATTCCGTAATGGTGGGCAAATATCCCGCCGCAGTATTGCATTTAACCGTGCCTTACGGTGCGGTTGATATAAATGTTCACCCTGCCAAAACCGAGGTGCGTTTTTCGGATGACCGCCGTATTTTTGACTGCGTAATGTACAGTGTCAAAAACGCTTTGCTAAACGGCGACCGCAGGCCCGAAATGAAACTACCGCAAAAATCTCCGCAGATAAGAATGTCGGCTGACGAGTACCGCCAAACGGTTATCCCCGAAATTAAAAAGGCAAAGGCAAATCCGCTTGACACCTACGAAAAAATGATAAAAAATGCGGTGCAGCACGAAAAGCCGATATTTAATCAAGGCAATGCTTATAACGGCATAAAGGTGCCGAATGTACCTGTTGTCCCGTCTGTAAGTGAAACTGACGAGAGTAAGCCTGCCGAAGTTCCAATAAGGCAAGAACAGATTATTGATTTAATCGAAGATATCCCGAAAATACCCGAAGTTGAAAAAGAGGTTATCGAAGAGGTTGAAACCTCATTACCGATGGAAATAGAATATATCGGCGAGGTTTTTGCAACCTACATAATAGTACGCCGCGGTGAAAGTTTGTTTTTGATTGATAAACACGCCGCACATGAAAGAATGTTGTTTAATAATTTAAAAAGAAGTGACGGCAACACCCCTCAACTGCTGTTGACACCGAAAAAGATCACCCTTAACCGTGATGATTTGTCGGTGGTGTGCGATAATTTGGACCTGTTTTCCAAAGCAGGTTTTGAGATTGAGCCGTTTTCGGATAATGCCGTAATAGTACGTGCCATGCCGTCGGTTTTGTCGGGTGACGATGTTTCGGCGGTTATATTTGAGGCGGCGGCAAGTTTGGGCTCAAAACGCACAATCGAACTTGATAAATTAGAACGGCTTTATGAAACCATGTCCTGCCGTGCTGCTGTTAAAGCGGGCAATCTTTCTTCGCCCGAAGAACTTAAAAAATTAGCCCAAACGGTGCTTTTGTCAAAAGAGATTATGTACTGTCCTCACGGCAGACCTGTGGCGATTGAACTTAGCCGCCGCGAAATAGAAAAACAGTTTGGAAGACTGCAGTAATGTTTGAAAAAATACCCGTTATAGCCATTGTAGGCCCTACCGCGTCGGGCAAAACGGCACTCGGTATCAGTGTTGCAAAGTTTTTAGACGGTGAGGTCGTTTCTGCCGATTCAATGCAGATTTATAAGGGACTGGAAATTGCCTCAGCCGCACCGACTAAAGCCGAAACAGACGGTGTGCCGCACCATCTTATCGGCTTTGCCGAGCCGTCGAATAAATTTTCGGTTGCCGAATATATCAAACTTGCCAAAGAAAAAATCGAGGATATTAACAGTAGAGGTAAAACGCCGATAATTGTCGGCGGTACGGGACTTTATGTTGACTCACTGCTCGGCGGTGTTGAATTTCCTGCGGAAGAAAATCTTGAAACAAGAGAAAAACTTGTCGCCGAAGCTGAACAAAACGGCATGGAATATATGTTAAACCGCCTAAAAGAAAAAGACCCCGATACGGCAAAAAAACTTCATGTGAACGATAAAAAGCGGATAATAAGAGCGTTGGAAGTTATAGAAATTCACGGCAAAACCATGACCGAACTTAAATATGAGTCTAAGCAAAACGGCTCACCTTATAATGTCACTTGGATAGGACTTGACTTTTCAGACCGAGGTATCCTTTATGACCGAATTGACCGCAGGGTTGATTTAATGCTTGAAAACGGACTTTTATCCGAGGCTGAAAAATCGTTTAAAGAAGGTCTTGGTAACACTGCGGTGCAGGCAATAGGCCACAAAGAATTTTATCCGTACTTTAAGGGTGAAACATCTTTGGAAGAAGCGGTGGAAACACTTAAATCCAACACCCGCCACTATGCCAAACGCCAACTCACATGGTTTAGACGAAACAAAGAACTGAATGTAATTTTCGCAGATAAGCAGGATACTGTCACAAGAGCAAAGGAAATTTTAAAACTTTAAAGGAGGTAAACCATGAATAAAACGGTATTTAATTCTTTAAAATGGATAGCTGTGCTATTTGTCAGCGTCTATGTTATAATGCAGTTTTATTCTTCGGTTGTAAACCCCGTTACTACCGATACGGTTTATCCCCATTCCTCGATTTCGGGCTGCGACACAAAAGGGTTTGTAATAAGAAACGAAACCTTGGTGGAAAAATCTATAGACGGCACTCTGGGTTACGAGGTTGAAAACGGCGGAAGGGTTGCCAAAAACGGCGTCATTGCCAACATTTACAGCAGTGACCTTGATGCCGAAAAAAAGGCAAAGGCAGAACAAATCAATCAACAAATTTCTGTTTTGGAAGACCTGCAAAATTATAACGACCTAAACGCTGCCGATTTAAGCCTTATAAACTCAAAAATTCATACCGCTTTTATAAATACCCTTGATGCTACTCAAGGCGGAAAGGTAACGGGAAGCGGCAACGAAGATGTTTTGTTACAGTATATAAACCGCCGTCAAATTGTAACGGGTCAAACGTCGGGTTTTCAAACGCTTATAGCATCGCTTAAAGCCGAACGAGAGTCCCTTAGCGGTATGAATGTTACACCGATAAGCACCCTTACTTCGCCACAATCGGGATACGTTATTTACTCGGTAGACGGTTATGAAAATAAATTTTCTACTGAAAATTTAAAAGAAATTACTGCCGAAAGTTTGAGCGGTTTAGAGCCTGAAACGGGGGTTTCGGCGGTTTGTAAGATAGTCAGTGACTATGAGTGGTATATCGCCGCGGCTGTTCCGTTTGACCAGTCGCTTAATTTAAGAGAAGGTCAGTCGGTAACACTTAAAACGGCGTTAAAATCCGCTAAAGAATTGACGGCAACCGTAAAATATATTAATAAGCAGTCGAATGAGGCAAAAGCGGTTGTGATTTTTTCTTGCAACATTATGAACACCGAACTTGCCTCGGTCAGAAACTTGGATATTACCATTGTGTATAAAGAGTTTAAAGGACTTAGGGTTGACAACCGTGCGGTACGCGTGGTTGACGGTCAAAAGGGCGTCTATGTGCTGATAGCCTCGCAGGTAAAGTTTGTGCCCGTAAATATTTTGTGGCAGGGAGAAAATTATTCGGTGGTCGAACAGCAGGCGTCAGACTCCAAAGTACTGCGTATATATGACGAGATAATAGTAAAAGGAAAGAATTTGCATGACGGTAAAGTTATCAGATGACGAGCAAAAAAGAATAGTATGGTTTGACCGAAATTTTGAGGATATAAGAGGGCGGTTTAATGCTGCCTGTGAGGAAGCGGGAGTAAAAAGAGATGATGTCATACTGCTTGCCGCAACCAAAACGGTGCCTGTATCGGTTATAAATCACGCAATAGAAAACGGTATATGCTATATCGGTGAAAACCGCGTTCAGGAATTTAATTCCAAAAAGGACAGTCTTTGCAAAGATGTTCACCGCCATTTTATAGGTCACTTACAGACCAATAAGGTCAAGGATATTGTAGGCGAAGTTGAAATGATTGAATCGGTACATTCCGTAAAACTTGCCGCCGAAATAAGTAAAATATCCCAAAAGTTGGGCATTGTGACCGATATTTTACTCGAAGTTAATATAGGAAATGAAGAAAGCAAATCGGGTTTTGCTCCCGAAGAACTGGAAGCGGTACTAAAAGAAATAGCCGAAATGCAGGGTGTAAAGGTTAAAGGTCTTATGTCTATACCCCCGATTTACACCGAAAAATCAAAAACTATAGAATGTTTTTTAAATTTACGCAAACTGTTTATTGACATTAGGGACAAAAACATGGATAATGTAAGTATGGTATACTTGTCTATGGGTATGTCTGATGATTTTGAGGACGCTATAAAATGCGGAGCCAATATCGTGCGAATAGGTACTGCTCTTTTCGGCGAGCGGTATTATCCAAATAAAAATTAAATGTTAAGGAGAATGAAAATGAGTTTTTTTGATAAAATCAAAGACATCATGAGTGCAACCGACGAAGACGAAGAGTTTGACGAGGTTGAAACCGCTAAAGAGAGGAAAGACACAAGAAGTGACGATTATTCGTCGAGTTATTCTTCTTATGACAGCGAAAAAACCACTCGCTTTCCCAGCGACCGCAAATCGGGTAAAACAACCGGTACCGTAAGAACTTCTTCTCAAATTCAGGTTGCTTTGGTAAAACCCGAAAGATTTGAAGATGCTACGGCTATCGCCGACCACCTTGCCGAAAACAGAACGGTTGTGTTAAACCTTGAGGCTGCCAACCGCGAAACCCAACGCAGACTTATTGACTTTTTAAGCGGTGCCGCCTATGCACATGACGGCAGAATTAAAAGGGTTGCCAACAGTACATTTATTATTACACCCAGCAATGTTGATGTAATGGGCGAATTGCTTATGGATGAAATTGAAGGCATGGGCAGTATCGGCTCTTATAACTGATGACCGCAGAAGAACGGGAATACTTGGAAGCACGTATTCGTGATGCCGCAAGGCAGTGCGAAGAACGTTCGGTGCCGAAATTCGTAGGTTTTTTAGACCCTGCGGGTGCCGCTATAGCGTTAAAGGTTGCCGCGGAAACCAAAGCGGATTATAAACTCTTCGGCGGATATGACACCGCCGAAAGGGTTTTTGTCGGTTTTTTACCGCCTTGGTGTGACAAAGATACCGCAAAGTTCCCGATAGTAAAACTTCGTATCCACAATAAAAGCGACCGCGTGCTTTCTCACCGCGATATTTTGGGTGCAATTATGTCGGCAGGGGTCGAAAGGGACACTGTCGGTGATATTTTGCCGGATAAAGACAGCGTGGTTTTTGTATCGGGCAGTGTTGCACCGCACTTGATTGCCGAAATCACAAAAATTGCCTCATCGGGCGTGGAAATCACGGGGGATTTGACCGATTTTTTGCCGAAATCCAATCAAGCAGAGGAAAAATCTACAACCGTAGCGTCGCTTAGGTTTGACTCTGTCGTTGCGGCACTTTGTAACCTTTCACGCGGTAAAGCCGTTGCGACAATAGAGAGCGGTTATGCTTTTATAAACGGTCTTGAGGTTTTTAAAACCACAAAAGAAATAGTTACAGGTGATATAATTACCGTAAGGCATTACGGCAGGTTTGAAATTTTCGAATGTGAAAATTTGACCCGTAAAGGCAGAACGGTTTTAAAATATAAACATTTTAAATAAACAGCATTTATCGGAGGGAAAAATTTATGAAAACACCCGAACAAATTCGTGATATGGAATTTCAAAAATCTCCTATGGGCGGATATAAGCAGAGCGACGTAGAACTGTTTTTGGAAGAAATGGCTTCCGAAATTGAAATACTTATGCGTCAAAAGGCTGATGCAGAACGCAAACTTCAAGAGTTCAGCCAGAAATCGCCCGACGGTGCACTTTCAACCGCAGGTATTCAAAATGTGCTTGTAAGTGCCCAACGTGTTGCCGAGCAGATTGCTGACGAGGCTAACAACAAGGCTGAAGAAATCGTAAGGGACGCTAATTTGAAACTCAATGAGGCAGATGTCAGAGCCAAAGAAATTATTGCCGATGCAGAAAGCAAAGCAAGACTTTTAGGTGATACTGCCGAAAAGGAAGCCGCTAAGATTATTGCAGGTGCCGTTAAGGAGTCCGAGGAGATTATTGCCTCGGCTAAAGAGAGCGTCGAACTTGAACAGAAACTTTATGACCGCTTAAAAATTGAGGTTTCGGATTTCCGTAAAAAAGCCACTGCTCAATGCAGTTCGCTGATTGAACTTATAAATCAACTTCCCGCCGAGATTCCTTTTAATATGGAAAGAGCAAAAACTGTACTTTCGACCGATTTCGGCAATCCCGAAGAATTGCTTGAAAAGGCAGTAAATGACCGTATTATGAAGGAAACTGCCGCTACAGTCGAAACTGCCGAAGAAGAGGTATCTGTACCTGATACGGTTAAGGAAGAAAAGGAAAACAACGAGGCTGAAATAATTATCACCGAAAATGCAGAGCCCGAAGCGAAGACAGCACATGATGATGGTGCGGTTGCTGTCGCAGCACCTGTGGCAGACATGGAAGTTAAAGATAATGTTCAGTTGACATTTGAAGAAAAAAACGAAGAAGAGCCGATAAAGTTTTCGGGCACAGTAAAAGAGGAACAACCTGCTGTTGTTTCCAAAGGCCACATCGTTTTCAGTGAAGACGAAGATGATGATGACGAACCCAGACTTTTCTTTAAAAAGAAGAAAAAATAAAATTTATAGGTCCGGACCGCCTTTTTTGTCGGTCCGGATTATCCACGCAATAAAGGAGTTATAATTTCAATGGATTACAACAAGACACTTAATCTGCCTGTTACGGAATTTCCCATGCGAGCAGGACTTCCCACAAGAGAGCCGGAGGCTTTAAAGGAATGGCAGAGCGAGAACACTTATGAGGAACTTATGAAACTTAATGAGGGCAAACCGCTCTACATTTTGCATGACGGCCCTCCGTACGCCAACGGTATTATCCATATGGGTACTGCACTTAATAAGTCGCTCAAGGATTTTGTTTTGAGATATAAAAATATGTCCGGTTTTAAAGCACCGTATGTTCCCGGTTACGATACACACGGTTTGCCTACCGAACTTAAGGCGAGAAAGAAAGCCGGCGTCGGCTCTAATGCCAATGTTTCGGCTTTGGAACTTCGCAAAATCTGCCGTGACTTTGCACTCGGTTTTGTTGACGACCAACGCAGACAGTTTGAACGTCTTGGTGTTTTAGGTGATTGGGAACACCCCTATCTTACCTTAACCCCCGATTATGTTGCCAAACAGGTTGAAATTTTCGGCAGAATGGCTGAAAAGGGCTATATTTATAAAGGGCTTAAACCGGTTTACTGGTGCCCCGAGTGTCAAACCGCACTTGCCGAGGCTGAAATTGAGTATGCCGAAGACCCTTGTCACTCTATCTATGTTAAGTTTGCTGTTACCGATGATGACGGTAAACTTGCGAATTTGGGTGCCGAAATGGGCAAAACCTATTTCGTAATTTGGACAACCACTACATGGACATTGCCCGCCAACCTTGCCATCTGCGTAGGTCCTGAGTATGACTACGGTGTTTATAAGGCAAACGGTGAGTATTATGTTTTGGCAACCGAACTTGCCGCATCTTCGTTTAGTGCCGCTAAAATAGAAGATTATGAACTTTTGGGAACTGTCAAAGGCAGTGACCTTGAATATATTAAATGTGCACATCCGTTTATCGACCGCACTTCGCTTGTAATCGTTGGTAATCACGTTACTTTGGAAAGCGGTACAGGTTGTGTTCATACCGCCCCCGGTCACGGTGTCGACGACTTCGAGGTTTGCCGTAACTATAAGGAAATCCCCATTGTTGTTCCTGTTGACGCCAAGGGTGTCATGACCGCCGAAGCAGGCGAGTTTAAAGGCCTTACAACCGAACAGGCAAACAAGGCTATTGCCATAAAACTCGATGAAACAGGCAATCTTTTCGCACTCGAAAAGATTATTCACCAATATCCCCACTGTTGGAGATGTAAGTCGCCCATTCTCTTCCGTGCAACCGAGCAGTGGTTCTGCTCAATTTCCGCTTTTGCCGACAAGGCTTTAAGTGAAGTTGCAGATGTTAAATGGGTACCCGCTTGGGGTGAAGACAGAATTTCGGGTATGATTAAAGACCGCAGTGACTGGTGTATTTCCCGTCAGCGTACTTGGGGTGTGCCTATCCCGATTTTCTACTGCAAAGACTGCGGAAAGGAACTTATAAATCCCGAAACAATAGCAAAAATTTCGGCTATTTTCCGCGAAAAAGGTGCCGACGCTTGGTACGAACTGCCCGAAGCGGAGTTGCTGCCTGCGGGTGCTAAGTGCGAGTGCGGTTGCACCGAATTCACAAAGGAAACCGACATCATGGACGTTTGGTTTGACTCGGGCGTATCCCACGCCGCAGTTCTCGAACAGCGTGAAGAGTTATCCTCACCTGCCGACCTTTATTTAGAGGGTGCCGACCAGTATAGAGGTTGGTTCCAGTCCTCGCTTTTGACCTCGGTTGCCGCCGAGGGCAGAGCACCTTATAAAACCGTTGTTACCCACGGTTGGGTTGTTGACGGCGAGGGTAAAAAGATGTCGAAATCAATCGGCAATACTATTAACCCCGACGATATTGTCGGTCAGTACGGTGCCGATATTTTAAGACTTTGGGTTGCTTCGTCAGACTACCATGCCGATATCCGTATTTCAAAGGATATTTTAAAGCAACTTAGTGAAATTTACCGCAAAATCAGAAATACCGCAAGATTTATCTTGGGTTGTATCAATGATTTCAACCCCGATACCGATGCGGTTTCTTACGACAAATTAGAGGAAATGGACCGTTTCGCTCTAATGCGTCTTGAAAGCATTGTCAAAGAATGTACCGAGGCTTACGAGAACTTTGAATATCATATGATTTTCCACGCAATCCACAACTTCTGCGTACTTGATATGTCAAACTTCTACCTCGATGCCGCTAAGGACAGACTTTATGTTGAGGCTCAAAATTCCGCAACACGCCGTGCGGCACAAACCACAATTTACGAGGTGCTTCACACCTTAACCCGCCTTATCGCACCTATTCTTGCATTCACTTCCGACGAAATTTGGAAGTTCATGCCTCATAAAGCGGGTGACGACAAGAGAAACGTTGTATTCAACAGTTTCCCCGTTGCAACAGGCAGATATGATGTAGAGTTTATGGCACGTTGGGATAAAATCCATGATGTTCGCGACGACGTTAAGAAGGCACTCGAACTTGCCCGTAATGAAAAGGTTATCGGTGCTTCGCTTGAAAGTGAAGTTACCGTTTACTCAAAAGGCGAGATGTTCGGTTTCTTAAAGGAAATCGAGGGTATGCTTTCTACCGTATTTATCACCTCAAAGGTAAATGTCGTTGACGGTGACGGCGGTGAATTTAAGGGCGATACAGGTATCGGTGTTACCGTTAAACACGCCGAGGGTGACAAGTGTGAGCGTTGCTGGTCCTATTCAAAAGAGGTAGGAACAACCGCAGAACATCCCACACTTTGTCCTCGCTGTGCCGCTATTATAAAGGAATAAAATAAACGCCGAGTTTTTCGGCTGAACGGAGATAGAAATGTCGGCTGTATTAGCAATTATTTGCGGTGTTTTAGTGGTTGTACTTGACCAAGTCACCAAGTATTTGGTTATTTCAACTATGGATATGAATCAAGTAATTACCATAATCCCCGGTCTTCTTAATTTTAACCGTATACCGCCTAACAGCGGTGCCGCGTTTGGTATTTTAGAGGGTCAAACTTGGTTTTTAATCACCGTTACACTTTTAATAATGATAATCTGCATCTCAATGCTTATTCGCAGAACATTTGAAAGCCGTACTATGTTTTGGGCTATCTGCATGGTGCTCGCAGGCGGTATCGGTAACATGATTGACCGCATATTCAGAGGCGGTAATGTTGTCGATTTTCTCGAATTCGGTTTTATGGAATTTCCTGTGTTCAATGTTGCAGACTGTGCCGTTTGTATCGGTGCCGCAATGATAGTAATTTACTTCATAATAGACTTTGTTAAGGATGCCCGTGCTAAGAGAAAATTGGACCGCATGAGTGCTGAAGTGATTAACGATTCCGTACCCGAACAAAAATCAAATGACAGCCAAAACGGTTGAGGTTATAGACGGCGGCAAAAGGCTTGACGCATTTTTATCGGGCCAACTTGACCTTTCAAGGTCATATATTGCCGAACTGATAGAGGGCGGTGACATACTGCTAAACGGCAACACTGCCAAGAAAAAGGCGACTGTTTTTGCAGGGGATATAATCACTGTCAATCTGCCCGAGCCTAAAGAACTCACAACAATCCCCGAAGATATACCGCTCGACATTGTTTACGAGGACGACGATTTGCTGGTCGTAAACAAACCAAAGGGTATGGTTGTTCACCCTGCCGCGGGGAACACCTGCGGCACGCTTGTAAACGCTCTGCTTTTTCACTGTGGCGGCAGTCTTTCGGGCATAAACGGGGTTTTAAGACCGGGTATAGTCCACCGAATTGACAAGGACACAAGCGGACTGCTTATTGTCGCTAAAAACGATAATTCGCATAAGTGTTTAGCCGAGCAGATAAAGGAACATTCCTTTAAAAGAGAGTACCGTGCCATTGTTTACGGAAATGTGAAGCAAGATAGCGGTACTGTCAATGCACCTATCGGCAGGGACCCAAAAAACCGTCAAAAAATGTGCGTTATATATGTGAATTCTAAACCCGCCACCACCCACTATGAGGTTTTAGAGCGTTATGACGGGTTTACCTTTATGAAATTTCGCCTTGAAACGGGCAGAACTCACCAAATAAGGGTGCATATGGCGTCTATCGGCCACTCTGTAGCGGGGGACCCGATTTACGGACCTAAAAAAATAATAACCGAACTTTCCGGTCAGTGTTTGCACGCCGGAACTATCGGTTTTATTCATCCGACAACTAATGAATATATGGAATTTACATCGCCGTTGCCGGAGTATTTTAAAACATTCCAGAAAAAATTAAAGGCTTTGGATTAAGCCATTAAACACGGGAGGTTAAATTATGAACGAGCAAAGAAAAAAAGAACTCGAAAAACTTTCACTCGAAGCAAAAAAATTAGTAATTATCGGCACCAATAAAGCCAAGTCGGGACATCCCGGCGGTTCGCTTTCGGTAACCGATATACTTACATATCTTTATTTTGAAAAGATGAATATTGACCCCGAAAATCCAAACAAACCTGACCGTGACCGTTTTGTGCTTTCAAAGGGTCATGCCGCACCGGCACTTTACGGCGTTTTGGCACTGCGTGGATTTTTCGGAGTAGATGAAATAGAAAAACTTCGCAAACCCTATGCCATACTTCAAGGACACCCCGACAGAAAGGGTATATCCGGCGTGGATATGTCAACCGGCTCGCTCGGTCAAGGCATTTCGGCCGCCGCAGGTATGGCGTTATCGGCCAAGCATTTCGGCGACAACTACCGTGTTTACAGCATTATAGGCGACGGTGAATCGGAAGAAGGTCAGGTTTGGGAGGCAGCAATGTTTGCCGCACACAAAAGACTTGACAATCTCGTAGTTTTTGCCGACCTTAATAACCTCCAAATCGACGGCACTTTGGACGAGGTTAACTCTCCGCTGCCGCTCGATAAAAAGTTTGAAGCATTTAACTGGAATGTAATCACTATTGACGGTCATAATTTTGACGAGATTGAGGCTGCACTTGCCGCCGCCGAAACCGTTAAGGGTAAACCCACCGCAATTATTGCCAACACCGTTAAGGGCAAAGGCGTTTCATATATGGAAAATGCTGTCGGTTGGCATGGCAGTGCACCTAATGACGAACTTACCGCACAGGCTTTGGCTGAGTTAGATGCGAAAATTGCCGAAATTAAGTAAGGAGTGAATTAAAATGGCAGATGTAGTAAGAATAGCCACAAGAGATGCTTACGGAAAAGCACTTTGTGAATTAGCAGAAAAGCGAAACGACTTTGTTGTTTTAGACGCTGACCTTGCCGCCGCAACCAAGACCGGCACATTTAAAAAGGAATATCCCGAAAGGTTTTACAACTGCGGTATCGCAGAACAGAATATGATGAGTGTTGCCGCAGGTATTGCTGCAACCGGCAAACTTGTTTTTGCAAGTTCTTTTGCAATGTTTGCTTCGGGCAGAGCCTTTGAACAGGTCAGAAACTCGATTGCCTATCCTAATTTGAATGTAAAAATCGGTGCTTCGCACGCAGGCATTTCGGTCGGTGAAGACGGTGCAACCCACCAATGTTGTGAAGATATCGCCATTATGCGTACTATCCCCAACATGACCATTATTAACCCTGCCGACGCGGTAGAGGCAAGACTTGCAACCCTTAAAGCCGCCGAGATTGACGGCCCTTGCTATATGCGTTTTGGCCGACTTGCCGTTCCCGTTGTGTTCGATGACAGTTACGAGTTCCAGATAGGCAAAGGTGTTGAACTTAAAAGCGGTACCGATGTCACCGTTATTGCCACAGGTCTTATGGTTAAAGAGGCTTTAGAGGCTTATGACCTGCTTGCCGCCGAGGGTATTTCGGCAAGAATTATCAATATGGCTACCATTAAGCCTATTGACCGCGATATTATCGTAAAAGCCGCTACTGAAACCGGTGCTATAGTCACTGCCGAGGAACATTCGGTTATTGGCGGACTCGGTTCTGCAGTTTCCGAGGTTGTCACCGAAACCTGTCCCGTACCCGTAGTCAAGGTCGGTGTTACCGATGTGTTCGGTATGTCTGGCCCTGCCGAAGAACTGCTTACAATCTTCGGTCTTCGTGCTAAAGATATTGTGGAAAAAGCCAAAGAGGCTATTGCCGCCAAGAAAAGATAAAACAAAATAAAAAAAGCCGCCGAATTTTCGGCGGCTTAAATTTTTGCATAAATTTTAAGAATTTTTAATGGATTTTATGATATCCTTAGGCGTGAGTTTTGTTCCGTACAGCAGTACACCGATGCGGTAGATTTTTGCGGCTATATACCCTATACCGAAGACCGACAAAACTAAAATTAAAAGCGAAACGGCAATTTCCCACGCGGGCACCGTACTCATGGCAATTCGCGTAAACATAGCCATGGGTGAGGTGAAGGGGATAAAAGAGCATACTTTCATTAAGGTGTTGTCAATATTACCGCCGGTCATTGAGAACATAACCACCATAAATGCCACTATAAAAAGCATTGTGACAGGCATTACTGCGGTGTTGAGGTCTTCCAATTTCGAAACTGTAGAGCCGATAGCACCGTACAAAAATGCGTAGATTAAAAATCCCAACACAAAGAATATAGTCATAAAAATGAGCAGGTCTAAAGGTATATCGAATATAGAGCAGATGATTGCGTTGTCCGACCAGTATTTTTTGTTAAATCCGTAAAAAACGAATGCCGAGCCGAAGACAGTAAGCAGTTGTGTAAGCCCCGCAAGACAGGCGGAGATTACCTTGCCGAACATCATGGAAACGGGTTTGGCACTGGTGATTAAAACCTCCATAGCCCTTGAACTTTTTTCGGTTGCAACACCCGAAGCCACCATTTGTCCGTACAGTAAAATCACCATGTAAAGTGCAAAAATCATAATGTAGGTATAGAAGAAACTGCTCATTTGGTCCTTGCCCAGATTTTCAGTGGTGCCCGAAATCGGTGCGTTTAAAATAGAACCCACCTGTTCATTGGTAAGCCCTAAGTCAAGCAATGACGAGCGGCGGTGGTACTCGTTTAAAACACTGTCGGCAATAGCGGTGTTTTGGTCGTAAAGCGACATATTTTTAACAAAATAGGTGTACGAAGTGGGCGAGGTTAAATAAAAGGCACAGTCCACTTCTTCGTTTTCAACCTTTAAGCGTATTTCGTCGGCGGTCACTTTTTCAAAATACACTGTTTCACAGTCGAAAAAACCGCTGGCTAAAGCGTCGGCAACCGCGGTCAAATCGGAATTTTCCACTGCAACCGCCATGACGGGCTTGGTGTCATTTTTATCTTGCGTGTTAAAATTTTCGGTTATCCTCGGAAAAAACATAACACCTGCGATAAGTAACATTAATGCCACGGTTACGCCTATAAAGGTTTTGTTTTTGAAATAATTTTTCAGTTCAAAGAGGAATATTACAACAAACTGTTTCATTTTTTGTCCTCCTCACCCGCAACCCCGATAAAAATATCGGAAAGCGACGGCAAACATACCGAAATTTCGTCAACATCATAGTTTTCGGCAAGGTGCTTTATTTTTTCGGTCTTTTCAAAATCATCTTTTAAAGTGATTAAAACACTGCCGTCGTTTTGTAAAATGCCGTTTTCGTCACTCAAAACTTGTTTAAAATCTTTTGACCGTACTATTAAGCGGTTTTTGGGATAACTTTGCTTAATTTCTTGCAATGTACCTCTTAGTACTACCTTCCCGCGGTGTAAAATCGCAACCGAGTCGCAAAATTCCTCAATGTAATTCATTTGGTGGCTTGAGAATAACACGATTTTCCCTTTCTCAATTTCACCCTGGATAACATTTTTTAAAAGAAGTGCATTTACGGGGTCAAGTCCCGAAAAAGGTTCATCTAATACGATAATATCGGGGTTGTGGACAAGTGCGGTTATAAGTTGAATTTTTTGCTGGTTGCCTTTTGAAAGCGTGTCAAGTCGGCGGTCGCGGTATTCTTGTATACCGAGTTTAGATAGAAGGTTGTTAACTTCGCGTATGGCGTCGCACCGTTTCATACCTTTAAGCATGGCAAAAAAGACGAGTTGGTCTATAATTTTCTTTTTGGGGTAAAGACCTCTTTCTTCGGGCAGATAGCCGATACTGATGTTTTTTCGGTCAATGGGTTTGCCGTCGATTAAAACCTCACCGCTGTCCGAAGCGAAAACGCCCATTAGTATGCGAATTAAGGTTGTTTTGCCCGCACCGTTTCTGCCGAGCAGTCCAATGGCACTGCCGCTTTTTGCACTAAACGAAACACCCTTTAAAACCTTAGTGTCACCGAAGTTTTTGGTTATGTTTTTAAATTCAAGCAACATCTTATCACCCCGCCTTTGATTTGAGATAAATATATCATTATTTCCCGTTTGTTTCAAGGTTTCTGTTATATTTTTTAAAGTTTTATCACTGTAAATTATAATTTCACGAAATTTTAATAAAAATTTTTGAAAAATATGTGTCATTTCGGTAACAGTTGTGTTATAATTTATCTGTATAAATTTATGTACTGTCTTTAAGGGAGGTGTGCTGTATATGAAACGATTTGCAATGGCTTTTCTAACGGTTATTATTATGTGTGTGTTTTGTTCCTGCGAATTCGGGGTTAATATTGCTGACAGCCTGTCGCCTCCTAAACCGTCGGGTGAACTTTACGAAATTCAAAAAACATTGGAAAAAAATGTCGGCGGAAGACTTAACCTTGTCTACCCGTCTTCGGGCAACTACCGTTCGGCTATTGTCACTAAAGATTTAGACGGCGACGGCAAGACCGAGGTGTTTTCGTTCTATAGCACAAGTACCGATGATAAGACCACCGTTATGCATATAAACTATATCCGCTGGACCGATTCCAAAGGTTGGGTTTCGGTGTCGGACATTGAGGTCGGCGGTTCGGGCGTTGAATCGGTTGAATTTGCAAATTTAGACCGCAGCGGTATACCTAAAATCATAGTCAGTTGGTCAAGGTATTCGGCAGTGGATAAAAAGATTTCGATTTATGAAATAAACTCTGGAATTTTATCCGAGGTTACAAGTGCCGATTATTCGGTGTTTTCCACCTGCGATTTTGATAATGACGGTGTTTATGAAATTGTTGCCGTATCGCTTGACACCGAGAAAAAGACTGCCAAAGCGACACTTTTGGCATTGACCGATACAGGGTTTACAGGGGTTGATTCTTGCTCGCTTGACGGCAATGTTACCGCATATTATGAGCCTAAGCAGTCCAAGTTTACAGACGGCAATCCCGCACTTTTCATTGATGCGGATAAATCAACGGGACTTATAACCGAGGTGTTATGTGTCCGTGACGGAACGCTTGTAAATGTCTTTGACAGCGGCGAAGGAAGTCTTAACGAGAATACAGAAACTTTGCGTGCGGCATCAATTCATTCGGGCGATATTAACGGTGACGGCTCGGTTGATATACCGCTGACCGCACGCTTGCCGGTAGCCGACGGAACATCAGAAACCGACAGTGCCTATATGACCACATGGAACAGTTTTGACGGCAGTGTATTTACGCCGATAAGCAGTACGGTTATAAACTATACCGACGGTTATTATTTGGTTGTGCCAAGCGATTGGATAAATAATTTTACCGTAACTCGTAACACTGAAACAAGGCAGAGAAGTTTCGTTCGTTGGAACGGTGACGAGCAGTCGGTCGGCGAAGAAATTTTAAGGGTGCAGGTGCTAAATCTCGAAAACTTTAAAGGCTTTGCCGCTGAATATGAAGGATATTTTGAAATAGCACGGACTTCCAAAGAAATTTTTGTTGCAAAACTCGGAGGAAGTGCTTTAAACCCCGGTGAGGATTATATTAAGAATAATTTTAAACTTATTGATGAAACAAAAGGTTCATAAAAGGGGGATTTAGATTGAAAAGAATCCTAATTGTAGAAGATGAGCAGAATATAAGAGAGTTTGAGGTTATAAATCTAAGACGTGTCGGTTACGAAACGGTCGAGGCAGGCTCAGGCGAAGAGGCACTTGCTATTTACGACAACGATCCTGACGGTTTCTGTATAGCACTTTTGGATATTACTATGCCCGGAATTGACGGGTTTACCCTTTGTAAAGAACTGCGTAAGCGTTCGCCCGAACTCGGCATAATAATGCTGACTGCACGTACCCAAGAAATGGATAAGGTAAGCGGTCTTATGCAGGGTGCCGACGATTATATTACAAAGCCGTTCAGTCCTACAGAACTTAACGCAAGGGTCGATTCGCTTTACCGCCGAATTGAACTTAATAATTCCAAAAACCGCGAACTTTCTGAGGAAATTCGCCATGGTGAGTTTGTCCTTAATATGCGTCGCCGTACACTTTCCAAAAACGACCGAAATATTGAACTTACACAGGTTGAGTTTCAAATTATCGAGTATCTTTTCACAAATCCCGATACACCGCTTGATAGGACTGACATTTTAACCCGCGTTTGGGGCGAGTCGTATTTCGGCGAAGAAAAAATTGTCGATGTTAATATAAGAAGACTCCGTATGAAAATCGAGGACGAACCGTCTAACCCTAAACATCTCATAACCGTTTGGGGTATGGGCTATAAGTGGAGTATAGGCTAAATTTTTAAGATAATCCTTTTTCAAAAAAAGGGGGGTGAAACCGTGAACATAGACCTTAAACTGCATAGCATAACGAGAACTTGGCTGCTTAATATTATGCCGGTGGTTTTGCTTATTATAGCAATAGGAGAAATCTGCCTCGGCGTAGCACTTTTTAACTACTATAAAAATGAGGTTATTGACTGTGCCGCCGACTATGTGCGTGATATAAACGTGCTGTCGCTTAGCGATGAAAATGGTTTCTCCGCCGCCGCAAGAGGTTATGCACAGAATTTTCAATTTCGCGATAAGGTTGAAGTGCAAATTTATGACCGATACGGAAATATGCTGGTCACAACCAACGGTTTCGCGTCAAAAGGTGCTTTTAAAGAGGCAACCGACTATAGCGAGGCGGTTGTAAAGCAGGGTACTGCATCATGGTACGGTAAAAATTCCAACCGCGAAAAGGTTTTGGCATTTACCACCGTTTTGCCTGATTTAGGTTACGGCTCAAACGGTGCCTACAGGGTCATAGTTTCCATGGAAGAGGTTATGGACGGTTTCGGAGCCATACTCGGTATTGCAATAGCAGTCGGTATTTTGTTCTTTGTATTTTCACTAATATTGGGAATTTTCTTCATAAACTCAATTGTAAGGCCCGTGCGTGACGTTACAACTACTGCCCGTAAAATCGCAGGCGGTGACCTTAACGCAAGGCTTACAGTTAAGCAAAATAATGAAATCGGCGAACTTTGTGACACCATAAATTATATGGCGTCGGAACTTGAAAATGCCGAAAATCTTAAAAACGATTTTATTTCTTCGGTTTCGCACGAACTCAGAACACCGCTGACTGCCATAAAAGGCTGGGGCGAAACGGTAAGAGTTTCGGTAGGCGAAGATGATGAAGTGGTAAAAAAAGGCATTGATATAATGCTCGGCGAAGCCGACAGGCTATCAAGTTTGGTTGAGGAATTGCTCGACTTTTCCCGTATCGAATCGGGCAAACTTACCATTTCGCCGTCGGTTTGCAATCCGCTTGATATTATCGGCGATGTGGTTGATATGTATAAGGAGATAGCGGCTCAGAAAAAGCAGTCGGTGGTGTTTGTAAACCCCGGTGAAAGTGAAAACATCATGGCTGACCGCGACCGTATCAAACAGGTTTTCATAAATATTATAGATAACGCCGTAAAATACACCGACCAAGGCGGTCATATTGTAGTATCGGCATTTAACGAAGAGGCTTGTATACGCATAACCATAGGCGATACCGGTTGCGGAATACCGAGCAAAGATATAAACCACATAAAAGAGAAGTTTTACAAGGCTAACAACAACGTTCGCGGGTCGGGAATAGGACTTGCGGTCGCTGACGAAATCATAAAACAGCATAACGGTCTTTTGTTTGTCGAAAGTACCGAGGGCGAGGGCACAACGATTACGGTGGTTTTACCGACTATTATTGAACAACCTGACGAAATAACCGAGGTTATCTTCCCGCCCCAAGAGAAAGAGGATATAAATGGCAATTAAAAAAACGTCGATAGGCGGTCAGGCACTCATTGAGGGCATTATGATGAAAGGTCCTCAAAAAACCGCCATGGCTGTAAGAAAAAAGGACGGAAGTATTGATATTTCCGAGGTCAAGGAAAAACATTTAAAGGATAAATATTCCTTCTTCGGTCTGCCCGTTATAAGGGGAATGGTAAATTTAATCGAATCCATGGTGACGGGTTATGAGGCTATGATGACTTCAGCCGACATTTCGGGATTTACCGAACTTGAGGAAGAAGAGGAACGGCAGAAGAAACTGAAAAAAGAACAAAAGAAAAAAGAAAAAGCTTTAAAAAAGCAGGGTAAAGAGCCTGATACCGAGATTTTAACCGAACAAGATAGTGAGCAAGAATTAACTCTTGCTCAAGATACCAAAAAAAGTAAGGGCGAAAGTGTTTTAATCGGCTCGGCTATGGTCATAGGCACTGTGCTTGGCGTGGTTTTGGCAGTGGTACTGTTTATGTACCTGCCGGCACTTATTTTTAAGGGTATAAATTCACTCGCAGGACATAATCTTACCTATTTCAGAGGCGTTATTGAGGGCGTTGTCAAAATGCTGTTATTCTTAGGCTATTTGGCGGCGGTTTCCTTTGAGAAGGACATTAAACGTGTGTTTATGTACCACGGTGCCGAACATAAAACAATTTTCTGCTATGAAAAGGGCATGGAACTAACTGTTGAAAATGTCAAAAAGCAATCCCGCTTTCATCCGAGATGCGGCACTTCGTTTATGTTTTTAATGCTTGTCATAGGAATACTTATAAGCAGTGTTTTGGTGGTTTTTTTACCTACATTTATAACCGACAATAACATGCTGTGGGTACCTATTAAAATCCTGCTTGTGCCCGTAATTTGCGGACTTGGGTATGAACTTATAAAAGTTTGCGGAAGGTACGATAATTTTGTGACGCACACAATCGCCGCACCGGGACTTTGGATTCAGCGGCTTACTACCAAAGAACCCGACAGCAAAATGATAGAGATTGCCATTGCCGCGGTACAAGAAGTAATACCGTCGGACGGGTCTGACGAATTATGACCGATTTTATACTGGAAAAGGCAATTGAGCAGAAACTAAAATCCGCAGGGATTGAGTCGGAAAGGTTTGAGGCAAGGCAGATTTTAGGTGCGTCAAAAACTCCCGACCAAGCAAAGCGAATGGCCGAAAAACGACTCAAAGGGTACCCTTTACAGTACATTTTAGGCGAATGGGAATTTTACGGCAAACGCATTTTAGTTGGTGACGGAGTACTAATCCCAAGAGCCGACACCGAAACGCTCGTAGACGTGGTCAAAGAACTGTGGAGAGATAATGAAGCACCCGAAATTTTCGATGTTTGTGCGGGCAGCGGTTGTATAGGTATAGCCTTGCAGTCGATAATGGGCGGTCATGCCATCTTTTTTGAAAAAGAGAAAAAGGCGATAGAATATCTTAAAAAAAATATAGAGATAAACGGCACAAATGCAAAAATCGTTGAAACCGATGTGCTGACCGCAGATTTGAAAGATTTTAAAGAAACCGCCGATATAATAGTCAGCAATCCCCCGTATATAAAAACCGAAATTTTGCCGACACTTCAAAGGGAAGTACAGTTTGAGCCAAAAACAGCGTTAGACGGCGGGCAAGACGGACTTATATTTTACCGAACTATTGCAAAGATATGGAAATCGGTGTTAAAAAAAGGCGGGATTTTAGCCTTTGAAATCGGTTTTGACCAGTCATTACAAGTGAAAGATATATTGGAACAAAACGGTTACAGCGAAATTAAAGTTACTAATGACCTGGGAAACAATCCAAGGGTAGTAACAGCAGTAAAATAAACAATCCCGAAATTCGGGTAAATTATGAAACGGAGAAATTTAAAATGGCAGATGATAAAGCAAAAGCATTAGCGACCGCTCTCGAACAGATTGAGAAAAGTTACGGTAAGGGCACTATTATGAAACTCGGCGAAAACGCCCATATGAGTGTTGACCACATTTCGACAGGCTCAATAGGTCTTGACGCGGCACTCGGTATAGGCGGTTTGCCTAAAGGCAGAATTGTCGAAATTTTCGGACCTGAGTCTTCGGGTAAAACCACTATTGCACTTCACGTTATCGCCGAAGCACAAAAAATGGGCGGAGAGGTTGCGTTTATCGACGTTGAACACGCACTTGACCCCGTTTATGCCGCAAGTTTGGGTGTTGATATTGACTCTATGCTGGTTTCTCAGCCCGACACAGGCGAGCAGGCTTTGGAAATTACCGAGGCATTGGTTCGTTCAGGTGCCATTGAGGTTGTAGTAATTGACTCGGTTGCGGCATTGGTGCCGAGAGCCGAAATTGAAGGTGAAATGGGCGACTCGCACATGGGACTTCACGCAAGACTTATGTCACAGGCTTTGCGTAAACTTGCGGGTGCAATTTCAAAGTCTAACTGTATCGCAATATTTATCAATCAACTTCGTGACAAGGTCGGCGTAGTTTACGGCAGCAGTGAAACCACTACAGGCGGCAGAGCCTTGCGTTTCTATGCCTCGGTACGTCTTGACATTCGCCGCGTTGAAACCATAAAGGTTGCAGGCGAAATGGTAGGCAGTAAAACCAAGGCAAAGGTTGTTAAAAATAAGGTTGCACCTCCGTTTAGAGAGGCTGAGTTTGATATTATGTACGGTCAGGGTATTTCACGTTGGGGCGAAATCATTGACCTCGGTATTAAGTACGACATTGTAAAGCGTTCGGGTGCGTGGATTTCGTATAATGACGAAAAGATTGCACAGGGAAGGGATAATGCAAAGGCTTATATCGCCGAACATCCCGAACTTGCCGCCGAGATTGAGGCGAAAATCCGTGCCAAATTGGCTGAAATGCCGTCGGCACTAAAGAAAGGTAAGGCTAAAGAGGAAGAGCCTGCTGTTACACCCTCGGTCGCCGAGGAAGTAAAAGAAATCCCGAAAAGAAAAGCCAAAATCAATATTGATGTTGATGTCGAATAATGAAGGTAAAAGAACTTAAACACCGTCGTAAATCGCTTACGGCGTTAGTGTTTGATGAAGAAACGGACCCTAAAGAGTTGGGTGCCGAAATAGACCCCGTCGGGTTAATTGCAATCGACTCGGAACTTTGCGAAACCGAACATATTTCGGTCGGCACCGAAATATCAGAGCAGGAACTGGTCGATTTAATCGCAAAGTCGCACATAAAAAGAGCAAAGTCGAGGGCGATGTGGTATTTGTCGAGAAGCAGTTTACCCAAAGCGGGACTGATTAAAAAACTTGGTACCGCATTTCCCGAATATGCCTGCCTTACCGCTGCCGACCGAATGGAAGAATTAGGTCTTATCAATGATAAAGACTATGCTTCTCGCCGTTTGGAACGGTTGCTTTGCGAAAAAAAGGTGTCGCTAAAACTTGCAAAACAAATGCTTTTAGCCGAAGGGTTAGACCGCGAAACGGTAGACCAAGTGTTGGAAATGCAAGAGGACAATTATGATACGGATACTGCCATAGCCGACATTTTTGACCGACGGTTTAGTGGTAAACTCAACACTAAAAAAGATTTTGACCGTATGTTTGCCTACTTTTTACGCAAAGGTTTTGCCTTTTCACAGTTAAAGTCTTTTTTACGCGAACGGGAAATAGAAATTATATATAATGAGGAATTGTAATGCAAAAAATCGGAATGGTGTCACTCGGTTGCCCGAAAAATCAAATTGATGCCGAAATAATGCTTAAAAGCCTTAGTGACGCTGGGTTTGAACTCACCCCGAACGAAGCCGAGGCAGAGATAATAATTGTCAACACCTGCGGGTTTATCGAGTCGGCAAAGGCAGAGGCGATTGAAAATATTTTAGAGGTTTCCGCCTATAAAAAAGACGGCAACCTTAAAACGCTCATAGTGACGGGTTGTCTTGCCGAGCGTTACCGCGATGATATTAAGGAACAAATGCCCGAGGTTGATGTTGTTGTGGGACTTGCGGGCAATAACGATATAGTAAATATTGTAAAAAATGCCGTCAATGGCAGAACCAACAGTGTTTTTGGCAAAAAAGAGGATTTGAAAATTAGCGGTGAAAGGATTTTAACAACGCCTTTTTATACCGCCTACATAAAAATCGCCGAAGGCTGTGACAACTGTTGCACCTACTGTGCAATTCCCGGTATTAGGGGCAAATACCGCAGCAGAAAGAAAGAAGATATTTTAAAAGAGGCCGAGAGTTTGGCAAAAAGCGGGGTCAAGGAACTTGTCGTTGTTGCCCAAGATACTACCCGCTACGGCACCGATTTGTACGGCGAGCCGAAACTTGCCGACCTGTTAAATGACCTTTGCAAGGTAGAGGGTATAGAGTGGATTAGAATTCTTTACACCTACCCCGAACTAATCACCGACCGACTGCTTAACACAATAGCCCAAAATGAAAAAATCGTAAATTATCTCGATATACCGTTGCAACACGCGAGCGGTGAGGTTTTACGCCGAATGAACCGCAGCGGGGATAAAGAGTCGCTTTTGGCACTGATAGAAAAAATCAGAGCAAAAATCCCCGATATTACTCTGAGAACCACTTTTATTACGGGTTTCCCCGGTGAAACTGAAGACGATTTTACGGAACTTTGCGAGTTTGTGAAGGAAGTAAAATTTGACCGAGTAGGGTGTTTTGCCTATTCCGAGGAAGAGGATACCCCTGCCGCCTCTTTCCCAGACCAAGTTCCCATGCAACTGCGTGTTGACCGCAGTGAAATAGTTATGAACGACCAACTTGGCGTAACCTTGGAAAAGAACGCCCTTAAATGCGGAAGTACGGTCGAAGTGTTGGTTGAAGGATATGACGATTATATAAAATGTTTCTTTGGCCGCAGTCATGCCGATGCCCCCGATATTGACGGCAAGGTGTTCTTTACATCTAAAGAGCCGTTGCATATGGGTGATATTGTAAATGTGCTTATAAACGACTCGCTCGAATATGACCTGTTGGGCGAAAAAATATAAAAGAACGAGGTATAAAAATATGAATTTACCCAACCGCTTAACCGTTGCCCGTATCATTATGACTCCGCTTTTCATGGCGGCAATGTTAATAAACTTCCCGCACCACTACATTGTGGCGTTGGTGTTGTTTGTTGTTGCCTCTTTGACCGATATGCTTGACGGAAAAATCGCAAGAGCAAGGGGTCTTGTGACCAATTTCGGTAAGTTTTTAGACCCGCTTGCCGATAAAATGCTAACCACCGCTGCTTTTTTGGCATTCTTGGCAAAAGATTTCGGCTTTGGCATTGCGTGGGTGCTGTTTATAGTGCTTTTCCGCGAATTTATGATTGCGTCACTTCGCCTTGTTGTCGTTTCGTCCGAAACCAAAAAGGTGATTCCCGCAAATATGTGGGGTAAAACCAAGACGGTCACCCAGATGGTTGCCGTTATATTCGGTATTGCGGTAATGTATTTTGAGGACTCAATAATTCCCATTATCGAAAAAGCAGTAGCCGTACCCGATACGGTTATGACCGTTTTTATGATTGCTTTCGGCATAATGCTTTGGGTTTCGACGGTTTTTGTGGTTATTTCGGGTGTGATTTATATGAAGGACAGTTTTGAATTTATTGACCCCAAAAAATAAAAGTGTAGACAAATTTAAAATCTGTGATATAATATATTAAATGAAAATGCGTTGAACGGGATTAGTAACCGAACAAAAAAGGTAACAGGGACAAAACCGCAAAGACTGAAACGGTTTTGAATCTTTCATTCGGCGAATGCACCCGCGAGCACATAAGGGGAACGTTAGTATCTTTATGCGGTGGCACCGTTAAAACCAAAATGAGTTAAACTTCGGAGTGGAACCGCGTTTTACGCCTCCGTCGGCATTTGCCGACGGAGGCTTTTCTAATCACTAATATCTAACTTGGGAGGAAATATTTTGTTTAGCAGAATAAAAGAGGATATTGCCGCTGTAAAAGAGCGTGACCCTGCGGCAAGAAGTACTTTGGAAATACTGTTTTTGTACCCCGGTGTAAAAGCACTGCGTATGTATCGCAGGGCAAATTGGTTTTACCGCCATAATATGAGATTTTGGGCAAGGCTTATATCTCAAAGATGTGCCAAAAAAACCGGTATCGAAATTCACCCCGGTGCTATAATAGGCAGAAGACTGGTTATCGACCACGGTCACGGCGTTGTAATAGGCGAAACGACCGAAATCGGCGACGATTGCCTTATCTACCAAGGCGTAACCTTGGGCGGTACGGGTAAAGATGTCGGCAAACGCCACCCGACCATAGGCAACAATGTTATGATTTCGAGCGGTGCCAAAGTTTTGGGACCTTTTAAGGTCGGCGATAATTCCCGCATTGCGGCAGGTGCCGTTGTGCTTGAGGAAGTTCCGCCCAACTGTACTGTTGTAGGTGTACCGGCAAGGGTTGTAAGACAAAACGGCCAAAAGATTTGCCCTTTGGACCAAGTAAACATTCCTGACCCTGTGGCACAGCAACTCTGCGAAATGTCGCAAAAAATAGAAGACCTTAAAAGTAAAATAGAAACACTCGCAAAATAAAGGAGAAACTTTATGAAAATATACAACACATTAACAAGAAGCAAGCAGGATTTGGTGCCTGTAAGCAGTGACGAGGTTAAAATTTACGCCTGCGGACCTACCGTTTATAATTTTATCCACATTGGAAACGCAAGGCCGCTTTGCGTTTTTGATGTTCTTCGCCGTTACCTTGAATGGCGTGGAATGAAGGTTAATTTCGTTCAGAATTTTACCGATATTGACGATAAACTTATCAAAAAAGCCAACGAAGAAGGCATTACCGTCGCCGACGTTGCAAAACGCTATATTGAGGAATTTTGGACCGATGCCAAAGGCCTTAACATTCGCCCTGCAACGGTACATCCGAAAGCCACCGAAAATATTGATGCAATTATAGGTATTATCGAATCGCTTATCGAAAAAGGTTTTGCTTATCCGTCGGGCGGTGACGTATATTTCCGTGCTAAAAAGTTTGAAAGTTACGGCAAACTTTCTCACCAACCGCTTGAGGATTTAGAGGCGGGTGCCCGTATTGATGTTTCTGAAATAAAGGAAGAGCCTATGGATTTCTGCCTTTGGAAAGGTGCCAAAGAAGGTGAGCCTTATTGGGAGTCGCCTTGGGGTAACGGCCGACCGGGGTGGCATATCGAATGTTCGGCCATGGCGGGCAGATATTTGGGCAAAACCATTGATATTCACTGCGGCGGTCAGGACCTTATTTTCCCGCACCACGAAAACGAAATTGCACAGTCTGAGTGTGCCAACGGTTGCGACTTCTCACATTATTGGATGCACAACGGCTATATAAATGTTGACAACCGCAAGATGTCGAAATCACTCGGCAATTTCTTCACCGTTCGCGAGGTTGCCGAAAAGTTTGGTTACGAGCCTATACGTTATATTATGATTTCGTCACAGTACCGCAGTCCCATTAACTACAGTGTTGAAATTATCGAGCAGGCTAAAAATTCGCTCGACCGTCTTTACAAGTGTCGCGAGGGTATTGAGTTTGCTTTAACCCACGCTGCCGACGGCGGCGAAGTGCCCGAATTTATCGAAAAACATAAAAATGAATTCATCACCGCTATGGAAGACGACCTCAACACAGCCGATGCTTTGGGTGCCGTATTCATGCTTGTAAAAGATATAAATATTGCGGTGTCAAACGGTGCGGGCAAAGAAACTTTAACCGCTTGCTTAAATGCTTTAGACGAACTTTGCGGTGTTTTAGGTTTGCTTTATAACGTAAACACCGAGTCGCTTGACAGCGAAATAGAGGCACTTATTGCCGAACGTACCGCCGCAAGAAAGGCAAAAGATTTCAAAACTGCCGATGCTATTCGCGACAAATTAAACGAAATGGGCATTGTGCTTGAGGACACCGCCCAAGGCGTTAAGTGGAGCCGCAAGTAATGGGTGACGCCTATAAGTGTGAGCCGTTGGGCAAGTTTTCCATAAACATAAGCAAAGACCATACTTTCGGCACCGATGCGGTACTTTTAAGCGATTTTGCCGCTAAAAAAGTACCAGTTTTAAAGGCGGTTGACCTTGGAACGGGTTGCGGAATCATACCACTTTTACTCTTAAAAAACTGTGCCGTAAAATCGGTCTGGGGTGTTGAAATTCAAACCCCCGCAGCCTTGGTTGCAAGGTCGAATATTGAACTTAACGGTTTAGAAGATAAATTTCAAGTTTTAAATATTGATTTAAAAGAAGTAGACAGTCAACTTCCCAAAGGTGAATTTGACCTTGTCACCTGCAATCCGCCCTATAAGGCGGCAGGAACGGGCAGTAAAAATGTTATAGAGGCTTCGGCTATCGCTCGCCATGAGGTAAAATGTGTTTTTGCCGATGTTGTTTTGGCAGCCAAAAAACTCTTAAAATTCGGCGGCAGACTTTGTGTGTGTCACAGACCCGAACGCCTTGCCGATGTCATGTGCGAAATGCGGGCGGCAGGTATTGAGCCTAAAGTTTTTCGCGAAGTTGTGCAAAAGCCGGGCAAAAAGCCGTGGCTTGTGCTCGTAGAGGGTAAATTGGGCGGTAAAGCGGGACTTGAAATTTTACCGCCGCTTATTGTAGAAGCAAACGGCGAACTGTCACCCGAAATGATTAAAATTTACGGGGACTATAAGGAAGGACATTCCAAAAAAATTTAAGGAGGGCTCTTGTTGGGCGGAAAGTTATATGTTGTCGGCACACCGATTGGCAATTTGGGCGACCTTTCGCCGAGAGCCGTAGATGTGCTTAGTAATGTGGATTTCATTGCCGCAGAAGACACGCGGGTAACGGTTAAACTGCTTAATCATTTCGGTATAAAAAAGCAGATGGTCAGTTACCATGAACATAATAAGGGTGCAAGGCAGGATACCATTATTGACCGCATTGAGGCGGGCGAAGTATGTGCCATTGTGACCGATGCGGGTATGCCGGCAATTTCCGACCCCGGTGAAGACTTGGTAAGGCTTTGTCACGAAAGAAATATAGCGGTTGAGTCGGTACCGGGACCCAGTGCAGTAATTACCGCACTTGCAATTTCAGGGTTGCCGTCGGGCAGGTTTTGTTTTGAGGGCTTTTTGTCGGTCAACAAATCAAGCCGAAAAGAACATTTAGAGGCGGTTAAAGACGATACTCGGACACTGATTTTTTACGAAGCACCGCATAAACTGTCGGCAACTTTGGGTGATATGTTAAATGTGTTCGGCGACCGCGAAATTGCACTTGTAAAAGAACTTACAAAACTGCACGAAACGGTTGAGAGGACAACCCTTAGTGCCGCTGACAAAAAGTATAAACAAGAGCCGCCAAAAGGCGAATATGTGCTTATAATAAAGGGTAAAGAGCAAACGGCTGAAGAAATCGACCGAGATTTACCCATTAAAACCGCAGTTGAACTTATGGAAGGCGGAATGTCGCCCTCAGCCGCGGCAAAGGAAGCGGCGGCTTTAACCGGAGGCAGAAAAAACGATATTTACAAAGCGTTGCTTGAACTAAAAAACACTTGACAAAATAAAAGAATATGTTAAAATGAATACAAATTGAACAGAAAAGGGTGCTGAGAATTGACTCGGCTGAGATAGGACGTGTTTCGTTCTGACCGTTGACCTGATGCGGATAATGCCGCCGTAGGGATTTTTTCGAAAAGAAGAAGTTTAGGCTCATCAGGTGCACATGATGAGCCTTTTTTTATTTTCCTTTTCTGCGAGATTTTAAATTTAAAGAAAAGAGGAAATAGAAAATGAACAATCAAGAAATTACTCCGAAAGCAAAGAAATTTAATGTAGAACGGCTTGTGGTAAGTGCAGTGCTTATCGCTTTAGGCACGGTGCTGTCACTTTTTCAACCGTTCCAATTGCCCATGGGCGGCGGAATTACTATTTTAAGTATGCTGCCAGTAGTTTTAATTGCCTACCGTTACGGAATAGTATGGGGTTTAGGTTCAAGCGTAATTTATTCGGTACTGCAGATGTTCACAGGTTTTAATACGGTAAGTGCATTTTTCTTGCCGGGTGACAACCAACAAGTGTTGTGGAAAGCACTTCTTATTTGCTTTATCGACTATGTTTTGGCGTACAGCGTGCTTTGCCTCGGCGGGCTTTTCCGCAAAAGCGGAAAACCTGCGACTGCACTTTGCTTAGGTGGAATTGTTGGACTGGGGGCAAGGTATCTTTGCCATATTTTGTCGGGTGCGGTCTTCTTCGGCTCTTGGGCCGAGTGGTGGTTTACCGACGTTATGGGCGGTGAGTTCGGTGCCGCAGTACTCGAACAATATTCGGGATTTGCACTGTCTTTGTTCTATTCGGTAATTTATAACGGACTTTATATGATACCCGAAATCATTTTAACCGCCGTAGGTGCCGTTATAGTCGGTAAAATCCCCGCAGTTTACGGAAAACACATGGATTAAAAATTGGCAGTTTGCAAATTTTATGCAAGGACTTGACAATTTTAAAAATTAGTGGTATGATTCAAAAAAAAGAAACCTGAGATTAAGAGTAGTAACCTTTTTGTGTGTTTAAAGAGAGTTGCCGACGGTGTAAAGGCGATAACGGGCATTAAGGCGAATGGACTTATGAGGGCGGTCGAAAGTTTTTACGAGTAGTAACCGACGGGACGCACCCGTTACAGTGTGGCTCATATTATTTATGGTATGAGGCAAAGGTGGTCGTTTTACGGCAATTTGGGTGGTACCGCAGGAAATTTCAATCTTGTCCCATTTTAGGGGCAAGATTTTTTATGTTTTAGGTGATTTGTATGCAACTTTTAACAAAACGATGGCGAAACAGTAAGGTTTTAAAAATACAATATTAAGTGAGGTATAATTATGATTTACAATGATGTTAATTTTGATACTTATTTTAAAAATCACCCCGATAAAGACGGATATTTCGGGAAATACGGCGGTTGTTATATTTCGGAAGAACTAAAGGCCGCCATGAAAGAAATTACCGAGGCTTATTTTTCAATCTGCCAGTCTAGAAAGTTTATAAACGAACTTCGCCGTGTCCGCAAGGAATTTCAAGGCAGACCTACCCCTATAACCCATTTGGAAAGACTCAGTAACTCGCTCGGCAATGTTCAGATTTATGCAAAACGTGAAGATTTAAATCACACAGGTGCTCATAAACTTAACCACTGCATGGGCGAGGCTTTGCTTGCAAAATATATGGGCAAGAAAAAGGTTATTGCCGAAACAGGTGCAGGTCAGCATGGTGTTGCATTGGCTACCGCCGCTGCATTTTTCGGCTTGGAATGTGACATTTACATGGGCTCGGTCGATATTAAAAAGCAGGCACCCAACGTTGCAAGAATGAAAATTTTAGGTGCAAACGTTGTCGAAGTAACCCACGGTCTTGCCACTTTGAAAGAGGCGGTTGATGCCGCTTTTGAGGCATACAGCAAAGAGTACAAGGACTGCATTTACTGTATCGGCTCGGTTTTAGGTCCCCACCCGTTCCCCATGATGGTCCGCGACTTCCAGCACGTTGTCGGCATTGAAGCAAGGGAACAGTTCTTGGAAATGACAGGACACCTACCTGATGTTATTACCGCCTGTGTGGGCGGCGGCTCTAACGCCGCGGGATTTTTTTCGGGATTTTTAAATGATTATGTTGATATTTACGGCGTTGAGCCGTTAGGCCGCGGCTCTAAACTCGGCGATCACGCCGCAAGTTTGCAGTACGGTGAAGAGGGTATCATGCACGGTTTCAACAGTATCATGCTTAAAGATGAAAACGGTGAGCCTGCACCTGTTTACTCGGTTGCAAGCGGACTTGACTATCCGTCTTCGGGTCCCGAACACGCATTTTTAAGAGATTTAGGCAGAGTTAAGTATGACGTTGTATCCGACGACGAGGCGGTTGACGCTTTCTTTAAACTTTCTCGTATGGAAGGCATTATCCCCGCTATCGAAAGCAGTCACGCTGTTGCACACGCAATCCGCCTTGCAAAGGAAATGGATAACGGCTCGATACTTCTCAACCTTTCGGGCAGAGGCGATAAGGATATGGATTATATCCTTGAAAATTACGGAATAAGGTAAAACAAAAACTCGGTGTATATTACACCGAGTTTTTATTTTTTGTTTATAAATGTAAATCTTTTGAATGTTTTACCGTCACGTTCGACCGTTTCATTCCACATACATTTTGATCTAACCAAACAGTTCCTTTATTGATGTCTCGGTAGACTATTTTTTCTTCCAGCGTTTCCGAGTCGAGTGCAATAAAAAGTACCTCGTATTCGTTGCCCTTAAAATGACGGTAAATACCTAATTTTATATCACTTTCAGCCATATTCCCACCTCGACGTTTAGTTTTTAATTTAATATAGGGTTGTGCTAAGATGTAATTTGAAATTTTACAGCCTCCCTTGTTAGGGGAAAGGATAATTTTCTATCCATCTGTCATTGCCTTTACTGGAGGCTTTTGCTACCTATAATATAACACTTTATAATACAATTTTCAAGTGTGGCGGGGACAGCGTCTTTGTGTCAATAAATATTGTTAAAAAATTATCAAAAAACACTTGATTTTTTAAGGGTTCGGTATTATAATACATATACAAAAGTGTTCCATTTGGAACAGTTTTTGAGGTGAAATAATGAACTGCTTTTTGTTTGACGGCTTAAATGAAGAAGAGCAACAGCAAATTGAGAAAATTTTAGGCACACCCGAAACATTCATTAAGGGTGATGACCTTTATAAAACGGGCCGCCTTGCGGTACTTTGCCGCGGTAAGGCGGCGGTACTGCGTCGGGGCGGTACAGGCGAAGAGGTCACCGTGAGAACTATAAGTGCGGGTGAAGTTTTTGGTGCCGCGTCGGTTTTCGGCTCATGGGAAGAAGGGTTTTCAAGTGTAGTTGCCGAAGAAAATGGCAGCGTTATTTATATTTCCGAAGAGATTTTAAGAAAGATTTTTACCGAGTTTCCCAAAACGGCACTTAACTATATCGCGTTTTTAAGCGACCGAATAAGGTTTTTAAACCGACGGATTGACGCCTTTACGGCGGGCAGTACCGAACACAAAATTTACGAATATCTTGTGTCGGCGGCCGACGGTGACGGTATAGTGAAATTTGATTTTAAAATGGCGGAACTTGCACGCAGACTTAAAATCGGGCGGACAAGTCTTTACAGAGGACTTAGTGCACTTTGTGAAAACGGACTGATAACGAGAAATAATAATCAAATCACAGTTAATTTAAGGAGAAATTAAAAATGAAAAAATTAACATCAATTATCTTATGCATTGTGCTTATTTTAACATTCGTTTGTTTTACCGCTTGCGGCGAAAATGAATACACGCCCGCCGATATGACGGTTGCATGCATGACCGGTCCTACAGGTGTCGGCATGGCAAAACTTATGGCTTTGAGTGCCGAGAAAAATACCGACAATAACTATACATTTACGGTTGCCGCTGCCGCTACCGAAATCAACCCTAAATTTATAAACGGCGAAATCAATATTGCCTCGGTGCCGACCAATGTTGCCGCAACTCTTTATAATAAAACCGAAGGCAAAGTAAGAATTTTAGCGGTCAACACCTACGGGGTGCTGTCAATTCTTGAAAAGGGCGACACTATTAAGAGTATTGCCGATTTAAAGGGCAAAAAAATATATTCGACCGGTAAGGGTCAAAACCCCGAATTTATTTTAAAATACATTTTAGAGAAAAACGGTCTTACTATGGGTACCGATGTTACGGTGGAGTTTGTTTCGAGCGAAGACCTTGTTCAAAAGTTAGTCAGCGGCGAAGCCGAGGTTGCTTTAGCACCCGAGCCTGCCGCAACAACCGTCATGGTAAAAAATACCGCACTCAGAAGAGCACTTAGCATTAATGACGAGTGGAGCAATGTGTCCGACACAAAACTTATGATGGGTTGTGTTATAGCACTTGACTCATATGTAAAAGAGAACACTGCCGCAGTTGAAAAATTCTTAGAAGAATATCAAAAATCCATAGAATTTGCAACAACTAATGTTGACGAGGCGGCAAAGCACTGTGCAACCTATAAAATCACCGCTTCTGAGGCTATAGCCAAAAAAGCAATCCCTACCTGCAACCTCTGTTTCGTAAAGGGAAGTGAAATGAAAACCAATGTAAACGGCTATTTTGATGTACTTTTCAAAGCCGACCCAAAATCTATCGGAGGGGAAATGCCTGCTGATGATTTCTACTACGAGGCAAACTGAGTTAATTAAAATTTTAAAGAAAATATTAAGGGCGGTACTTGTGACCGCCCTTTGGGTGTTTGTGTGGGATATAGCGGCACTTATAATTTCACAAAATAATGAACTCATGCTATTACTCTTACCAAGACCTTGGACAGTATTTTTAAAATGGTGGGAGATAGTATTGACCTCGGAGTTTTTAAGGGCGGTTTTAAGGTCGCTTATAAGAATATTCATAGGTTTTACAGTAGGTTGTACAGCGGGATTTTTGTCAGGTGTTCTGACCGCCGTATTTAAAGCGGCCGACTATGTTTTGTCACCGCTTATTAAGGTTATAAGAGCTGTTCCGGTTGTGGCAATTACCATTTTGTTTTTCTCGCTTTTCGAAAGTGACCTTTTGCCCGTCACAATAGTCGCTTTAATGGTAACACCCATAGTTTGGCAGACAGTCCTGGACGGACTTAAAAGTGCCGACCGCCCATTGCTCGAAATGGCAGAAGTTTACAAATTTAATGGGTTTAAAATATTTTTATTTATAAAATTACCGTCAATAGGCGGGGCGTTGCTTACTTCGTCGGTAACGGCATTAGGTTTTGCATGGAAATCGGGTATCGCCGCCGAAGTTATCTGTGAGCCTGCAGTAGCACTCGGCACCATACTCATGGAAGGCAAAGGTCTTATTGATTTCAGCACCGTTTATGCCGTAACCTTAACCGTTGTACTTTTAAGTCTGGTATTTGAATTTGTGCTTAAAGCCATAAGCCGATATGTTTTAGAAAGGAAATGGCAGGTATGATAGAACTTAAAAACATTTCCTTTTCATACGGTGAGCAGGAAGTCCTAAAAGATTTTTCGCTAAAAGTTGAAAAGGGTGAATGTGTGCTTTTGTCGGGACCGTCGGGTTGCGGAAAAAGTACGGTGTTTAAACTGATTTGCGGATTACTCACGCCTGACAGCGGACAGATAATAGTGCCAAAAAAACTGTCGGTAGTATTCCAAGAGGATAGGTTACTGACATATCTTTCGCTTAAAAGCAATGTTATGCTGCCCGTAAAAAAAGATAAAGAGCCTTATGTTTTGTCACTGCTAAGTGAAATAGGTTTGGGTGACGCCTACACTAAAAAAGTAAGGGATTTGAGCGGCGGCATGAGCCGACGTGCCGCAATAGTAAGGGCGGTTGCATTTTCGGGTGATGTGTTTATTTTAGATGAGCCGTTTAACGGAATAGATAAGGAAAACAAGCAAAAATTAGCCCTTATGTTAAAACGTGAAGTTTTAGACAAAGGCATACCCATTTTGCTCGCAAGCCACGTAAAAGAAGACGCCGAATTGCTCGGTGCAAGAACTGTCAAAATGTAAAAAATAGTAGTTGTGTAACACAACTACTATTTTATTTTGTTATTTAATTTAAGCACCGTAAAACCTCGGCCGTCAACCTGCACCTTGCCGTTTTGGGGAAGATAGCCGAATATAACCTCGGCGTTTTCCCATTCATTTGATACATCTAAGTAGTCGGCGTCATGCCAACGGTTTACGGCTATGAGTACGCGGTCCTGCTTGCACCGTCTTTCATACGCGAAAAGTCCGAGTCCGGGCATTAAGGGGACAAATTCGCCGTTTTTGAATGCTTCACATGAACGGCGAAATTGACCCAATTTTTTATAATACTCCAAAAGATAGGGGTCTTCGTTGCCCCAAGGAAAAAATCCGCGGCAAAACGGGTCGCCGTATCCTTCTACACCTGCCTCGTCACCGTAGTAAAGTGATGGAATACCGGGTAAAGTGTACTGTAACAATGCCGCCAAATAAAGACGCTTTTTGCCCGTTTCAAGTTGTTCGGGGGTCATTTTTTCTCGGCTTTGCCAGGCTCTGCCGCGACCCATGTCGGGACTTCCGCCGAGCGAGGTTAAAATACGCACAGTATCGTGTGTGCCGATGTGGTTCATAAGAAGGCCTATTGTGTCTTTAGGGTAGTTTTCGCAGATTGTCTGCACAGTGTCACAAAGTTCAAACGCATCACCGCCGGTGACATATTTGATAATAGCCGCCGCAAAGGGATAGTTCATAACACTGTCAAGTTGTCTGCCACGCAGGTATCGGCGGCGAACATCGTAACTGATTTTATTGGTAGCGTCTTCCCAAACCTCACCTAAAATAAGTGCGTTTGGGTTCTCTTCTTTTACGGCAGTTCTGATTTTATCCAAAAATATGTCGGGCAGTTCGTCGGCAACATCAAGCCGCCAACCATCGGCACCAAGTCTTAACCAATGGCGTAGCACACCGTTTTCGCCCGTTATGAATTCGGCAAAACCATCGTTTTCTTCGTGTGTTTCGGGAAGTGTGGAAATACCCCACCAAGAGTCGTACTTTTCGGGCCATTCGGTAAATTTAAACCAATTGTAATATTTTGAGTCTTTGGAATTATATGCACCGTCGCAGTCATATCGGCGGTAACGGTTAAAATATCGGCTGTCGTCACCTGTATGTGAAAATACACCGTCTAAAATAATCTTTATGCCATGTTTTTTGGCGTCTTTGCAAAGTGCTTTGAAATCTTCTTCGGTACCTAAAACGGGGTCAATTTTAAAATAGTCAGCAGTGTTGTAACGGTGGTTTGAGTGTGCCTCAAAAATCGGGTTTAGATATATAATACTGACGCCGAGCGAGGAAAGGTAGCCGAGTTTCAGTCTGATGCCTTCCAAATCTCCGCCGTAGTAGTCATTGCCGAGCGAGCATGGACCGTTGTTTTGACGGTACTCGGGGCGTAAATGGGTGTCAGCCCGCATAAATCGGTCAGTAGGGATATTGCTTTTAAGTACACCCGAACGGTTGAAACGGTCAGGGAAAATTTGATAAATTATACCGCCTTCAAGTGAGGTAGGTGTTTTGAAATTCTTTTCATAAACGGTCAGTTGCCATTCTCTGCCTTTGGGTGAAATTACACCCTCACCGTATTTAAAGCGGGTTATTTCTTTAGTGCCGTAATCGGAATTAAAGAAAAAGTCATAAAAATAAAGTCCTTCACGAAAACACAAGGTCACTGAATACCAATAATAATCTCCCTCATGGCAGTCGCTCTTTAATAAAGCGACGGTGTTGGGTTCTTCGCCGTCAAGACGGTAGCGTAAAAAAGCATCTGTACACCGAGCATCTTCATGAAGTAACAGACGAAAAGTGACGTTTTCGCCTTCTTTAACAGCACCGAACGGCATTTTATATAATGTATCTCTTGATTCAAAGGGAAGGTATTTCATTAAATCGTTCTCCGGAACATAAATTTTAATATTTAATATGATATATCATTTTCTTAATAGTTTCAAGGGGGAATTTTTTATATCGGTTTCAGTTCTTTTTTCATGTGCGTTAATGATAGCCAACGGGTGGACTGATGCACCTTTAAGCATTGCCGCGGCGGTCAAAACAAAGTCGTTAAAATTTAAAACAGCCGTAATTTTAGCGGCAGTATGTAATCTTTTGGGCGGACTTTTCATGGTGGCTTTAGGCAACGGCGTTGCGGTCAGTATTTATAAAATTTCAGGTGTAGATGCAGGGGAAAATCTGTCTGAAGTTTTAACGTCGGGCGTTTTGACAGTGGTCGTTTGGTCGGTTGTTACCTACTTTTTCTCGGTACCGACCAGCGAAAGCCATGCTTTAATATCGGCACTTTTCGGTGCCGTCGCGTTCGCTAAAGGTTTTTACGCCTTTAAAAATCCCGAGTGGATAAAGGTGATTTCAGGACTTATTTTGTCTACACTGCCGAGCCTCTTGCTTGCAAAAGCGGTGTCGAAACTATTACACAAGTCTCCAAAATTAAAAAATAGCCGAAGTGTGTTTCTGAAATTACAGGTTTTGGGTGCGGCGGTATCCTCGTTTGCCCATGGTGCCCAAGACGGGCAGAAGTTTGCGGGAATTTTGGCACTTTCGTGTATGGCAGGCAAATCAAATGAGGTTTCGGTGCCGTTTTGGGCGATACTCATAAGCAGTTTATTTATATCTTCAGGAACGCTTTTAGGCGGCAGAAAAATAGTAGGCACATTGGGTGCTGTAGCGTCAGGCGAGCCGTTGTCGGGATTTTCCGCTGACATTTCGTCGGGATTTTTGCTTTTGTTACTGTCGGCCTTTGGGTTTCCCGTCAGTACAACCCACTCAAAATCATTTGCCATGTTGGGTGCCGACGGAAACTTCAGCAAAGAGTTTATAAAAATGCTGTTTGCGTGGGGACTAACCTTTCCCGCCTGCATTTCACTCGGCTATATATTCCGATATTTGTTAAATTTACTTTAATTTTTCTACATCGGTGACGGTTAAAACTCCGCCGTCTACTTTAAATTTTATAGAAAAATCGGCGATATCCATGCCATAAACCCTATCGGGGTCATCTTGGTAAGACGGCCTTGGGTCGCCTGCTAAAATATCGGTAACGCCTGTTTTTAAGTTTTCAGGCAGTTTGTTTTTAAGTTCTAAAGGAAAATCAACCTTTAGTTGGTAATCTTTATAACTTCCCGCAAATCCGTCGGCGGCATGCGGGTGACAGTCGGTAAATGCAAGGTATGGTTTTATGTCAAAAACGGGTGTGCCGTCTAAGATATCGGCACCCGAAATATGTAAGACAGGGCCTTTGTTGCTTGAAATTTCAATTCTTTCGAGTTTTACCGAGGAAAGACCTATAGAATTGGGTCTAAACGGCGAACGGGTTGCAAAAACGCCCATGCGTTTGTTCCCGCCGAGCCTTGGCGGTCGTACTGTGGGCGACCATGAATCTCTTACACTTTCGGAAAATTGCCAAAGTATCCAAATGTGTGAAAATCCGTCAAGACCTCTAAAGGCGTCGGGGTTGCGGTACTCAGGCAAGAATATTATTTCGGCAGGCAAATCTGCCATTCCGCTTTGTCTGGGTATGCCGAATTTATCGGAAAACTTTGACCGCACATGACCTATTACTTTAAGTTCAAAATTCATAAAATGCCCCCAATCAAACAAAATTATACCACTTCAAAAGGTGTTTTGCAACCCGCCGAAACAAAGTAACCGTACCGCCGCGGCAAGCAGCAGAAGTTCGCAGTCGTCCGTTTCCGAAAGCGGTGGTGCGGCGGTAAATTCAGCAGGCTCTAAGATGTTTCCGCCTATTACAGGTAACCGCCGTTGTAAGCAGACAACAATATTTCCTACCGAACTTGAAACTGTAACGGTATCCCTGCGTGACAGTCCGCAGGTCACGGTCCTTATACCGCTTCGCATAAAGCAGGCGAGCCCGCTTGTATTTTCACTGTTTACAACCCCGATTGTACCTATCGGCACCTTAGCATTCATAGGCACATTGCCGTCGATAACCGTAATATCAAAACTGCCGTTTGGAAGCACAGAGGTTTTTGTAACATCAATATTAACTGCCTTTTTAAATTCACTGAATCTGTCACCGAAATATAAAACCTTAACCATTTTTTACCCCGTTTTTAAAATGCTAAAGTCATTATTTCCAAAAAGACATAAAAAATAATAATATTCTTGAAAAGTTAAGCGGGAAATGATATATTAAGTTTTAAGAAAAGGGAAGTGAAAAAATGAATGAGCAGTTTATAAGGCAGGCTTTGGTTTTAGGCGAAAACAAGTGCGATATGTTGAAAATGAAAAAGGTTGCGGTGTTTGGCATTGGCGGTGTAGGCGGTCACGCGGTTGACGCTCTTGCCAGAGCAGGTGTCGGCACTTTGTGGCTTATTGATGGCGACAAAGTGGCACTAAGCAACCTTAACCGCCAACTTTTGGCACTAAGAAGCACCGTAGGTCAGAATAAAACCGATGTTGCAAAAGCGAGGGTTTTGGATATAAACCCCGATTGCGTTGTTCTTACAGAAACAAAATTTTTCACCCCCGAAAACATGACCGAGTTTGATTTTTCCGACACAGATTATATACTCGATTGTATAGATACCGTAAAATGCAAAACCGAACTCATAGTAAAAGCAACCAAAGAAAATGTGCCGATAATTTCCGCAATGGGTGCGGGGAATAAATTGGACCCAACGGCGTTTAAGGTTGCCGATATTTATAAAACCGATGTTTGTCCCTTGGCAAAGGTTATGCGTAGGGAACTCAAACTTCGCGGTGTAAAAAAACTCAAAACCGTTTATTCGTCAGAAACACCTCAAAATATCGGTAAAGAAAGAACGCCCGGCTCGGTTTCGTTTGTACCGCCGGTTGCGGGACTTATAATGGCGGGCGAAGTTATAAAAGATTTGATAAAGGACTGAAAAGTTTGGCAAAACAACTGTCTAAAAGCGAACTCATTGAACGCAGTATAAACAAAAAATTCCGCAAATGCATATGGAATAAATTTATTGAGGCGGTGCAAAATTACGAACTGATTAAAGCGGGCGATAAAATAGCCGTTTGTATTTCGGGCGGAAAAGACTCAATGTTACTCGGTGTCTTAATGAATATGTTAAGGCGTTACAGCAAAGTGCCGTTCGAGATCGAATTTATAGTTATGGACCCAGGCTACAGCGAGGAAAACCGTAAAAAAATAGAGCAAAACGCCAATCTTTTGGGACTCAAACCTCATTTTTTTGAGTCGGATATTTTTGCGGTTGCCGAAAGTTCTGGCGGGTCGCCCTGCTACCTTTGTGCGAGAATGCGTAGAGGGCATTTGTACGCCGAGGCCCAAAAAATAGGGTGCAATAAAATTGCTCTCGGCCACCACATGAGCGATGTAATTGAAACCACGCTTATGGGTATGATGTACGGCTCGCAGTTGCAGGGTATGTTACCAAGGCTCAAAAGCACAAATTTTGAAGGGTTAGAGTTAATAAGACCGCTTTACTGTGTTTTGGAAGAGGATATTATCCGTTGGTGCGAGGCAAATGACCTGCATTTTATCCGTTGTGCCTGTCGGTTTACCGAAAAGGCTTCGTGCGACAGCGGTGAGTCTAAACGGCTAGAAACCAAATTGCTTATCAAAGAACTGAAAAAGCAAAATCCCGATATTGAACGAAATCTTTTTAACAGTCTGCACAGGGTTAATATTGATACATTTGTAGGCTATAAGCAAAACGGCGAAATGCATTCTTTTTTGGAAAAGTTATAAATAAGAAATACCCCGAAATCACTTAAGATTTCGGGGTATTTCTTTATAATATTCAAAGATTATCTCTGCACGCGGCCGCTGGCGTTACCGCCGGCAAGGCTTTTAACCTCTGCAACCGATACCATGTTGTAGTCGCCTTCGATAGAATGTTTAAGGCAACTTGCGGCAACGGCAAATTCAATAACATCTTGCGGCTCATAGCCCTCTAAGAGAGAGTAGATAAGACCTGCACCAAAACTGTCACCGCCGCCTACACGGTCAACGATGTGCATATGGTACTGACGGCTGAAGAAGTAGTCGTCGCCGTTGTAAAGCATAGCCGCCCAGTCATTATCGTTAGCCGAAATGGAACTGCGGAGTGTGATTGCGACATATTTGAAACCGAAACGGTCTTTGAGTTTCTTGGCAACCTCTTTGTAACCTTCGTGGTTAACCTTACCGCTTGTTACGTCGGTGTTTTCAGCAGTGATACCGAAAACATCGGCGGCATCTTCTTCGTTGGCAATGCAAACGTCAACATAGGGCATAAGTTCTGCCATAACGGTACCGGCTTTTTCTCTTGTCCAGAGTTTTTTGCGGTAGTTAAGGTCGCAACTGACGGTAAGACCTAATTTCTTTGCTGCCTTTACAGCCTCTAAGCAGATTTCGGCACAACCATCGCCGAGAGCCGGAGTGATACCTGTGAAGTGGAACCAATCGGCACCGCCGAAAATTTCTTCCCAGTTGAAGTCAGATTTTTCCGCTAAAGCGATAGCCGAATATGCACGGTCGTAAACAACCTTTGAGGGGCGTTGCGAAGCACCCTTTTCAACATAGTAGATACCGACTCTTTCGCCGCCGCGTGTGATTTTAGAAGTATCAACACCGAATTTACGGAGTGAATTTACAGCCATTTGACCTATTTCGTGTGCAGGCAGTTTGGTTACAAATGCGGCATCATAGCCGTAGTTTGCAAGGCTTACTGCAACGTTGGCTTCACCGCCGCCGAATGTTGCACCGAATTTGTCGGCCTGTAAAAATCTATAATAGCCTTCGGGGGCTAAACGAAGCATAAGTTCGCCGAATGTAATAACCTTTTTCATTATTTTCTAATCTCCTTTAAAAGTGCTACCGCTTGAGCGGTCATTTCTTCTATAGCGTCAAAATCGCCTGCGGCAATCTTGTCAGCGGGCACCATCCAACTGCCGCCGCAAGCATATACAGCCTTGCAGTTAAGGTAATCGGCAACATTTTTAATGTTGACGCCGCCGGTAGGCATAAAACGGATTGCAGTATAAGGTGCTGCCATGGATTTAATCATGTTCACACCGCCTGCAGCCTCGGCAGGGAAGAATTTTAAGTATGTAAGACCTAAAGACATAGCCGCCTCAACCTCGGTCGGTGTTGCAACACCGGGGATAATCGGGTAGCCTTTTTCGTTACAGTGTTTTACAACAATGGGGTTAAGACCGGGGCTTACGATAAATCTTGCACCTGCTTCCATGGCTTCGTCAGCCTGTTTGGGTGTAAGAACGGTACCTGCGGCAACCAACATATCGGGGAATTCTTTTGAAATGCGTTCGATACTCTCTTTAGCGGCGTCGGTTCTGAATGTGATTTCGGCACAGTTGATACCGCCGTTTCTAAGGGCACGGGCTAAGGGGATTGCATCATCGGCACTGTCAAGTTTTACAACGGGAACAATACCGGCTGCACTGATTTCTTCAATAAGTTTTTGCATAAATATCCTCCTTTTGTTTCGACTTGGCGAAACCTTGTTACTTAAATGTGCAACCTTATTTTAGCAAATTTTGAGAAAAAGTCAAGGTGTTATTGCGAATTAGTACACCCATTTATACCGAATATTTCATAGATTTTAGCAGGTGCTTAAATCTTTTTATTTTGACTTAACATTTTCTTGAAAACGGTCAGGGGATATGATAAAATCAAAATATCACAATAAAAAAAAGAGGATACCATGTCAGATTTTAAAAATGAGTTTATTACGCTTCGCCGTGAGTATATAAAGAATTATTTCAAACGCATGAATGACCGTCAGTTTGAGGGGGTTGTCACTGCCAAAGGACCTGTGCTGATACTTGCGGGTGCGGGTAGCGGTAAAACGACAGTGCTTGTCAACCGAATAGCCTCTTTAGTTAAGTTCGGTGACGCGTATAATTCCGATTTTGTGCCGCCGTTTATAAATGAAAATACCATAGCCGACATAAGGCTCAGAATGAACGAAGAGGGCTTTAATGACAGCGTTTTTGCCGTTGATAATGCCCGTCCTTGGGATATTTTAGCCATAACCTTTACCAACAAGGCGGCAGGCGAACTTAAAGACCGCATTTCTGCAATGTTGGGCGAAGACGGTATGGACGTGTGGGCGGGTACTTTTCACTCGGTCTGTGCAAGAATTTTACGCCGTTTCGGCAGTGCCCTTGGGTATTCGTCGCACTTTACAATCTACGATACCGACGACCAAAAAAGGGTTATGAAAGAGGTCTACTCGGCGTTGGGGATTGAGGATAAATTTTTGCCCATTCGTTCCACCTTGTCGGTTATAAGCAACGCTAAGGACAACCTAATAACACCTGAAGAATTTATAGGCGAAAATTCGTCAGATGTAAGACTGTCTAAAATCGGTCAGGCGTATAAAAGTTACCAACAAAGACTGCTTGATGCCGATGCCATGGATTTTGACGACATTATCGTAAATACGGTGCGTTTGTTTAATGTGGATAATAATGCCAAAGAATACTATCAAAACCGTTTTAAATACATAATGGTTGATGAGTATCAGGATACAAACCACGCACAGTATGTTTTGGTCAGCACTTTGGCGGGAAAAAGCCGTAATATTTGTGTTGTCGGCGATGATGACCAGAGTATCTACCGTTTCAGGGGTGCTACTATTGAAAATATTTTAAGTTTTGAAGAGCAGTATACCGATGCCAAGGTTATAAGACTTGAACAAAACTACCGTTCGACCTCGGTTATACTTGATGCCGCAAATGCTGTTATTGCCAATAACACTGCCCGAAAGGGTAAAAACCTTTGGACGGCTATGAACGGCGGAAGTAAAATAAAGGTGCACACCGCACCCGACGAGCAAAACGAGGCGGTAAAGGTCGCCGATTATATTGTGAACTCGGCGTCACGCGGTGGAAAGTATTCGGACAATGCCGTTCTCTACCGCATGAACGCTCAGTCCAACGCGATTGAAAATGTCTTTGCCCGTTCGGGCATACCCTACCGTGTCATAGGCGGCCACCGTTTCTATGACCGTAAAGAAATAAAGGACGTAATAGCCTACCTTAACGTTGTTGCTAACCACAATGACCGCGTAAGATTGCTTCGCATAATCAACGAGCCTAAACGGGGCATAGGCAATACTTCGCTGTCGAGGGCAACCGAAATTTCCGACCAAACGGGAATACCGCTGTTTGAAATTTTCGAAACTGCCGACCAATACGCGGCACTGCAAAGGATTGCACCTAAACTGAAAACATTTTGCAATATGATTGAAGAAATTTCGTCAAGGTCAGACGAAATGACACTGACCGAAGTTTTTAACGAGGTGCTTGACAAGTCGGGTTACATGCTGTCGCTCATAGCCGAGGGCAGAGAGGGTGCCGACCGTTTGGACAACGTAAAGGAATTAGGCTCCAGTATCGCACAGTATGAAAAGGATAACGAGGCACCTACCTTAGCGGGATTTTTGGAAGAGGTCGCACTTATAAGCGATATTGACCAGTTTGACGCCGACGCTGATGCTGTAGTCTTAATGACCATACATTCGGCAAAGGGACTTGAGTTTAAAAATGTTTATTTAGTAGGCATGGAAGAGGGTATTTTCCCCGGCAACCAGTCTATCTACGGCGGACAAGAAGATATCGAAGAGGAACGCAGACTTGCTTATGTTGCCATAACCAGAGCAAAAGAAAACCTTTATATTTCCAACGCTGACTACCGTATGCTTTACGGTCAAACCAACCGCAATTTACCGTCGAGATTTTTAGAGGAAATACCAAAAGACCTGTGTGACATCTCGGCTGTCAGAGCAAGTGTGGGCGGCTTCGGCACTGCCGACTTCCGCTATGGCAAGAGCAGTGACTCATATAACAGCAGGCAGTCTGTACTATTGAGCCGAAAGGCAAACGAAACCCCCTCTTTTGGCAGGTCGCTTGCATCTGCCCAAAAACCTGTTACTGCTAAAGAAACCTATTCGGTCGGCATGAAGGTCAAACATAAAGCCTTTGGCGAGGGAATGGTACTTTCGGCAAAACCTATGGGTAATGATACGCTTTTGGAAATTGCGTTTGACGAAAAAGGCACAAAAAAACTTATGGCAAACTTTGCAAGGCTTGAAAAAATTTAAAAAAGTTCTTGTAATGAAACGCATTATAATGTACAATAAATATATAAGAGAGGTGTGCGTGTATGGAAAATCAAAATACTATTACTTTTAGCCTTGGCGATGACCGTGAAATTGAAATCAGAAAAACTCTTTTGGTCGTTTATGATGCCCTTAAAGAAAAAGGCTATAATCCCGTAAATCAAATCGTCGGCTACATTTTGTCGGAAGACCCGACCTATATTACTACTCATATGGGTGCACGCAGTCTTATCAGAAAAATCGACCGTGATGCACTGTTGCAGTATATGGTAAAACATTATCTTACTGTATAAAGTAATATTTTAAACCGCTCATGTAAATTTCGTGGGCGGTTTTTTGTATATAAACTGAAAAGTTTGTAAAAAATAGTTTGGCTATGAAAAAAATTTTTATGTTTTCGGTTTCGTTTTTTACTTCTTTATGTTTGTTTTCGGGAGTAATGTTAGGTGTGGTGATTTTAGGCGGTATAGAAAAAAAGCCGAAATCGTCACCTAATGAAGAATTGCCCGCAAATGAAATAAACTTACCGCTTCTTGTTGCCTTTTTTGATGGCGATAGGCTTTTCGCAACCTATTTGGAACTAAATCCCAAAAATAATATTTGCAATGCTACTAAAGTTGACTGTACCAAGGTTAAAAACCGACCTGACCAAAATGGAATTTATCCGTTTACGGGGGAATGTTTCGAAACTTTAAATGTGCCTAAATCGGCGTTCATATTCTTAAACGAGTCAACCTTCAGTAAAGCGGTAGACCGAGCCAAAACCGTCACCTATACTATGTCGGGGACAGAGTACCTATTGACAAGTGCCGAGGCTACAGAAACGCTTTGTGAAGACAGTTTTACCGAAATTTGCCAAAGTTTAGCCGAAAAGTCAATGCAAACGGGATTAGAGTCGGAACTTTTGTACTTTGCCGACCTTTGCGAGAATACACTGTCTATGCCGAAGTTGTTAAAAAAATATAACCCTTAAAGGAACTGTTATGAAAAAACTGCTTTGTATTTACAGTTTAATATTGATAATGCTTTTTTGCGGATGTAAAGACTTCGGTGACGAAATCGGTCAACTCGTAGGCTACGACCCGACCGACAGTGCCCTTCTGCAGGTTGAGGACTCGGTTGTCACACTCTCGGTCTATCCCGAAAATACGCCGTATTTTTATACCGATAAATTTTACCGTCAAGGTTTTTTGTCGCTTACCGAACGGCAAAAAAGTATCTACATAGTGCTTGACAATGCCGTGTTTGATATGAAGACGGGGTATATAGGTTTGGGCAACTGTACCTACCGCGATTTGCAACTCGCACACCATGCTTTAACCGTTGACCGCCCGGAATATTTTTGGTTGCCGTATGAATATTCTTATAAAACAACGGGACAGTATATGCAAATCCGTTTTGCCGAATATGAAAGCGATTGGTACTGCTCAAGGTCCGAACGCTTTGACTTAGAGCAGGCAATAAAACAGGTTTTAACCGAGTTTTTAATGTCGATGGGAAGTGACGCATGCGAGTATGACAGAGAACTTGCCGCCAACGATTTGGTGTGCAACAGTACAACTTACCATAGCGAGGCATTGAATGGTAAAGTGGGAGAAAATCCGTTTTCATGGACTTCAGCAGGCGTTTTCTGTTTCGGCCAATCGGTCTGTTCGGGGTATTCCAAAGCCTTTCAAATGGCGTGTTTTGCGGCGGGACTCGACTGTACCGTTATTTCGGGTTTCACCACCGAAGCACATATGTGGAACTGCGTTAAAATTGACGGCGAGTGGTACCATGTCGATACAACATCTAACGATTCCGAAGATAAGAATTTTAAAGCCTACTTTAATGTCAATGACGAAATCTTGCAACTTGACCGCGTTGTTTTCTCTTTAGCAGACAATTTGTCGGACTCTGAACTTTCGAAAGGAAGTTACAATATAACTGTGCCTCGGTGCGACAGTTTGAAAAATAATTATTTCGTAAAGAATTCGCTTTATGTAAAAGATATGTCGCAACTTGAAAATACCGTTTTGAACGCTTGGCGAAGTGCGGTACAAAAAGGGGAAAGAAAATTTGAAATCTGCCTTGACCCGAAACTGGGTTTTAAGTGCGGCAAAGAAGATATCGGTAATTTTGTAAGTTTAAAAAAGTGTGCCGAAAAGTTAAACAGAACTCTTTCTGCGGAAAAACGCATAAAAACCTTTTCCTACGGCGGTGTTACCGACTCGCCATGTGTTACCGTTTCGTGGTAAATTTTGCAGTTCAGCCCGTTCGCAGTGTACTTTGAATGTATGAGGGCAATCCTAAAAAAACGACAAATTCGGCATTTATCAGACATTAACTGTCCTACACTCTAAAAACCTTTGATATTACTGGGTTTTTCGTTGATTACAAACTCAACTGTTATGTATTTTCCCTTGTTTTTGCCCTTATGAGCGAAAATAAGGGAAACTTTTTATATCTAACCGCTAACTACCTTATCGAGCAGTCGTGCGGAAGTACGCTTCGCCTCTCTTGTAGAGTGAGCGTAGACATTCATCGTGGTACTGACATCAGAGTGACCTAAAAGCTCCTGCACATCCTTCGGCGCTGCTCCGTTAGAGAGCAGATTACTTGTGAATGTGTGGCGCAGTTGGTGGAAATGAAACCCTTCGAGTCCCTCTACCTTTTTGCTTGCCCGTTTGCACATAATACCGATGGTGCTTGGCGATTCATACGCTCCATCAGGTCTTAAGCATACAAAGGAAATTTCCTTGTATCCCTCGGGAACCTTCTCGTTTCTCGGAAGCGTATAGACCTCGTAGTATGTACGGTCTTTCTCCTTAACCTCAACGTAGTAGTTGAGGCAGAATAGCTCGCCGTATTTGAATCGGTTTTTGTGCTGTTCGAGCTTGGCTGTTCGCAGAATCTCTGCCAGGGTGTCACAGAAGTCCACCGTGCGGACTTTCTTGCGTTTGGTAGCCCCTATCTCCGTCTTGTATCTTGTATTGTTGTAGCGCATACTGCGGCGTACCGTAAGGTACTGCTTTTCAAGATTTACGTCTTGCCAAGTCAGTCCGCAGACCTCGCCAATGCGAAGTCCTGTGTAGTATGCGATCTGTATGGGGAGCAGTGCGGGGTTATCCTTTGCTTTCAGAAAATCCTCAAGCTTCAGATACATTTCGTGAGTCAGCG
>JAZNLA010000052.1:0-3365 GCA_045578845.1 Acutalibacteraceae bacterium | reverse complement strand
CTGCGGCTAAAGCGGCAACGGCAACAACTGCGGAAATAATCCATAAAACATGTTTTAATTTCATAACAACTCACCTCATATATTTTTTATTATTATAACCCGATTTTCACTAAAAGTCAACAATTATAAATATTTTGTTTACTGCCGTTAAATAGATAAATAAAAAGCATCCTTAAAAAGGATGCTTTTTTTGCTTAATCTAAACTTTTCATCGTCGGGAACAAAATTACGTCGCGGATAGCGGGAGAGTTGGTAAGTAACATTGTAAGACGGTCAATACCGTATCCTATACCACCTGTTGGGGGCATACCGTGTTCAAGGGCATTAAGAAAGTCCTCGTCGGTGTGGTTGGCCTCTTCATCGCCTGCGGCAAACATCTTTTCCTGCTCCTCAAATCTATGACGCTGGTCAATCGGGTCATTAAGTTCGGAATAGGCGTTGCACATTTCCCAACCGTTACAGAAAAGTTCGAAACGCTCAACATAATCGGGATTTTCGGGTTTGCGTTTTGTGAGCGGCGAAATTTCAACGGGGTGGTCCATGACAAATGTAGGCTGAATGAGGTTTGCCTCAACAAATTCTTCGAAGAAAAGATTTAAAATATCGCCCTTTGTGTGGCGGTCTTCGTAATGAACATCTTTAGAATCAGCAAGAGTCTTGGCTTCCTCGTCGGTTTTAATCTCGCTGAAATCAACGCCGGCGTATTTCTTAACGGCGTCAAGCATTGTAATTCTCTCAAAAGGTTTGGAGAAGTCAATCATGTGCTCACCGTAGGGGATAACCTCACTGCCGCAAACCTCGTTGGCAAGATAGCGGAAAAGATTTTCGGTCAAATCCATCATACCATGGTAATCGGTGTATGCTTGGTAGAGTTCCATAAGTGTAAATTCGGGGTTATGACGGGTGTCAAGACCTTCGTTACGGAAAACCCTGCCTATTTCGTAGACCTTTTCAAGTCCGCCGACAATAAGTCTTTTTAAGTACAGTTCCAACGAAATGCGAAGTTTAACATCTTCGTCTAAAGCGTTAAAATGTGTTTCAAACGGTCTTGCGGCGGCACCGCCTGCGTTGGAAACAAGCATAGGTGTTTCAACTTCCAAGAAGCCGCGGTCGTCAAGGTAACGGCGAATTGCACGTATAATGTGCGAACGCTTGATAAATGTTTCCTTGACATCATTATTCATAATAAGGTCAACATAGCGTTGACGGTAACGCATATCGGTATTGGTAAGACCGTGGAACTTTTCTGGCAGTACCTGCAAACTTTTTGAAAGAAGGGTAACTTCGGTTGCGTGGATACTGATTTCACCTGTTTTGGTTTTAAAAACATCGCCCTTAATACCGACGATGTCACCTATATCCATTTTCTTAAAATCTTTATAACTGTCTTCGCCGATGTTGTCCCTTGCAACATAGGCTTGGATAGTACCTTCTATATCAGCTACATTACAGAAACTCGCCTTACCCATAACGCGTTTTGACATCATTCTGCCGGCAACCGAAACCGATTTACCCTCGAAACTGTCAAAATCATTTTTGATTTCCATGCTGTGGTGGGCGGCGTCGTATTTTGTGATTTTGAACGGGTCTTTGCCGTTTTCTTGAAGTTCGGCTAATTTTTCGCGGCGAACTCTTAAAATCTCGTTTAAATTTAATTCACCCGACTGGGGGTTATTGTTTTCCATTATTACACGTCCCTTTAATAGGAATTATCTTGATACGTTAAGCACCTTAAATACAAGGTGGCCGGCTTCGGTAGCAACGGTAACTTCGTCGCCTGCCATATGACCGATAAGGGCGGCACCTACGGGTGACTCGTCGGAAATTTTGAACTCGGTCGGGTCAGACTCGGCAGAGCCTACGATTGTGTAGGTCATTTTCTCGTCAAACTCAACGTCGAGCAGGTTTACGGTGCAACCGATAGAAATTTTACCGTCGGTGGTGTCCATATCGTCGATAACCTGAGCATTTTTGAGCATAGCCTCAAGTTCGACAATACGGGCTTCGATTTTAGCCTGTTCGTTCTTAGCCTCGTCGTATTCGCTGTTTTCGGAGAGGTCACCGAATCCGCGGGCAATTTTGATTTTTTCCGCAATCTCGTTACGGGTAACAGTTTTGAGTTTTTCCAACTCTGCTTGAAGTGTAGTTAAACCTTCAGATGTTAAAAGAACAGCCTTTGCCATATTTTTTCACCTTTCAAAAGTCATATTATCGGTATTATACCGTATATCTAATACATTATAACTATATTTTCAATTCATGTCAAGAAAAAATAAAAAACAGCCGTAGGAAGAGGCTATATAAGGAAGTAGAAATTTATGGTTTCTACTTCCTTTTTTCTGCCCGAAAATAAAAATAACGGATTTTGGTATCAAAATCCGATGCTCGCTAAAACTTAAGACAACAAGTTATATTTCATACTGCGTATGAAGTGTTATTTCCCTTTCGGGAAGTTTTATTGAAACGCCTTGCGTTTCAGTTATATTATATTCGCCACCTAAACTGCCGCAAGGCGAATATAACTGAGGCACCTTCCTTACGGAAGGTGTCTCTAAGACTGTTTTTTTATTTCTATAATGAGCGGGTCTGTAAGCCGGGTTCTGTTCTTTCAGACGACCATCTTTCTTGGCGGTGCGTTACCGCAACGCTCACGCCATCTTTCGCGGCACATCGGGCCGATGTATAGCCGCAGTTGATGTTGCTTCGGATAGGGTTTACAGGGCTGTACGGTTCCCCGTCAGCCGGTGAGCTCTTACCTCGCCTTTCCACCCTTACCGATAAATCGGCGGTATATCTCTGTTGCACTGTCCCTGGGGTCGCCCCCGGCGGCCGTTAGCCGTTATTCTCGCCCTGTGGAGCTCGGACTTTCCTCAGGTGCGGCCTTTCGGCGTACACCCGCAGCTGTCCGGCTTACTCGCAAATAAACAATATAAAAATTAGTAGTGATTTTCCGACAGCAAACGATTCTTCTCATCCCAGAGCGCCTGAGAGAGATCGACGTAGTACGTGTGCGGATTCTCAAAACGGGTAACTTCTTCCCACAGTGTATCGATCTGCGCGAGGCAATATGCGCGAACGGCACTTAATGCACGCGGCTGATAGAGACATTCACCGTTCTTGAAGATCTGTGTGCGAAGCTTGACGGCGCGGAAGTTCTCGATCGTCTTACGCTTCCAGGTGTGGTTCGGGTCAAAGATCGTGTACGGCTTTTTATCGTCGATCACTTCATCAAACAGCGTGATCACATCGGCGATTGCCTTGTCCGTTTCTCTGTCGAAAATTCTCCATACTTCCTTGAAGCAGGGCGTCGTGATCTTCGCGACATTTTCGCTGATCTTGATCTTCGGCGTAAGGCTGCCGTCGGC
>JAZNLA010000051.1:0-3526 GCA_045578845.1 Acutalibacteraceae bacterium | reverse complement strand
TGTTAACATCTTTATACTGCTCATGTTTTCACTGCCGAAACCTTTTGGTGCGACCGTTATCTTTACGTTGTCACCGTTTACGATTTCGGTATGAATAATTGCAGGAGTATTGTCGTTGGTATTAACTCGGTTAAGCGGGTCATTTACAATTGATTTGCGTAAAAGTCCTTCTGCGTAGCCGAGGCGTACACCTTCATTTACTGCATCGGTCAGTAAACCGCCCGTAAAGTGAACATCTTGTCCTATTTCCAAAAATACAACGGCAATACCTGTATCTTGGCAAATCGGAATATCTAATTCTTTAGCGACGGAAATATTTTCAATAATGTCATTTAATATTTCCTTACCTAAAGTATTTGTTTCAAAACATTTTGCCGAGCATACAGCATCAGTGACACTTTTAGGCAGTGTTTTATTAGCGTCTATACAAAGTTTTTTTATTGTATCACGAATTACGGAAACATCAATTTCTTTTATCATGTTTTACTCCAAAATTTTAAAAAAGGCAGACAGAGTCTGCCTTTTAAATATTATTTTACGGTTGTTCTTTTACTGCGGCGTGTTTCGGGATTCTTACGCTTTAAATCCGAAAACTTTTCGTCGCTTGTCTGTTTGAATTTTGCCATCATATCTTCAAAAGAGGCAGACTCACTTTTTTTAGGTGTCCAAACTGCGGTTGAAAATGATGCAGTGTTGCGTTCTTTATTGTCAAGACGCGGTCCTCTTTGAGGTCTTTTGTCTTTATCGAAAGAACGGGGTTTTTGTTTAGGCTCTTCAGCCTTTTTTATACTTAAACTGATTTTCCCGTCTTCCGAAATACTTAATACCTTCATTTTTACGATGTCATTAACCTTAACATACTCATTTACATCGTTTACATATGTTTGTGCTATTTCCGAAATGTGAACAAGACCTGATGTATCATTACCTAAATCGACAAAAACACCGAAATTTGTAATACCGGTAACCTTGCCCTCAACAATTTGTCCAACCTCAATTTGCATAGAAAAAACTATCCTCCAAATAATAACCCTTGATAAACCTTAGTCACCCGAAATATCTATGTAGACGTGCTCGTCTGCATATACAAAACCCAACTTTTCTCTTGCTGCACGTTCGATAAAGTCAATATCGTCACCCGTTTCGAGAAGTTTGGATTTTTCGGCAACGTCTAAAGCCAACTCATCACGGCGTGCGGTAGCAGCCGCAAGTTCATTTTTCATAGACGTAAAATCTTTAATCAATCCGCCTAAATAAATAATCATCCACAGAGCAAAAAGTGTAAGTACTATTCTTAAAATAAAACTTCCACGGCGTTTGGTTGCAGTAGCCAATTTAATACTCCTAATAATTTATTTGTTTTTAGTGTTTACATGATTATACAACAGGTTAATCCTTTCTTGCAAGACCTTTTTTGTGTTTATGGCGATTTTTTTAAAATATTTGTTCATAGGTACAAAAATACGGCATAAAAAAGCAGATATAAAATGCAAAATTTTATAAATTACACAAAAACACAAATTAAAAAATTTCAATATGTATCTTGATAATAACATTCTTACAGTGATAAAACCGATTGATAAACCTATAAGAACATAAAGTCGTACTTCGCCGCCGCAGTTGATTATGAGAAAGCAAAAGGTTATAAAACCCCAAATAATCCAAAACAAAATATCGGTTATAAGTACTTCAAAAAAGCCTTTTAAAAATGCTTTATGCATAGCACGAAGTAAATCATAACAAACGCACATAATTGCACCGAGAAGAATTGATAAAAGAAAAGTAATCAATTGTGCAGAAACATCAATAAAATACATCAAGCGAACAGTCTGCCTACAACACTTTTCTTTTTGGTGCTTGTGTACGCTAATGCATAAACTGTACCTTCTATTGAAAGGTTTTTTGTTTCGGTAGCAAAACTTTGCACCTTTAAACTATCACCCTTAACGGTCAATTCTCCGAGTTCGGTACTTAAAATAACCGTTTGGTCGTCAAAACTAATAACATCTAAAACACCTGAAACCGCCATTTTTGAACGGTTTTCAAGTATAATTCCATGATTTCCTTTTACCAATTCGTTCATAATATCACCCTTAAAATAATCATAGTAATAATTATGAACAAAAGGATTTAATAATTACATTTAAATAATTTTATACATTAGAGCGGCCTCGTCTTTTTTTACTGTTTCGACAACATTTATAACTTCGGCTTTGACCGTTCTTGTGCCGAATGTAATTTCAAGTACATCTCCGATTTCTACGTCATACGATGCACGAGCAACTTTACCATTGACCGTAACTCTGCCCGCATCACAGGCTTCATTGGCAATAGTTCTGCGTTTTATAATTCTGGACACCTTTAAATATTTGTCAAGTCGCATAATAACTCCTTTAAAAAGTAAAAAAGCCGCTTGAAGCGGCCTTTTTCGTGATTACTTAGAAATTGCTTTCTTTAAACCTTGACCTGCCTTGAATGCAGGAACTTTGGTTGCAGGAATAGTAATAGTTTCCTTAGTGCGGGGATTTCTGCCGGTTCTTGCCGGACGCTCACGAACTTCGAAAGTACCGAAGCCTACGAGTTGGATTTTGTCACCGCTCTTAAGAGTTTCGGTAACGGTTTCAATGAGAGCACCGAGTGCCTTGTCAGCATCTTTCTTGCTGAGGCCTGCCTTTTCGGCAATAGCTGCAACGAATTCTGTTTTGTTCATCTTGAACATCCTCCTTATTTTTATTCAAACGGGTAACAACCCGATATTGAAACTAAATATTGTGCTTGATACTATTCCAAATATTATCAAGTTCCGTAAGTGATAAATCTTTCATATCTTTGCCGCTTTTTAAAACTTCATTCTCAACGGCGGCAAATCTGCGAATGAATTTTTCGGTAGCATTATTTAAAGAAAATTCAGGGTCGATTTTTAAAAATCTAGATACATTCACTGCAGCAAACAAAAGGTCGCCGAACTCTTCGGTTATTTCGTCATTATTTTGATTTTTTATAGCGTTTTCGAGTTCTATAATTTCTTCGTGCAGTTTTGAATATGCACCGTCTACAGAGTCCCAGTCAAAACCGGCTTTAGAAGCACGTTTTTGAACTTTTCCTGCACGCATTAAAGCGGGAAACGCTTTAGGGACACTTAGTAAAGTATCGGTATAACTTTCTTGGTGTTTTTCATCACGTTTAATGTTATCCCAATTATACAGTACTTCTTCGGTGTTTTCTACGTTAACAGATCCGAATACGTGAGGATGACGTAAAATTAACTTTTTACAAATTCCGTCGGCAACGTCATTAAAATCAAAATCACTGTTTTCGGTCGCCATTTGTGAATGCATGGTAACCTGTAAAAGCAGGTCGCCGAGTTCTTCACACAAGGCATCATTGTCATCTGAGTCAATAGCATCGGCTACTTCGTATGCTTCCTCTAATAAATCTTTACGAATAGATTTATGAGTTTGTTCCTTATCCCACGGACAACCGTCTGGTTCACGTAAAATTCGTGTGATGTCGAGCAGGTCTTCAA